>NZ_JACJPC010000083.1:0-159340 GCF_014695875.1 Leptolyngbya sp. FACHB-541 | reverse complement strand
CGTCTAACAGCATTTCAGGCCCTCCAGAGTCAGCAGGGTTAGCATAATAGCAGAGTTGTTCCCGTACTCTACATCTCTAGAGTGACGGGTATGCTATTTTCCCGCAAGTCCCTTAGCAGCACGGGTTGCCACCGCCTCCATCGTTTCCATCGTCTGATCATGCTGTCCTCGCTTAGTTGAAAGTTTTTTATTAAAGATTCCGTTTTTTTGGCGGATCTAGCTGGAAATTCAATTTACACCGGACAATGCTAGAGGGATGAACTGGCAACAAACTGTATCAGTTGTCATAAATGAAGCAACTGTTCTAGCTCTAGTATTGATAGCGGCTATTGTGAAGATACTCACCCCTCGCGATCGCCTTCCAAGTTTATGAACTTTCCTGTTCTGGATGTCCGCAATCTGTCTATCAGTTTCCCTACCGATGCAGGCATTGTGAGAGCGGTGCAAGACACATCTTTTACTCTGGCAGCGGGTGAAACTCTGGGAATTGTGGGTGAGTCTGGCTCAGGTAAATCAGTCACTTCCCTGGCAACGATCGGGCTGTTGCCCAAATCTGTTCAGGTTAATGGAGAAATTTGGTTTCACGATCCTCGCTCCGTATCAGCGGAGCCTGTGAATTTGCTGGGTTTGCCAGCAGGCGATCGCCGCACTTATCGGGGTGGGCAAATCTCAATGGTGTTTCAGGAGCCGATGACTTCCCTGAATCCAGTTTTTACCTGCGGCGATCAGGTGGTGGAAGCAATTCTGCTTCATGCGGAAGTTTCCCAGGAGGAAGCCCAAAAGCGGGCGCTCGATCTGTTTCGAGAAGTCAAGCTGCCCAACCCAGAAGCGATGATGAACCGATACCCGCATCAGCTTTCAGGCGGGCAACAGCAACGAGTCATGATCGCAATGGCGCTGAGCGGCAATCCGGCAGTGCTGATTGCAGATGAGCCAACCACAGCACTAGATGTAACCATTCAAGCCACAATTCTAGAGTTGCTAAGGGAAATTCGCGATCGCCGAGGTATGTCGATCCTATTCATTACCCATGACATGGGCATAGTCGCCGAAATCGCTGATCGCGTCATGGTAATGTATCGCGGTCGAATCGTAGAAACTGCGAATGTTTATGACCTGTTCGCCAATCCTCAGCACCCTTACACCAAAGGGCTACTCAGTTGCCGTCCCCGCCCCGATCAGCAGCTAAAACGGTTGCCTACGGTCGCGGACTTCATGCAGGTGCAAACTAACCCAGCAGGACAACTCGAAATTCTCGCTAAAACGCTTGATCCGGCACAGACAGAAACGCTCTGGTCGGAAGTGCCCACGACCGAGCGTGACAACCGATATCACAGTCTACTTCAACAAAAACCGCTGCTCTCGGTTCGCAACCTGACCAAAAGTTTCCCGATTAGAACGGGGCTATTTGGTCGCAAAACCATGCTCAATGCAGTCGATGATGTCAGTTTTGACGTGTACCCCGGAGAAACGTTGGGTTTGGTTGGTGAATCGGGCTGCGGCAAATCGACGCTGAGTCGAGTGCTGCTCCGGCTAATTGAACCAACTTCAGGAGAAGTCATCTTTGACGGACAATCCGTGTTTAACCTGAATGCCACTCAAATGAGGCGACTGCGACGGGAAATGCAGATTGTGTTTCAGAATCCGTTTGGCTCAATGGATGCGCGTCAGAGCATTGGTGCTGCTCTGATTGAGCCAATGGTGATTCACAACATTGGCGACTCGCGAGACGATCGCTGGCAGCAGGCGATCGCCCTCTTGGAGCGAGTTGGACTAGACGGCAGCGCTATGCACCGGATGCCTCACGAATTCTCTGGTGGGCAACAGCAACGAATCTGCATTGCCCGCACCCTGGTTTGCCAGCCACGCTTCATTATCTGCGACGAGTCGGTTTCTGCCCTGGATGTGTCTGTGCAGGCGCAGGTACTCAACTTGTTGAAAGATTTGCAGCAAGATTTTGGCTTGACCTATATCTTCATTTCCCATGATCTGAGCGTGGTGAAATTCGTCAGCGATCGCATTATGGTGATGAACCAGGGCAAAATCGAGGAAATTGGAGCCGCTGACGCAATCTACAACACACCTCAGCAGGACTACACACGCCAACTGATCCAGGCAATTCCCGATACTCGGCTAGAAGATCTTCAGGCAAGACAGACACGGCGATCGGCGAAAGTAAACAGCTTTCGTTCCTAAGCTGGAACATTGATCATCTCACGAGTCAGAATTAACAAACTTCTCAGGACTGACTCTGGCTGCGTTGCATTAACGATGACCAGAGGGGAGCAATATCGATCGCTCTTAAGACCCAAGGCCAGCTCTGCATTAGCAAGTGTCCACGCATCCGGACAATCTGCATGAGTCAGACCAACAATCATGGGCACCTTGCTCCGCCGACTCAAGTTACTCAGAATACGACGAGTCGAGCGAAAATCTCGGGGACGCTGAGCATCCATCAAAACCACACAGGCATGGGCTCGACGCAGTAAAATGTCCCACATAAAATCCAGATGAGGACTTTCGGGAATACCGTACAAGTGCAGCATTTGATAATCGCCGAAGGTCAGCCGACCAAAATCGAGCGTTGACATACTTTGCTTCTGCAAATCAACATTCGTGGGTTGCCGCTCTAGACTAGCAACATCGATTTCGCTAACCGCACGAATAAAGCTTGTTTTTCCGGCTCCCGTGGTGCCTGTAACAACAACACGTAGAATTTCCATTTAAGTTTTGCTCCTTGGGTAGCTCACCAAATTCCACAAAAGTGAAAGGGGGTTTCTGGTTGATCCTTAAGCTTTTTTACCCAGAAATGGTCAGAAAATCTCAAGGGTTTTCACTTTAAAAGTGCTATGTAGCTGTTATAAAAACTTTGGGGCAATTGCGTCTCAGCATTCAACTCGATATTGACTCCGCAATATCGCTGGTTTTTAGCTACCCATTCGTCAGATATTAATTTAAATTAAGAATTGCGCCTCAACCTTACGAAACGTACATTTTTAGTATTTTTCAGTTTTTCTAAGAAATTTAAGTAAATGGACAAATACAAGGAACGGGGTACTCCCCCATTTTTTTCAACAGTGTTTAATGAGGTCTACTTACTTAGTACAGCTATATGATTCAGAAAACTCGTGGGGCGATCGCGGCCGGAAATTTGCAAACGGCTGAAGCGGGAATAGAAATGTTGCGGTTAGGTGGAAATGCGTTTGATGCTGCAGTCGCCGCAGTTTTAGCCTCATGTGTCACAGAAGCAACGCTCACTTCTTTGGCAGGTGGTGGTTTTCTACTTGCTCATACGCAGCACAACGAAAACATTTTATTTGACTTTTTCACTCAAACTCCAGGTCAAAAGCGAGACGTTAAAGACATTGATTTTTGTCCTGTTTCAGTCAATTTTGGCAGCGTTGCTCAAGAGTTTCATGTTGGACTAGGGGCGATCGCCGTCCCTGGAACTGCGAAAGGGCTTTTCCACGTTCATAAACGATTGGGCAGACTACCGCTTGAGGTAATTGTTGAACCTGCAATTCACTACGCTAAAACGGGTGTCCTGTTAGATGATTTTCAGTCCTACTGTCTAAAAATTTTAGAACCGATTTTGCTGCGTACCGCAGGAGCGCGGGAGATTTTTGCTCCTAATGGAGCGTTACTTCAAGCTGGCGAAACCTTTGCAATTCCAGATCTGGCAGACACCTTAAATTGTTTGGTTGAAGAAGGAGTTGAAGCCTTCTACGAAGGCGAAATTGCTCAACAACTAGTTAAGGATTGTCAGGAAAACGGAGGATATTTAACTTTAGAAGATCTCAAAAATTATCGGGTGATTGAACGGAAACCCTTAAAGACTAGCTACCGAGGCAACACACTTTTAACGAATCCTCCCCCTAGTTCTGGCGGTAGCCTAATCGCATTTACCTTATCACTACTATCTCAGTTAGATTTATCTACCGTTGGCTTTGGCACAACCGAACACCTGAAGATTCTATCCAATGCAATACGCTTGACCAATCAAGCTCGAACAGATGGATATGATGCCAACTTATATCAACCCGATGTAGCACAAAACTTTCTGTCTTCTGAACATATCAGCCAATACGCTAACCAACTCACTCCTGTAACCAATAAGTGGGGTAGTACAACGCACCTGAGTGTTGTTGATGCAGAGGGAAATGCCGCTAGCGTCACCTCATCCAATGGGGAAGGCTCTTCTCATGTCATTCCTGGAACTGGAGTGATGACAAACAACATGTTGGGCGAAGCAGATTTACATCCCACTGGGTTTCATCAGTGGCAAAACAATGTAAGAATCTCTTCAATGATGGCACCTACAATGGTGCTACAACAGAACCAGCCTGAGATTGTTTTAGGTTCTGGTGGTTCCAATCGAATCAGGACTGCTATCCTTCAAGTCATTTCCAACATCATTGATTTTGATATGTCGGTAGATGATGCAGTCAACAGTTCTCGGATGCATTGGGAGAACGATGTGCTCAGCCTAGAGCCTGGCTTTCATCACTCAGACTTTGAGAAAACATCTTTTCCTTTCAATGGAGAACTGGTGTTATGGGAAAACCATAATATGTTTTTTGGTGGAGTACATACTGTGATGCAACACCCTGATGGAACAATTAGTGGAGCGGGCGATCGCCGTCGAAACGGTTCAGTTGCCACCAGTTAATCCTCTTGTAGAGACGCAATTAATCCAAAGGCAAAGATTAATCACGTCTCTACAAAATTGAAAATTGTGGCTTACATTGCCAATAAGTCTTCTAACTCATTCAGTGCTTCACATCCGCTGCTCGGTCCTTGGTTAAACGTAGTCGAGTCCAAAAAGTGAACATTTGACGCTTCATCCATGGACTTCCCGCGTCCATACAGATACTCATCTGAGTAGCGACGGAAGACTGCTTCCACAGCAGCACGGGCATTTTTGAGTCCCCACTCGGCAGCAATGAGTTCAGCCTTATCAAGGACATCCTGGCTTAGCCTTACTTTGTTGTCATACATAGCTGTGTATCGTTAGATAAAAGAAACAAACCACGAACATTTGCAAACTGAGGATCACCCATCACAGCAAACAATTTCCGCCCTGCCAACCGCTCTGCGATCAGGTGAGAACCTCCCCCTGTCACCAAAAATCGGGTCACTCTCGCCATGTAGGGCGTATATTGAGCCTTGATGGTTTGAAAAATTCCTTTAAACCAGGAATCTAAATGCTCTTCCAGCCAGGGTGCCCAAGTTAACTCGGTATCTGCATAGGTATGTCCTACCCGAAAGCCATCCATTACAATGCTGGGGTCTGCGGTTGTGCCGAGAATATCGGTCAATCGTCTGTCGAAGCTAATCGACGCAGCTAACTCATAAGTTCCGCCCCGATCCATGACGTTTTCATCAATCACGTCACCTTCTGCATCAACCAGACGAGTTAGCCAAGTTCCTCCCCCAATATCAACCACAATCGTGTATCCGTTGTTGGGAATGTGTCCCTGCTTACGCGCGTAGTGGTAAGCCCCCATGCCTTCCCGCTCAACCTCAACCTGCTCTACATTGACCCGAAACTCAACGCCATTCCGAACAAACTCATGCAGTCCTAAAAGTTGCTCTCGAATCGCGTCTTCGTTTCTAGCAGGTTCAGGAGTAGAAACGTAAAGGTTTAAGGGGAACTCAGAAACTTCTGCACCTGTAGGTTCGAGACAAGCGTACAAGTGTAGCTTTGCCAGTTCAACCTTATTTTCGACTACAGTTTGCTGCTGCCTTCTGTATTTATAAGCCTGTGCGCCAAAGTGGTACCGTGTACCATCAGGTAGCGCAATGAGAGGCGAGGCTTCAGAATAACGAACAGCATCTCGACCTTGAGGTAACTGGAAACGTACAGATCGAATCGCTTTTGGATGCCCCGTGCCGTCATAAAACTTAAGGTCATAGTTACCCGCATCCAGTGCCAGGGTCCGAGTCGCCGTCACAGGAGTTGGATCTTTACTAACTCTTCTCTGTCTGGTACCTATAGTCATATGTCTCCCCCTGTTTCCAGGTGTGCAGGTTTGTCCCCATCAGTACATACGTACTATAGCACCATAGACAAAGATGTGGGTCATCGGACGTTGACTAACTGTTATGGAAGCTTCATCTACAAATTCTTCAATCTCTCAACGCGCTTTGTAGAAACTTGGCAAGGAAGACTGCTATACTTGTCTACTGTCTATGCCGATGTGGCTCAGTGGTAGAGCACTCGATTCGTAATCGAGCGGTCGCGGGTTCAAATCCCGCCATCGGCTTTAAGGTTGTAGAGTGATGCTTTATTTAGACAAATAAAGCATCACTCTACAATCTGCTTGGCAAGCCGAACCTTCGACGTGGAGATCACTGACTATAACTATCCGTCGCGATTTATCGACTTCTAATGAGAGAGCAAGGGGCTCGGCTGCGTCAGATTGCCGTTCTCGGTGGCTACACGCACCACATCGCCAGAGCGGTCGATCGCCTTCGTAAAGACTTTAACCAGCCGCTTCGGATTGAAAACATTGCACGAGAGCTTGGCATGAGTGTTTCGGGCTTTCATCATCACTTTAAGTCGGTTACTGCCATGAGTCCTTTGCAGTTCCAAAAGCAACTGCGGCTTCAGGAGGCTCGCCGTCTAATGCTGGGGCAAAATCTGGACGCGACCACTGCGGCGTACCAGGTGGGGTATGACGATCCTTCACACTTTAACCGAGAGTATAAGCGGCAGTTCGGTGCACCCCCAATGCGCGATGTGGAGCGGCTAAGAGAAGTCGCAAAAATTGGTTCAACTTAGTTCTTCACAGGTCTACTTCAGGCTCCGTAAAACGTCTGTCTCACATCTGTTGTGCTCTTCGGTCGCTGCGTTTAATTGAGCACGAAAATGCGGTTTCCTGCTCAGAATTATCCCTTATCATAAAGCCATTCAGTAGAAGAGCAGTCAACAGGGCACAGATTGCAAATGAGTATCCATAAGTGAGTATCTATAAAAGATATTTCTTCGAGAGTGAGGTAGTTCAACTTGACTTATAGAAGACAGTTTATGGCACTCTCGGTGTCTACTCTGCTTGGGTTCGTAGTATCTGATACAGGTAAAGTAGTTGCCTTGCCTTATTTGCAGCAATTGCTAACTCAAAGTCAAACTCAAGTTGGAACAACGTTTAGCCAACTTCAGTGCCAATACATTAACTTGAACTATCAAGAAGCCTTTCGTCAGATTTGCTCTCTTGGACTTAAGAGAATTCGCTTATGTAGTTACTGGCATGAGATTGAGCCATTAGAGAACTCGTTTGATTTCACGACTCTTGATTGGTTACTTGATGAAAGCCACAGACACGGAATCGAAGTGATACTTACAGTTGGCATGAAAGCACCACGCTGGCCAGAGTTTCACTTCCCCAGTTGGCTAGCTGCCCAACAGGATACTTCTATCACTTCTCAACCTGTTGATCACAATGCAGCGATCGCCAATTACACATTACGCTTCATTCAAAAAGTCATTGAACATACCCGCGATGCGCCCAATCTTAAATACTGGCAGATTGAGAATGAACCGTTCACTCGACTAGCCATTACATCGGGGCGTTATTTGAGCTATGAATTTGTGCGTCAAGAGGTTGAGTTAGCCCGTACACTAGCGCTGCCGAGACAGAAACTGTTGCTAACTAATGCAATTACACTACCCGATGCAGGCTCGAATGAGGACGATCGAGCATTCCAGGAAAGCCTATCGCTTGCTGATGCAGTTGGAATCAATGTTTACACACAGGTTCCAGATGGCAATCTATCTAGTTACCTACAACCATCCCCTGCATACTGGTACAAACTCAATGCATGGCAACAACAACTGTCTACGAGCGGCAAAGAAGCATGGGTTTCGGAAGCACAAGCGGAACCTTGGGAACCGAATCACCTTGTTGCCCTGGATGCTGTTCAGTATCCCAGTTCATCTCCCCAACAAACTTCTGGGCTTGTAAACCTGTTAGTGGATTTAGGCTATCGCACTATTTTGCTGTGGGGGTGCGAATACTGGTACTGGCATCAACAAAATGGGCGCGATCGCTGGTGGAACACGATCGAACAATTGTCAAAAGCACCTTCTCAATCTATCCAGGAAGTTTGATATCCCACAAATATCATTGTTCTGACTGTTGATCGGGTAGCCCCTTTTTTGCCCTGTTCTGTATTCACTCTGTATTCAGTAGACCTCTGAATCACTTCTTAAGGCGTGAATGGTAGCGCGGCTCCGCTGCGCTACCATTCATGCTGAAGGTCTACCACGACCACAAATGGACAAACTGAAAAAATAAACAGTAACAAAGATTACAAAATAGAATATTTTTTAGAAAAACGGCTAGTCTGGCCATAGGGATCAATAAATAGACATTCAGTTCGTGGAATTCCACGATTGCGAGAAGATTTATGGTTTTATCACCGCTGGTACCGTTAGAAGCACCTTCTCCAGCTCACATTTGCCCAGCCGATCAAGCCTGTAGCTATCTTGAGGCGGCAGCTAGAGAATTGCATTTAGATCAAGGTGTTCTAACTATTCTGAGCAATCCGCGTAAGGTCGTCACTGTCTCCATTCCCATCAAGTTAGATAATGGCGAAGTGCGGGTTTTTGCGGGACATCGCGTTCAGCACTGCGATATTCTTGGACCTTATAAAGGCGGGACTCGCTATCACCCAGCCGTAACGTTGCAAGAGGTTTCGGTGCTGGCCATGCTGATGACGTGGAAGTGTGCGCTGTTAGGCATTCCTTATGGTGGAGCCAAGGGAGGAATTGCGCTCGACCCCAATCGTTATAGTGTGAATGAATTGGAGCGGATTACGCGCCGCTATACCAGTGAGTTAATTAAAGACATTGGCCCATCTGTTGATATCCCGGCTCCTGATGTGGGAACCTCAGCCCGCGAAATGGCATGGATGATGGACACCTACTCGATGAATGTGGGACATGCGGTGCCAGGAGTAGTAACGGGTAAACCCATCTCGATTGGTGGGTCGCGTGGGCGCGAAATGGCTACCGGACGGGGAGTGATGATTGTGGTACGGGAAGCGTTGGCAAAACAGGGAAGGGCGATCGCCGATTCCCGGATTGTCATTCAGGGTTTTGGAAATGTTGGCAGTGCCGCAGCTCTATTGCTACATCAAGCTGGAGCTAAAATCCTGGCAGTATCTAGAGGCTCTGGCGGAATTTTTGCGGCAGATGGGCTCGACATTCTAGCGCTCAAGGCCTACTCTGCAGAACATGACAAAAACCTGAAAGGCTTTCCTGGCTCCGTTCCCATTAGCAATGCTGAGTTACTGGCTTTACCGTGCGATGTTCTCATTCCAGCCGCTCTAGAAAACCAAATTACTGCGGACAATGTTGACCAGGTAAAAGCCAGCATCGTTGCAGAGGCGGCAAACGGACCAGTTTCCTTAGAAGCAGACCGGGCGCTAGAAGCACGAGGAGTAACCGTTCTTCCAGATATCCTGGCAAACGCAGGCGGAGTAGTGGTGAGTTATCTGGAGTGGGTGCAAGGACTTTCCTACGTGTTTTGGGATGAAGAACGAGTTAACCGAGAAATGGAAGGATTGATTGTCCATGCCTTCCAGCAGGTAATGGAGCAGTCCCAGATGAGACAGGTGCCAATCAGGCTTGCCGCATACATGCTAGGGGTAGGGCGGGTTGCTCAAGCTCTGATCGACCGAGGACTTTATCCGTAATAACGTTTCTCTAAGAAGGGGCTACAGGTAGAAGGGCACCCCGCTTGGCAGGGTGACTTCCACCTGTAGCCCCTTCTTGGAATTGGTATAACGTGAGTGTGACTTAAAAATAAAGCGGAAGTATGTACACTTCCGCCACTGCTTCCTCGATTAAAAATTGATATAAGTTACGAACTTAGCCGTCGGTTGCGAAACCGACTTTAGAGACCAGGGTTTTGGTCTTTGTCAACTTTAGGTACAACGTCTGGACGCTCTTTGCCTTCCCAGCCAGGAGGACGCTTCGAGTTATACCAGGCGATCGAACCAATGGTCACAGCGGCAATAAACCCGACGACGTAAACTAGCGTAGCGGAAATTGGAAAATGAGGTCCGGCAACTTCCGTCATTAAAGTCATTGGCTATCAGCTCCTCTATAAAACATTAGATAACCATACAAAAAAACGCTAAAGAATACATCCACCTTTCTAGGTATCCACCGATACGCTTACTCTGCTGCGGCTTCTGGTGGCGGTGCAGGTTCGGAGACGGGCTCAGTTGGCACAACTACAGGAGGTAATGGTTCAGGTGGGGCGGGTTCTGCTGCGGGAGCAGGTTCAGGGGCAGCAGCCTCTGGCGGAGCAGCGGGAGCAGGAGCTGAGTCACCACCAGAGTCACCGGAATCGCCACTATCTCGCAAGCGCTCTCGCAAATCCTCGGTCTTCTCCTCTTCCTCATTGCTGCGCGATCGCTCTCTCCGCGAAGGCTCAGATCGTCTCTCGGTGCGATCGCCGCCCTCGTCGTCATCATTATTATTCCTAGCACTACTCGCCGAAACGCGTCCCGGTCGCACAGGGTCAGCTTCAATACTGCCCCTGCGCCCCTCTAATCGAGGTAGTTCAGGAAATTCTTGAACCGGTAGCCATTGCACAATCGTACCCATAAAGTCCCGCCAGGTACGAGCAGCCGTATTGCTGGCTCCGTACGTTGGGCGGCTGTCGTCATTTCCTAACCAAACGCCAGTTACAAGCTGAGGTGTGTAGCCGACAAACCAGAGATCTCTTCTTTCCTCAGAAGTGCCCGTTTTTCCAGCGACCGGGCGACCCAGTTGAGCTCGTGCTCCAGTTCCATTTTGGACGACTCCTTGCAGCATCCAGGTCATGATGGCTGCACTGGTTTCGTCCACCACGCGCTTGGGTTCAACCTCCGATTCATAAATCACTTCGCCAGAGCGATTGATGACTCTAACAACACCATGTGGTTCAGCATGATTTCCTTGCGTTGCCAGGGTGCCATAGGCACTGGTTAGCTCTAGCAGGTTAACCTCAGAGGCTCCCAGAGCCAGCGAATAGGTGGGCAACAATTCTGATTTAATCCCCATGTTGCTTGCCATCCTGATCACGGGGTCAAACCCAACATCGATCAGGGCTTTGACTGCAACGATGTTAATCGAAGAAACTAGAGCATCTCGAATGGAAACGCTGCCTCTATAACCCCTGCTGTAGTTTTGCGGTTCGTAGCCGTCTACAACAAATTTGGCATCTACATAACTCTTGTATGGAGAAGAACCAGAGGCGATCACCGCTGTATAAACGAAGGTTTTAAAGGTAGAACCAGGTTGCCGCTGCGCTTGAGTCGCTCGGTTGAACTGGCTTTCAGCAAAATCATCACCCCCAACCAGGGCTCTGATTTCGCCATTGCGTGGGTCGATGCAAACCAAGGCTGCTTGCTCAAAGTTTTGCCCCGGACCGTAGTTGGCGATCGCATTTCTCACCGTATTTTGAGCAATTCTTTGCCATTCCAGATTCACGGTTGTTTCAACGGTAAGACCGCCAACTTTCAGTTCTTCTTCGGGAATAAGCAGGGGAAGCTGTTGCTGAATATAAGAGGTGAAGTAGGGAATCTCGCTGTAAAGCCGCTTTGGAATACTGGGGTTAACCGTTAGCGGAGTGGCGATCGCCGCATCCATTTCAGCTTGCGTGATGAATTCTGAATCTAGCATTCGGGCTAGCACCACGTTGCGCCGCTGCTCGGCCGCTACCGGATCAACCAACGGAGAATAAACGCTAGGAGCCGGAGCCATGCCTGCAATCATCGCCATCTCTGACAGCGTTAGCTGATCGGCAGTTTTACTGAAATAGACCCAGGCTGCATCCGCTACCCCATAGGCACTAGATCCGAGATAAACCAGGTTGAGGTAATACTCTAAGATCTGCTGTTTATCTAAATCGCGCTCAATCTTTTGGGCCAGTAAGGCCTCCCGCAGTTTTCGCTGAAAGCTGCGTTCTTGAGAGAGAAAAACAATTCGGGCCAACTGCTGGGTGATGGTGCTACCACCTTCTACTAATTCCCCTGCTGAAACGTTGGCGATAACCGCTCTGGCGATCGCCTGATAATCAATCCCGTTGTGTTCATAGAAATCCTGATCCTCAGCCGCCAAAAATGCCTCGATCAGTTGCGGCGGAATCTGGTCAAAAGTCAGCTTATCGCGAGTTGCGGGACCAAGCTGCTGCAAGATAGTGCCATTCGCTGCTTTGATGGTCATCGTTCCATCGCGGACAAAGGTCAAGATGTTGCCTGTGTCAGGCAGCTTTTGATCAACAGCCTGCACCGTTCGATAGGCATAAACTCCGCTACCAACAACGCCGACGCCAAGTCCCAGCAATACCCAGGGCCACCAACGCCGATAGAGCGGCTTTTTGTGCCCAGGCTGGGGAGTACCCTGCCCTGGAGACTCCGAGCGGCGACGAAGTTTAGAGTTGGTCATTGACTGCAATTTTGCAAACAACGGCGCGGTAGGAGACTTTGAGCGCCGCCTACTTCGTCTAGCAGAAGGATTTTGACGCGAACTGCCAGACTTGTCAGATGCTCTATTAGATTGAGTTGAACCAGAATTGTTGAACTTAGCCGACATGGCTTTGAGCTTGGAAATAAAATCTGCCACTTCAGTTCCTCTCGCACCACCACAAGCCAAGCCGCTTCTGTCGATCTATAGGGCTTGGGAAGAATCTACACCCCAGTGTATCTAGTCCGTTCCAGGTTGCAGCTTTGGGTTGGAAGGCGATCGCTCCCTTCACAGCTACAGCACAATTTCCTGGTTCCTCCGGACGAATTATCGTTAAGTCTAGTGCATCAACAAATGAATTCATCCTTAGCTGCTCAGAATTGGCTCGGATCAATGAAACCTGGAAACTAGAATTTAGTCGGTCTAAAGTCTAAGGGCTAAAGCCTGAATTCCACAAGCGAATTTGACCAGAACTGATGGTATGAATTGCACCCCAACGCCCTCAAACCCCTGCATGTCCAAGTGCTAGAGCCGTGACCAACATGCCAAAAACCAAAAATGGCTGTGCGCTAGCTTGATACTTTACGTCGTTTTCTACGGGATTCCGCAAGAAATACATATCCTGAAACGTAATTTGCGGAATGATCAGCAAAATCAGGATGACAGCATAGAGATTTTGGTGAATGCTGATTAGATAAGCTGCAACCCCAGATTGAAATACGTCGATCATCAAGACGCAAATCCAAGCAGCCGTACCAATGCCAAACATCACGGGTAAGGATTTGAGACCGAGTTGGCGATCGCCTTCCACACTCTTGAAATCATTCACAACCGCAATGCCCAACCCCGACAAGCTGTAAAACAGCGTCAGCACTACAATTGTCGGATTCAAATCGCCAAACAGAGCATGACCTGCCCACCAAGGTAGCGCAATATAGCTAGCTCCCAATGCATAGTTGCCCAACCAGCCATTCTTCTTGAGCTTGAGCGGCGGAGCAGAATAGATATAAGAAATGAAACATCCTCCCAGCGCCAGCACTGCGATTGTAGGGAATTCATGACCTGCCCATACGTCAAGGAGGTAGGCAACACCCAACCCAGCACCCAGCAGAACAAGAATTTGAACCACCACCTGGGGCACGGAAATTGCACCAGAAGGAATGGGGCGATAAGGCTCATTGATCGCATCAATATCGCGATCGTAGAAATCATTTAGCGTCTGAGTATAACCGGTCAGCAGCGGTCCAGACAGCAGCATACAGGCAGCAGCCAGCAGCACGTTTTCTAGCGTCCAGGTATAGCCACCCGATGAAGCTGCCCCACAAACTACGCCCCAAATTAATGGAATCCAGGTAATCGGCTTCATTAGCTGCAGCCGGATCTTCCAGATCGAAGTTTCTCCAGCTTCTGCACCCTTCATGCCTAAAAGCTGACGGGCTTTGCCACTACGGTTTACAGCAGCGGGTGTAGCAGCCTCTAGGGGTGAATTCGGATCTACGCCATCAAGGGGGCTGTCCTGAATTTGCTCTGATGAGTCTGCCGAAAACTGAGGGGAAATGGGTTCAGCCATGAGGTTAATCCGATATGAAAAAGCTTGAGAATCAAGAACGCTTCATTTAATAGCGTAGAAGACTTCCTGTAATAGCGTAAAAGACTTCCTGCCAAAAGCACGAATCTTCTAAGGGCTCTTCTAACTTCTAATTGGATTGAATGATACCAATCTGATTCCTAAGCTTTACATAAACTTCACAAACTTCCGCCATCTTGATTCTCAATGACAAGTTTCTGCAAAGACTGGGTGTCACCCTCTCCTCCGTTCTGGAGAGCAGACTATATTCTTTGGATAGCTTCTTAAGTATTTACACGGTCATTGTTTTCAAGCATTGATGGCAGGAAGGTTAGGATGACCCAATATACAGTCTCAGAGGCAACCCTCTCAAATTCTCTAGCACCTTCCATTCAGTTGGGAAGAGACGTTCATCCGTCAGCTTATTCCGTTTTCAAGCGGTTGCTTGATATCGTAGGTAGCCTGGTGGGGTTGCTAATTTTGGCGGTAGCGTTTGTTCCAATTGCGATAGCCATCAAGCTAGACAGCCCCGGTGCAGTCTTTTATGAGCAAGAGCGCTTTGGCTTGCAGGGTTCCCGCTTCAAAATCCGCAAGTTTCGCTCAATGGTTGACAATGCTGACCTCCTCAAGGCACAGGTTGCTAACGAAGCTAAGGGAATGATCTTCAAAAACGAACAAGATCCCAGAGTTACCAAAGTTGGGAAGTTTTTACGGAAGACCAGCCTGGATGAGCTGCCCCAGTTTTGGAATGTGCTGGTTGGCGAAATGAGCCTTGTAGGAACTCGTCCTCCTACTTCTGATGAGGTTAAGCATTATGGCGATCGCCACTGGCAGCGCCTTAACGTCAAACCCGGATTGACGGGCGAATGGCAAGTCAGCGGTCGTTCTTCAATCAAAGATTTTGAGCTCATCGTAGACCTGGATCTGCGCTACCAGAGCCTCTGGAACCCAATGTATGACCTGGTGATCATCTGGAAAACGGTTCAAATCCTATTCTCTCGTCGCTCTGGTGCTTGCTAGAGCAATTTCTGGGAAAAGTTATAACGTTGCTTTAGAAAGAGGCTACAGATGGAAGGGCACTCCGCGGAGCGGAGTGCCCTTCCATCTGTAGCCCTAAATTTTGGACTTCTCACTCTTCAAGCCTTTTAGTCTCCAAAGGCAAGAAGATCGTCAACACCTCTCCCTGCTCAGGACGCTGTCGCACAATCAGCTTACCGCCCAATGCCTGAAACAGATTCTTGGTAACCGACATATTTAAGCTGAGACTACCTGTTTCTGGCTGGAACATCAGCAATCGACCCACAGATTTAAGCCCAGTTGCAAAGCTCGACTGTACCGTTTTCCTAGAGCCTCTTCCGTTTGAGCTTTCTACGTCGTCTTTAGGCTGAGACTGAAGCTGTAGCTTGAGCTGGTGTCCCGCCAACATAACTCGCACCTGAATGTGGCTTCCAGACGGCAGACTATGGGTGATTTGATCCATTAGCCCAGTCAGCACTTGATTTAACATGGTTGGATCACTGACCACCAGTGGCAGCTTTTGCGGCAAGATGACTTCTAGCGTCAATCCTCGCTGACTCGCCTGCTTTTGCCAGCGAGGTGCATTGTCCTGAAACACCTGAGTCAGGGAAATTGCTGCCAACGGACTTAACGGATGCTTAACAGCGGATGTTTCTAGCTCGACCGCCCTGAAAATTAAGCTAAAGCGGTCAATCTGCTCCGTACATTCCCGGTCGATGACTTCCAACCGTTTAACCGCATCTGGGCTGAGGTCTTTTCGCTTTAACAACAGCCGAGTCAAGGTGCGGATGGTGGTCAGAGGCGTGCGAACTTCATGGGCGATCGCCTGCAACAGCTCTGCGTCTGAGCCAAGTTTCGCTTGAGCCAGTTTCTCTAATGAAGAATCATACGGTCGCCCTTTAGTAGCTATCTTCAAGGGCTGATTTGGTTTTGACAGAGGATGACGAGTATTTGGCTTTGTCCCGACTGTCAGATTGTCGTTCTGCCCCTGAGATGTAGACGATTGGTTGGCAGAAGACAGGGTGTAAGAAACTTGTCGAATCGGTACGCCAGCGCGATCGCCTCCCATCTCCCAATCCAGCGGCTCAGGCAGGTGTGCCAACATCAGTTGGCTAAATTGCATCACCAATCGGTAGTCCGGTGGCTTAGGCAAAAATTGCTTGACCAACGTATCCAGATGTTCAAAAGATTGAGGGTTAGTCAGCAGCAAGCGTGATTGCAGCGATCGCCAAGACTGCCAGACGACTTCAGGTTCAAACGAAAACAAAAAGGCTGGCTTGGCATCTGCATCTTCGCCCAACACCATCACCAGGCTAAACTCAGAAGTCAAGACCAGACAAAACTGCTCTGCTGCCAGCGGATCATTGGGCAACAGAGGCAGCGTCGAAGAAGTAGGGCGAGATTGAGTCACCTTGCCAGCCGCCGGAAGCAACTGAAACGGCATCAGGCTCAAAGCGCCCATGGGCTCAGTTGTAAATGTCCAGGTTGAGAAACTTGAAACCAGATTTGGCTGGTCTAGTACAGGCAAAGGACCCGACAAAACTAGCCCTTGCTCCTTCTGCTTAAGGGAAGCTGTCTCTTCTAAATTAGCTGAATTAGCTGAAGCAGCTAAACCATCAGGAGTAGCTACCGATCTAGATTGGAGCAAAGAGTTGAGAGCGGCGATCGCACCACACCACTCTCGTTCTGCTCTAACTCGTCGCTGTGCCTCAAAACCAGATCTTTCAGCGGTTTGAGCTGATCCACTCACCGCTAAAATTTCACCTAGAGTTGGCAAATACCACTTATACACCTGACTTACCCAGATAGTCGTTAGGAACACATAAATGCATTACGTTGTCCTCTGTTACGACAATAACGGCATGTGCTGATTAGGTGTACCCGCAAAACCGAACTGAGTTAGTCGCAATCCCCGTGCAAGCGAACTATCTCCTGCACTTAATTTACATTTGCTTCAGCAAAACCTCAACCAAACCAATTAGACGGGGCAAAAGCAGAATTTGTCTCCTGGGGAATATGACGCTCGATCCAATCCATATTCTCCTGGAGAATGTGCTCAATCCCTTGACGAACCAAATTCTCGATCTGAGTTCGCTGTTCCAAAGAATTGCACAAGGACTTAGGATTCATCGCTGCTTGGTCGGCTTCTTCAACTACTGTGTACACTCCAGGTACCCGACAGAGTACGTAAGAAATTAGCTTCTTCCGTAAATCAGGAATTGAAAATGCCTGCTGATAAGGATGATAAGGGTAAGTATCAAGTACATCCTCAGCTTCTTCCACTACTACAGGTAAAGTTAAATTGACGATTGTTTTACTCATCTTTCAACTCCAAATCAAATGGGGTTAAGCCAATAAAATTGCTTCCGAATGTTGCTTGTGATACTGAGACGTAACCTTAACCAAGCACTCCTAAAAAGGAAGGAAACAATTTACATTTCCTCACTCCCACACCCACCTGTAATTCCTAAATAGACTGCTTTTTGCCAATGTGAGCAGCTCCTTCAGCCCCTTAGCCATCAAAGTTCGTTTACAAAGAATCTATTTAAGAAGACCGTTCTTTGAAAGAGGATTGCTTGAGAATTTCTTAGAGCGTAAGTTAACTTTTGCTGAACTTTTTAAGAAGCTGTGATCAAATTATGCGATGACATCCAGAGAATACGTAAAGGAAGTACTTAAAAGTTACTGTTTGTTTTCACTACTTTACAAATGCCTTAGATTCTGCCGCAAAATTAAGCGGGAGTGTAGCAGTGCTACACTCCCGCTTAATTTTTGCAGATTTAGGATCTGAGGACCTTTTTAGTAATAATCTGGCTCTGACTGTGGAACCTCAAAATTAGACGGATCGTACAGATATCGAGTGGCTTCTTCTTCTAAACGGTGAATTAAATAAGGCTCAATTGCGTTGCTATGACGTAAGGCAGCCAGGTAGCCGTCTAGGTAGAGCCGCAGGTCGTCAAAACGATAACCCCGGTTCCACTGTTCAGCCAGAGCATCAGTGATTCTCTGGTAGTAGCGAATAGTTTGAGTGTCTCGAAGCATAGTTAGTGGTGAGGATTCTTATACCTTGTAAACACAAAATTTATTCAGACAGATACTTAAGCAGGTCTTGACGGAGCAGAGGTCAGAGTATAGGGCGGGCACTGACTTGGTCCTTTGAATGTATCGTAAATAGGCAATCGTAAACAAGTAACCGCTAATAAGCTGATTTTTTACTATCTAAACTACAGGGATTGGCGGACTGGTAGAAACACACTTTTTTGACAGCTAGTAGGATGAGTTGTGAGGCGCGAGCGCCAGCAAAACGGAGATTAAGTAACCTTGGTAGAGCTAATCCACTAAATTCATTCTAACCTCAGGTGCTTCTATCCACCGTCCCTCAATTGGATTATGCCCAAATGGACATTACATCTCCAGCTCAAATATTTAAGCTACAGAACGTAATAGCTCGGAGATACAGTGACGGGTAGGGTAGCAGCAGTTACAAAACCTTGACAGTTGCTCTGATAACCTTAAATCCGCTGACTTCGAGGAAAGCTTAGCATTGTGGGATCTGTTTGCATCCAAATTGTTGAGGGAAATCCTCATTTGCGATCGCTGCTCGGCTGGCACTTGCAGCAAGTAGGCTATTGGGTTCATCAATCGGCTGACATTCATCAAGCCCGAGAGGTGTTTCACAATCGTCAACCAACGCTGGTGATCCTGGACTCTGAGCTGCCGGACGGAGATGGGTTAGAGTTTTGTCGCTGGCTTCAACAGCAGCAGCAGGCATTAATATTGATGCTGTCTGCCCGAAATACTGAAGCAGACATCGTGAATGGGCTACGTGCGGGTGCCGATGACTACCTAACCAAGCCCTTTGGGATGCAGGAGTTTTTAGCTAGAGTCGAAGCTCTGACTCGACGCAGCCGCACAACTGCTGCTCCAGCTTTGCTTGACTACGGCGATTTAAAGATAGACCTGATCCAGCGTCGAGTTCGCTTTAAAAGCGATCTAATTGAGTTAACTCCTCAGGAATTTAGTCTGCTCTATGTTTTAGCCCAGGCAGGAGGTTTGCCGCTCAGCCGTTCAGAGCTGTTGCGGAAAGCCTGGCCTGACGCCATCGACAACCATCGTACGGTTGACACCCATGTTCTTTCGCTACGCAAAAAAATTGAGGTCGATCCCAGGCAGCCTAACCTGATCCAGACAGTTCGTAACGTGGGCTATCGGTTCAACGTCGAAGTAGTGGGCTCCAACGGAATACCGGGCGATCGCCACTCCGTCTCAAAGAATGCCATACGTCCGCTATCAAAAGTAGTGGAAAGCCGCTGAAACAGGACTACTCCCATTCTTTAGCTATCTCAGCCTCGGCTTGAATTAAAGTCTGTTTCAGGTCGTTCCAGTCTGCCTTTTCGGCATCCAAGTCTTGAGCTAAGTTGCCCTGTTGCAGATATAGCACTCTGGTACAAAACTGCTCAGCTAACTCTAGCTGATGGTTCACCATCAAAATCGTCATTTGACCAGATTTAGCCCAGTCTGATAGAACGCTAACCACGTAAGCCGCTCGACCCGCATCCAGGGCAGAGGTAGGTTCATCTAACAGCAGCACTTCAGGCTGAGCGACCATAGCCCGGGCGATCGCTACAAGCTGTCGTTGCCCTACAGAAAGCTGTAGCTCCGTCCGGTCTAGCCACTCTAGAGGAATGTGCAAGCGCTCAGTCCACTCATCAACCCGTTGCTGCATTTGGGAGCGCTCCATGCCCCGCAGCCGCAGCGGATACATCAGCGCCTCTCGCACAGTCATTCCCAAAAGTTTAGACTCTTGCAGCACCAGCATAATTTGCTGCCGCAACTGTAAGACCGGGATCTGTCGAATCTCGCGATCGCCAAAATAGATTTGCCCTTGAGTAACTTCACTTAGCCGATTGAGCAACTTCAGCAAAGACGTTTTGCCTGCCCCGGACGGGCCGATTAAAGCAATGCGATCGCCGCGAAGAATTTCACAGGAAATATCTTGTAAAAGACATTGTGAACCTATGCCAGATACCAGACTGACTTGCTGTAGTCGCAGTTGAGTAGAACCTGAACGAGCTGAACTGGGCATCCGTAATAATTGCGATTAAATTAAGTTTCCTTGAAGCAAGGCAGTCCAGATTGTCCAGCCATCGACTATCAGCAACAACAGCGTAAATACCAACAAAATTAGGTACATCCAGGGTTGCGCCAGAGGGCGAACATCCGTCGTATCAATTCCCGTTTCAGCTTGCACTCGCTCAACTAGCTTGGCAAATCCAGCCACTCGCATAGGCAGTAGATAGGCTTCTCCCGACTGACTCAAGAAATAATAAACTAGCCCACCCTGCCCGGTAGAACGAGGCTTTAACGCTTTCACCTCTGACCAAGGCAGAGACCATCCCTTTCGCCAAAAATTGGGGACCCAGCCTGGGTATGCAACTTGAATCCCCTGATCGTTCAAAATCACGCCCTCACTCAAGGCTGCGTAGAGTCCTAGCCAGCCGATTACCAGCCCTATTATCAATAGTTGGGGCGGCACAGGAGACGCTGTTACCTGTGCTAAAAACGGCAGCGGTAAGGTGAGTGCCAGGTATAGCAACGTTAGCGTCAGCCGAATTAATGGTGAAATTCTTAGCACTAATTCGGCTTGTTGATTAGCCGCAGTTTGGCGAGAGGTTTGAAGGTTAGGGGGTTGAGTTGGATCAAGCTGAGGCTGATTCATGGAAGCACAACACAATGAGGAAAAAAGAGCAAACTTTAACAAGACTCCGAAACTCAACGAGCAGATTTACGGAGTTCTGATGTTAACGAACTAGTATTTTCACCAGAACACCCTACTTCACCCAGCAAAGAAAGACAGAATCTCACCGATGCTAGATCAGCGGTCCATCCAGTTATATCGAATTATCTAACCTCATTACCTATTTACTCCTCCTATGACCTCTACCTATGCATTAGTGACAGTTCGTGTACCAAAACGGGTTGATGCTTGGACAGCTCCTTTTCTTGCACAAGATTTGGAAGAGAAGATTCAAGAAGGCATCTCCATCGTGCTTGACCTGACTCAAACCCAGTTCATTGAACCCAGTAGCGCCAATGTTTTGCTTGAAGGGTTGATCAAGTCTAGGGCGCGTCACGCTCGAATGACGCTACGCGGGGTTAGCCCTCAAGTCAAAGTTGTCTTAGAAATGGCAGGGGTATTAAAACACTTTCGCCGCAAATAAAGCCTATATACACATTCAGTGATTGAGGGTGAGAGGTTAATCGTCTCGCCCTCAACCATTTGAGATCCGGGTCAGGGTAAATACTTTTGCACAACGTTCCAGCCCGTCAGCGAAACGGCAACGAAACCTAGTAGGAGAGTGATGTTAGTACCGATGTGGAGCGGGCGTGCCCAGGGGTGTTTTGGACTAATTTGCGTTGCACTCCAAGCTGAGAGCAGTGTTAACGCCACCACAGTCAGTCCGGCTGGTAAATGTACAGAATGTCCTAGATTGCCGTAGTAACCAACTGTACCAACTAAACCGACCGCCAGCAGCAGCAAGACTAGCACAACCATCGTCCCTCCTATTCCGTAATGGAGAGGGCGCAGCCACTTAGGTCGTCCTTGCCGCTGCTGACGACTGTAAAAAAGCCAGGTTCCAGTTGCCGCTAGCAGAACATAAGCCAACAGGGATAATCCCATTGACCAAGCTGCAATGCGCCACAACCAAAGGAAGGAGGGTAGATTCAAGGGACGGATTCGAGAGACAGCTTCCTATAATCTTATAGCGGTTCGTATTCGCACTAAAACCGAAGCATGAATCTTGGAGGATGGATACCCTAACACCTCACATGCATAGGAAACTGCTATTTCTGCCTGCTTTTATAGATAATGATCCTAAAAAAATTGCGAAAGCACACCTAACCTAAGCAGACCTTTCAAAACCCACTGTAGGGATACGTTTGCTTAAATCTCTACTGGCTTTCTAGATTTTTTCATCAACACGTAACTTTTGCCAAAGGCTCTTCAATCGCCAGGGTGGCGATCGCCTCTGTCTCTACTAGGTCAGGTTCCTCTTCTATTTCTTCTTCGACTTGGAGGCGATCGCACGGGATGCGATCAGACAAAATCGCACTAGCCATCATGCCAGTATGAATTTCCAAATGAGCGTGAGGTAGGGATTCAAACACCAAACGCTGTCCTGGAAAAACTACGCGCTCAAAGTACCAGTTAGGAACGTTGGTCACGCGGACAATCTGGATCTTGTTCGTTGCATTCACGTAGCAGCAAAGGATTTGGCTTGAGCTATCGGAAGGTAGGGGATCAAAGATTTGTGCCATGACTGTGGGAGGAGCTTTGCACCGGAACTAAGGGTCGTATCGGAACATTAACATTCCGCGATCCCTGCTGCTGTAAACCCGACTACCAACCCCCCAGTGCCTGATGCTCCACAGATCAGATTCAAGTCAAGTTACCTAAAGTGCTTGAGTTTGGCGGTTCCAAACGATCTTCGGCTATTCTTTCGACCCAGACGCGAACCAACTATCTAATAAGGGTAAATTCGTCTGAGCTTTGGCTGAGTCTGCAATTTGCCTCCGAGGATGAGCATACTCCAATTCGGGATTATTTTTGAGCATCATGCAACAGCCGAGAGTCAGTGGTATCGTAAAGTTATATAAATTAGTTTTCAGAATCTTACCAAAACAAACTCTGGTCGTGAAGATGGGAAGCGATCGCTCTTAGGCTAGACTCACCAATCAAAATCTTCAGCTCTCACTTGATCCAAACTTTTCAGATCCTGGTTATTTTTCTCCATTGCTGATTTCTCCTCTGTTTACTGTCAATAGCGCCTTAGACTGCTAATGAACCCGCAAGAGCTACCGTTAAGCAAAGTTTTCTCAGAAGATCGAATTCTGTACGTGCGGCTACCCTGTAATCCAATCTTTCCGGTTGGTGTAGTTTACCTAGCTGACCACGTTCACAAACTGTTTCCAACCGTCGCCCAGCGAATTTTTGACTTAGGCACTGTACCGCCTTTAGACTTCAGCTCCGCTCTAGATGCTTGCATCGATGAGTTTCAGCCAACGCTGTTGGTATTCTCCTGGCGAGACATCCAGATCTATGCTCCCGTAGGTGGGCGGGGCGGAAACCCGTTGCAAAACGCTTTTGAGTTTTATTACGCTCGTAACCCGCTACTCAGGCTACGAGGGGCGATCGGCGGGCTACGGATGGCAACCTCCTATCTTGTAGAGCTTCAGCGCAACTCAAACTTGATCAGGCGGGGCTTACAGCGAGCCAGGAAACACCAGAGCAACGTTCGTATAGTCGTGGGTGGCGGAGCTGTTAGTGTCTTCTATGAGCAGCTAGGTACAATGCTGCCAAAAGGCTCAATCATCTCAGTCGGTGAAGGAGAAGTTCTGCTGGAGCGGCTCTTGCAAGGTCAAGACTTTTCCGATCAGCGTTGCTATGTCGTCGGCGAGACAACTCCCCGTGAACGGATGGTTCACGAGCAGCCTGATCCCATTGAGAAAACTGCTTGTAATTACGACTACATCGCAAGCATCTGGACAGAGTTTGAATACTACCTGCAAGAAAGCGACTTCTACGTCGGCGTACAAACCAAGCGTGGCTGTCCCCACAACTGCTGCTACTGCGTTTATACCGTCGTTGAAGGAAAGCAAGTGCGGATCAATCCTGCCGATGAAGTGGTAAAGGAGATGCGCCAGCTTTATGACCGGGGTGCGCGAAACTTCTGGTTTACTGATGCTCAGTTCATTCCAGCACGACGGTTTATGGATGACGCAGTCGAGCTACTGCAAAAGATCCTGGATGCGGGTATGACAGATATTCATTGGGCTGCTTACATTCGAGCAGATAACCTAACCCCAGAACTGTGCGACCTGATGGCAAGAACAGGCATGAACTACTTTGAGATCGGCATCACCAGCGGTTCTCAGGAGCTTGTTCGGAAGATGCGGATGGGCTACAACCTGCGAACTGTGCTGCAAAACTGCCGTGACCTGAAAGCGGCCGGATTCAACGATTTGGTTTCTGTAAATTACTCATTTAATGTGATCGACGAAACCTTTGACACGATTCGGCAGACGATCGCCTATCACCGTGAGCTAGAGCGCATTTTCGGAGTAGACAAAGTAGAGCCTGCTATTTTCTTTATCGGACTCCAACCTCACACTCACTTAGAAGATTACGCCTTTAAACACGACATCCTTAAGAAAGGCTATGACCCTTTGGCAATTCATTTACCTTGGGTAGCCAAAAAGCTACTCTGGAACCCAGAACCACTTGGCTCTTTTTTCGGGGAAGTTTGCCTGCAAGCTTGGCGGCGCAATCCTAATGATTTTGGACGAGAGGTCATGAAAATCTTAGAAGAACGGTTAGGAGTTGCTGATCTAGAAGAGGCTTTGAGTGCACCGATCGCCACTTCCGATCGACAATTAGCTGCCATATCGTAGATCAAGAGATATTTCAACGTTGTAAATCCTTCATTTAACCGCTGGCATGTTACAAGGCTCAATTTTACAAAAGCTAGGATCGGCCCACCAATCTGAAAAAACCGGGAAAAGACCACTCAATTTTGGCGTGTATTACAAAAATACACTGGTAGCACTCTGCCATGCGTTGGAAGATGCCATCCTTGATTCTGACTCTGCGCCCCTAGTGATTACAGCGTTTCAGCAAGGAAAGTGGTATTTACAAGAAGCCGATCGCTACGGCGAAATTGCCGATCAAGCCAGTCAAATCGTAATTATGGCGGCGGCTGGCACAGGTTTTGCGGAGCACCCGACTAGCCAGCGATCGAACGTCGCTCTGGTAGACCTAGACAAAACCGACCCAGTAGCGCAAGAATGGCACCTGATCATTTTGTCGCCCAGTTACACAGCGATGGTGCTGTGTCAGGAGTTATCCGAGGCAGACTATGGTGCTGCTGGAGTGCCCCAGAACGATCTAGAGCGCAAGTTTTATGGGTTTTGGACGTTTGAGCCGAGTTTGGTGCTAGAAACAGCAGAGCTAGCGATCGCTCACATTTACCGCTACGATCCAGAGCTACAGCAAGCTCTGGCCAGTCAAGTTGAAGCCATCGCCACCTTGGCTCAGAACCAGGAAGCACGCTGGAACCAGCCATCCGCTGACAACTTGGGTGAAATTGTTTTCCGGGTAGTGGACTATCTGCAAACTAGCCAGCAAAACTTGTCACAGCCCACTAGCTATGCTCTAAATGCCCAGCAGGGGCTAGACAACAATCTAGTTTCTAACGAATTGCAGGCCTACCTGCGGGTTGCACAACTGATCGACCAGTCAGATGTGAATAATCCCATGGCAGCAGCAGAGGTAGCGACCCTTGCAGAAGTAGTGGGTCAATTATTAGATCTTCCCGCATGGCAACTACACCGACTACGTCTAGCGGGGTTGCTGCATCGAATGGCCTTTCTACAAACCTTTGAGAGTGACCTGATATCTGGAACAGTTCACTACGATGACGCTCCTGGCGTACCGCTTAGCTGTCCACTCGTGCCTGGAACACAGGTGCTAAGAAAAATGCAGCGGCTCAGAGCGATCGCCACTATCATTACGCATCAAACCGAGTGGTGGAATGGCTCTGGTCAACCTGCCGGACTAGCTGGAGACGAAATTCCGGTTGAGTCCAGAATTTTGGGACTGGTAGCAGAATTTCAGCACTACCTAGCAAGATTTCGAGCAGAGGATAGCTCAGACAGCCTATCGAGGGCATTGAGTGAATGTCAGACCCAACAGGGCGATCGCTGGGACCCTAAAATTGTGGAAGCCTTGCAGCTTCTAGTCAGTGGACTTCATCAAGGCATAGACCTGCCCATCTCTCTACCTAAAATTGCTGCAGGACTGTGGATGTTAGATTCCCACTCTGAAGAAAATTTGCTCAACTTAGACAGCTACAGCGAAGCAGAACAGAATGCCTCCCTTAAAGTCAGTCAATAGATTACGGATGCATTCCCTGCATTAACCTACCTGTCAACCCAGTTCCTGTGAATAGCAAAGTGTAAATAGCCATGGATATTGAAGCAGTTCGTATAGGAAAACTTAAACAGCTAGCAGGAGTTGATCTGGAAGATGAAGACCTGACTCGTGCCGACTTGAGCGGGATAAACTTGGCAGGTGCTAATCTCGTAGGCGCTGACTTTAGCAACGCTGATCTCAGAGGAGGGCGGCTCGACGGAGCAAATCTGGTTGGCGCTAAGCTCATCGGCTCGGATCTGCGAGCAAACTTTCTGGGCGCAAACCTGATGCAAGCAGACTTGACCGAAGCCGATTTACGGGGCAGCAATCTGCGTGGTTGCAATCTAATGCAAGCTCGGCTAGCCCGAACAACCTTTGCCGGAGCGTTCCTCAGTGGCGCAAACCTGATGGGTGTCAACCTTCAAGGAGTTGATCTGCGGAGTGCCGATCTACGGGGCGCGAACCTAAGTAACGCAAATCTTCAAGGTGCTAATCTCAATCAAGCTGACCTGCGCGGTGCAAACCTAAGTGCAGCCAATTTAGAAGAGGCCGATCTGCGAGGTTCTAATCTAGCTGGTGCTGATTTAACTGAGGCAAATTTGCTTTGTGCTGACCTAGAGGGAACGAACTTGAGCGGCACTAGCTTTTCAGGAGCTTGTCTAATCGGTACAGCCTTGACCCCGACTACCTGAAACTCCTATTTCTGGAGTGATCTGCCATTAAAAAGTGGAGACACAGCTGCCTTCACTTCTTCACTCAAGAATTTAAGGACTTCGTTTTCATACTGATTTGATTTAAAGATACTGCAGATACGGGAGGGGCGCACCGTAGTGCGCCCCTAGAGAGATTAATGTGTCGCGGAATCGGTTTAAATCGGTATCGCCAGCGCTGATAGAACGCTAGAGATGCTCTATGCCGTCATGTTCTCCAAAATGCGCTGAATGATTTGCATTCCTGTAACAGCCTGCCAGCCAAACAAAGCTAACAGCCCAACGTTGAGCAGGATATGAGTGTAGCGTGCCCAATCCTGCCCTTTCTGCATGAAAGGAGAGAGTGAAGCAGAGGTAGCGACTAAACCCGTCATTCCCAAACCAACCAGTAGATGGGGTCCAAAGAACAACTTTCCGTTGTTGATGTAAGTTGCTGCCATCCCACCAATCGTACCGATGACCATAAAGGCAAGTAAAGCAGAACCGATTTGGTAGTGCTTAATGTTGAATTTTCCTTTAATCAGTTCTTTTTTGGCATCTCCCTCAGCTTTGCGAGTACGACGGATTTGAAAGCCTAAGTAGAGCGCATAGATGGCGATCGCCAACAGCACCCACATAATCACAGGGTGAACAAAGTTAAGCCAGGGTTTAATAGACTCAGGGATATCTAGACTCATAAAGCATTTAAGAGCGGTTAAGGAACTTTATAAAAGTTAGTACATTTTCGTTCATAAAACCAAGCTAGTTCAGCACATTTCTAAAGAAACTCTAAAATTTCTCAGCTTTTTGTTCTGATACGAATATTGCCTAGCAAAATTACCCCTCACATCAAAAAAGTTTGTTTAAGAGAAACGTCTAAAAATATGAGACTTTGTGATAGATGTCACATCCTTCTCGCACATCAGTTCAGTACAGGTGGAAGAGTAAGTTTTGGCTATCTGGATGGGCGATCGCTGCCTTCGTTCCGTCCAGGTCTTTTCTAAGTCTTTAATCCAAAAATTCTTAACCCCAAACTACGAGCAGATTCCGTTTTAGGACATTCTTCAACATAGTGATTAGTCATCTAGTTAGTGCAGAGCTCAGAGGTTAGCTTTGCTCAATATTTGGGATAACTAAGTGAAGGATTAGGACTCAACAAGTTTTGTCGGTTTCCAGATGCTCAAGTGCAAAGAGGTCTAAGTAGAAATGCTCAATGGCACTCAAAACCTGTTCAATTTTTCTGAACTTCCCTAACAGGGCAGCTTTACTTTTGATCCGGTTATGAACCAGACACAACAGACAGCAATTACTCAACCTATTCTTCAAGCTCTTCAGGGTTTACGAAAAACAGACGAGGCACTGCAAGCTACCGTCAATCAACTACATCTAGCTCTAAATGTTAGTTGTTGTCTGTTAGTTAGACCGGGTGCTGGACAAGTAATTATTAGTCAAGCCACCCCAAAAACCGATCTTTTTGCGGATACCCACTGCCTCCAATCTCATTTTCAGCTACAGCTAACTGAGGGAGATGCAGTAGTGTGCGATCGCCTCGACACCATCCTTTCCCCAGAAATTCAGCAATTTATTCAAACTAGTGAGATTGGTGCCACAGTTATAGTCCCGCTGGTCTGTCATCAATCTTATCTAGGAGAAATCAGCCTTTATCAGTGCAACCGTCCTCGTCAATGGACAGCAGCAGAATTAGATTTAGTGCAGCTAGCTGCAAAATACATGGCGATCGCCCTCTATCAAACAAAATTACACAAGCGTTTAGAACAAGCAGAGCAAACAGAAATAGCCCTGAGAGAAAGCGAAGAGCGTAAGCAAACAGAAATTGCGCTACGTCGGCGAGAGCAAGAATTTAGAGCTTTGGTTGAGCATTCCCCCGATGTGATTGCTCGCTTTGACCGAGACCTGCGACATCTTTACATTAATCCTGCTGTCACTCAAGCAACTGGCTTGTTGCCCGCTTGCTTGATTGGTCGTACAAACCGAGAAGTATGGGGATCTCAGAACACTATAGCGATGTGGGAGAGGTCCTTGAGGGACGTTTTCTCAACAGGGCAATCCAAAACTATTGAATTTGAGTTTTCTACACCAGTAGGTACAAAATATCACCAGTCTCGTCTAGTTCCAGAGTTTGATAGCCAAGGCAAGGTTGAGTTTGTCCTTACGGTTTGTCGCGACGTCAGCGCCCTAAAACAGGTAGAATCAGCCCTCCGCCAAAGTGAAGAACAGTTTCGTCAGCTCGCTGAGAATATCGGTGAAGTTTTCTGGATCACTAGCTCAAATCGCAGCCAACTCATCTATGTCAGTCCTGCTTACGAGATGATTTGGGGACGTAGCTGTGAAAGCCTTTACGCTAACTCGCAGACTTGGATAGAGTCTATCCACCCAGAAGATCGTGAGCACGTAGCAAACTTAGTTCAAGAGCAAGAACTACAGGACTGGGAAACAGAATATCGCGTGGTTCGCCCTGACCAGACTGTGCGTTGGATCCGCGATCGCGCCTTTCCCATTCGAGATGAATTAGGTGAAGTCTATCGCTTTGCTGGTATTGCAGAAGATATTACCTTAAGGAAGCAAGCAGAGCAGGAGTCTAAGTTACTCCAAACTATGACTCAAGCGATTCTTGAGTCAGAAGACTTTCACTCGGCGCTTCAGGTAGCGCTGCAAAAAGTTTGTGAAGCAACAACTTGGGCTATTGGAGAAGCATGGGTTCCCAATGCGGAAAAATCGGTCCTCGAATGTAGTCCTGTCTGGTACAGCAAAGTAGAAGGTTTGACTGAGTTTAGAACTATAAGTCGGGAGTTTGTTTTTCCACTTGGAGTTGGTCTCCCAGGTCGAGTTTGGGCAGCCAAGTACCCAGAGTGGTGCCGGGATGTTTCAACTGAAGCTAGCAACGTTTATCTGCGGGCTAAGCTCGCTTTGAATGCAGGACTCAAAGCTGCTCTAGGTATCCCGATTGTGGCAAACGATCGCGTGCTAGCAGTTCTAGTGTTTTACATGTTTGAAGCACGTGAAGAAGACCAACGACTCATTGAGTTAATTTCTGCTTCAGCAGAGTTGGGCTTATTCATTCAACGCAAACAGGCAGAAGGCGAAATTCGTAAATCGCTGCTCAAAGAAAGAGAACTGAATCGACTCAAATCTGACTTCATCTCGATGGTGTCCCACGAATTTCGTACACCTTTGAGCAGCATTGTTTTGTCAGCCGAGCTCCTAGAAACCTATGGGCAACGGTGTACCGAGGAAAAGAGGCAAATTTATTTTCGGCGAATTCAAAACTCTACTCAACGTATTACCCAGCTATTAGAAAATGTGTTGTTCCTGGGACAATCCGAATCGGGAAGACTAGAGTTTAATCCCCAATTGGTGAACTTAGGGCACTTTTGCCAAAATTTGGTAGAGGAGCTACAACCCGATGAGGGTAGCCAACACTCCATTGCCTACATAAGTCAGGGAAATGGGGAGCAGGTTTATATGGATGAAAAATTGCTTCAACATATTTTTGGTAATTTGCTCTGCAACGCAATCAAGTACTCGCCGAAGGGTGGAGTGATTCGATTTGAACTTTTAACTCAAGTAGAAGAAGCGGTTTTTAAGGTGCAGGATACAGGCATTGGTATTCCTCTAGTAGATCAACTTAAATTGTTCGAGCCCTTTCATCGAGCAACCAATGTTGAAAAAATTGGCGGCACTGGGTTAGGGCTATCTATTGTTAAACAGTGTGTAGACTTGCACCGTGGACAGATTGCGGTACAAAGTGAGGTAGGAGTGGGAACAACATTTACGGTTCGCCTTCCTTTGGGTCAATCAGTTGGAAGGTAAACAGGATAAAGATTATGGCCAAAATTTTGGTGATTGAAGACGGACTAGATGTCCGAGCCTGCATCATTGAGCTACTTGAAGTAGAGGGTTTTGAGGTAATTGCCGCAGAAACCAGCCCTGAGGGAATACGGCTTGCTCGGGAACTGTTACCAGATCTGATTCTGTGCGATGTCATGATGCCAGAGCTAGATGGCTATGAGGTGCTAACGGCTCTGCGACAGCAGCCCATAACAGAGACAGTACCGTTTGTTTTTCTCACAGCAAAGGCAACCAAGTCTGATTTGCGGTATGGTATGGAATTGGGTGCTGATGATTATTTAACTAAACCTTTTACTCGTTCGGAACTGTTGGGTGCGATCGCCACACGCTTGGCTAAACGAAAAGCCTTTTCTCATCGATATGCAACCGATTTAAGTCAAGCAACTGAGTCTCTCAACCAACTCGCTTACTATGACAGCCTAACGGGTTTGCCTAACCGACTGATGCTAAGTGAACGCTTTCATCAGGTATTAGCTGAAACTGATGGAGTTCATTTACCCATTCCAGTTTTATATCTAGATATCAGTCAGTTCCGCCGAGTCAATAGCACATTAGGATATGAACTAGGCGATTATCTGCTTAGGACGATGGCAGAACGTTTGCAAGCTTTTGTTGGCTCTAGGAACTTAGTTGTTCGTTTGGGAGATGACGAGTTTGCCATCGTTTTGGGGACAATGGGCTTGGAATTATCTCAAACCCAAGACATTCATTCAGCGATCGCCCGTGTTGCTCAAAACTTGTTATGGGCCATGAGCCAGCCTTTTACGGTACAGGAGCGAACAGTTTTCTTAACAGGTTGCTTAGGAATTGCGGTCTATCCCGAAGATGGGAATGATATCGATACCCTGATTCGCCATGCAGACATTGCCATGCACGAGGCTAAAAGCCAGGGCAGTAGTCAGTTCAAAGTTTATCGACCAATAACCAAAGTTACATCTGACCAACTTGCGATTGAAGCCGATTTGCGTTATGCGTTAAAACGTTCAGAGCTTCAAGTCTACTATCAGCCTCAGATTAATCTCAAGACAAAAATGATCACAGGTGCAGAGGCTTTGCTGCGCTGGAAACATCCTCAACGAGGAATGATCTCACCAGCCGAATTTATTCCCTTGGCTGAGGCTACAGGTCTGATTGTTCCAATCGGGGCATGGGTTCTACAAACAGCCTGCCAGCAAACGAAGTTGTGGCAGGCTGAGGGATTTGACAATCTCCAAATTGCTGTTAATTTGTCGGCACATCAGTTTGGGCAACCCAAATTGTGCGAGGCGATCGCCCGAACACTTCAGCGAACTGGGCTTGACCCTGCTCTGTTGGACTTGGAGTTGACTGAGAGTGCTTTAGTCCAGGATGTTGACTCCGCTATTGAAACCTTAAAACAATTGCGATCGCTAAGCATTAGAGTCTCTGTAGATGACTTTGGCACAGGCTATTCTTCCCTAAGTTATCTACAAAGATTTCCCTTTAATACTCTAAAAATCGATCGCACTTTTGTTAAAAGCATTAGCCAGGATGCCAAAAACGGTGCAATTACAACTGCAATCATTCAAATGGCACACCAACTTCAGCTACAGGTAATTGCAGAAGGCGTAGAAACCCCCGCAGAACTAGCATTTCTCAGCCAACATGATTGCGATCTAGCGCAAGGCTATTTGTTTAGTCCACCAGTGTCAGCAGAAGCATTCACCGAACTACTGCACCGTCAAACCCTAAGTTCGCAAATTTACTAATCCTTAGATGAATTAGCCGTTGACCACAGTACCGCCATTGGGATGAATCACCTGTCCAGTAATATAGGATGAGTCATCTGACGCTAGAAACACGTAACTTGGAGCAACTTCTTCTGGCTGCCCGGCTCGCTTCATCGGCACCTGCTGCCCAAAGCTTTCTACTTTATCTTCAGGGAAAGTCGCAGGGATCAGAGGTGTCCAAATCGGACCAGGAGCAACTGCATTCACTCGGATTTTTTTCTCGACTAATGCTTGAGACAAAGAGCGAGTAAACGCAACAATGGCACCTTTTGTAGAAGAATAGTCCAGCAGTTCAGGGCTTCCCTTATATGCGGTGACAGAAGTTGTGTTAACGATCGCACTGCCTTCTTTTAGGTGAGGCAGAGCAGCTTTGGTGAGATAAAACATTGAGAAGATGTTAGTCCGAAAAGTTCGCTCTAGTTGCTCTGCACTAATCTTTTCAATGCTATCTTGCGGATGCTGTTCGGCAGCGTTGTTGATCAGGATATCGATTTGTCCAAATTCGTCGACAGTTTGCTGAATTAACTGCTGACAAAACTGCTCGTCTCCAATGTCGCCCGCCATTGAGACACACTGAGCACCTTCCTGCTCAACTTGCTGTTTTGTTTTCTCAGCATCCTCGTGTTCATTTAGGTAGGCAATCGCGACTTTTGCTCCTTCTTTAGCAAAAGCAAGTGCAACAGCACGCCCAATCCCGCTATCACCACCCGTAATCAAAGCAACTTTATCTTTGAGTTTATTGCTGCCTTGATAGCTTGGATCTTGAGCTTGAGGTTTAGGATTCATTGCCTCCTCGCTTCCAGGTTGCTGCTCCTGATGCTGAGGGGGTTGCTGCGCTTTTTCCTTAGTTTTCTGCTTCTGAGGCATTGTTTTATATCCTAACTATTGGGAACTAAACTGCAATTTATTCAAACATTCACTTTGGCATGCACACCAATTAAGAGTTCCAGTAGTGCAAATTAAACTCACTACTGAAACTCTAAGTAATTCAGGACTACTTGTCTTTACTTACCACCAGACACGGTTACCATCTTCATCGACACGAGCTTGACGAATGACATCTGAAATCTCTTCTGCATCTTTTACATGATGTAGAGCTTTCTTTTCGCCATCCGGTTCATCTACGATGAAATAAGTTGGAACGGTGATGTGATCACCTGTAATATCTGCAGTATCTACAGCGACCTGTTGTGCTTTTTCTTCAATGGTTTGAGGTTCATCGGAAATGCGATCGCCAGGGTTAGCTGTCAGGTGCTTTCCACCCTTACGCATCTCTTCCTTAATCGCTTTTTTCTGCTCTGGTTTAACGTCTTCTGGTTGTGTTGGTTGTTTAATTTGATTGTTGTTTTGCTTATCCATAACAGAAGCTTTAATGAGTTGATATGGTTGTCTTTTCTATCATAATGCTAGGAAAACAGAGACAATCATACCTCCTTCAAATGGAGTAGCTTAAACTGTTTCAGCCCCTTGACTAGTATTCAAGAAGTGGGAAATTGAACCGTAAACTGAGCCCATCCTGCTTCACTCGTGACCTCGATATTGCCGTCGAGTCGTTCAACAATTTTTTTAACTAACGTTAACCCTAAACCACTGCCGCCTTGTTGCCAGCGATCGGCATTTGGCACTCGGTAAAACTTGTCAAACAGACGTGGCAGCGCAATATCAGGAATATCAGCTTCGTTGCTGATGACTAGCATAATTAAACTAGAGTTGAGCGTCGCTGAAGCTTGTGGCGCACGATAAACTTCTAGAGCAATTTTTCCAGAAGGAGCCGTGTACTTGCAGGCGTTGTTGAGTAATTCAGCTAACATACGCTTTAAGTTGGCAGAATCTACTGTGACCGTAGGCAAGTAAGGCGGCACATTAATTTGCAGCGTCTGCTGACGAGCCTGAGTACGAACTTGAAAAGGTTCTGCAACGGCTGGAACCCAGTCTTGCAATTTTATTGTTTCAACGTTAGCAGGGTGCGAATCAGTTTCCAAGCGCTGCAAATCCAATAAGTCATCAATTAGTTCCAGTTCACGGTTAGACTCTGCTTGCAAAACTTCCAGATAGCGCTGTAGCCGCTCCTTAGTGGGAGCTTTCTTCAGCATTTGAATTGCCATCAGAATGTTGGTGGCTGGGTTACGTAACTCGTGGGATGCAGTATTGAGGAAGTCGTCTTTCTCTAAATTACTTTGGTTCAACGTTGCAATCTTTTGCTGTAGTTGCACGATTAAATTTTGTTTGGTAAGCCGAGTGGCGATCGCATCTAATAAGTCAGTTCGCTTAAAGGGCTTAACAATGTAATCATCGGCTCCTAACTTCATCCCCTGCCGGAAATCTTCAACCGTGTTCCTAGCGGTTAGAAAAATAAAAGGAATTAAAGCTGTAGCCGGTTCTTGACGAAGCTGGGATAGGACGCCATGCCCATCCAACTCAGGCATCATTACGTCACAAACGATTAAGTCGGGTAGTAGCTCCTTTGCCATCTGAAGACCAGCCAACCCATTTTCAGCACTGGTAATCTGGAAGCCCTCAAGTTCGAGCAGTTCAGAAATTTCCTCCCTAAGTGATACTTCATCTTCGATTACAAGAATTGTAGTCATCGCCCGTGTCTAATTTTCCCTAAAGAAATGACCCCTGATCATAGAGTTCCCTACTCCAATCAACTTAAAACGCTAGGACAAACGGGACCCACCAGATGAACAGACCTCTTAAACATAAAGAGCCTCCATACCTTCAGGTATGGAGGCTCTTTATGTTTACTTACTCAGCCCAATCTAGTCGTATATGACTGTTATACCAATTTCAAAAATTAGGGCTACAGATGGAAGGGTACCTTTCCATCTGTAGCCTCTTTTTAGAGAAACATTATTACTTATACGATTGAGCTAACCACAAAACTAGCATTGGTAAGAGTTGGTACAGTTCCAAGTGCTTTATCAAGGGTGGCAACTAGCCCACCATTCTCGCCAAGACCATTCACAGATCCTAGTGCATTCGTACCATTCGCATCATAGAACAGCTTGCCGCTCTCAGTGCTATAGATGAGGCGAGTTGCTCCAACCAACAAATTAGATAAAACACCAGAAGCACCTTGCAACGCTGATGCATCACTATCAACTACTACTAACCGCTCTGCACTTAAGACTGAACCAACTACCTGATCAACCAACCCAAAGGCAGTTTGCCCCAGAGCAATAATGTCTTCTCCTGCGTTGAAATCCGTGATGATATCGTTGCTCGTATCCAAGAGCGCAAAGGTGTCAATTCCAGCGCCACCCGTAAGCGTATCAATGCCTAAACCACCAATTAACTTGTCAGCGCCAGCACCGCCAACAAGAGAGTCAGCACCAGCACCGCCAGTCAAAATATTGTCAGCGGCATTGCCAATAAGCGTGTTTGCTAAATCATTTCCTGCACCATTGACTGCTCCAGTAAGCAACTCCAGGTTTTCTACCTGCTCGGTCAGGGTGTAGTCAGTGAGAGTAGAGCGAATTACGTCAATACCTTCATTCACTAACTCCACTACAAGGTCTCCAGCATTATCGATTAAATAGGTATCGCTGCCGAGTCCACCAATTAGTTTATCTGCTCCTGCTGCACCATCTAGAACATTGTCAGCGGCGTTTCCAGTAATCGTGTTTACTAGGTCATTGCCCGTACCTTTGATAGCGTTACCAACTAGAAGCAGGTTTTCCACCTGAGCGGTGAGAGTGTAATCAGCGAGGCTAGACTTAACCAGATCAACCCCTTCTCCTACGGCTTCAACGACTAAATCTCCTGCATCACTGACGATATAGAGGTCGTCACCAAGTCCACCAATCAGTTTATCTGCTCCTGCTGCACCGTCCAAAACGTTGTTGCCAACGTTGCCAATGATAGTGTTAGCTGAGTCGTTTCCGATGCCGTTGGAGTTTTTGGTACCCGTGAATTCCAGATACTCGATGTTATCAGCTAATTTGTAATCAGCTAAAGCTGTTCTAACCCGATCAATACCACCATTGGCAAGTTCAATTGTGGCATCTGCGACGTTGTCAACCAGGTAAGTGTCATCGCCCATTCCACCCGTTAAAGTATCTGCACCTACGCCACCATTCAACACGTTATGACCGCTGTTGCCGGTGATGGTGTTGGCGAGGCTGTTTCCTCTCCCATCCAGGTTTTGAGTACCTGTCAAAACTAGATTTTCTACATGATTGCCCAAACCATAGCTGATCGAGGAGCGAACGTTATCAATCCCTTGATTGCCTCCCTCTACGACTTTGTCTTTGAGGTTATCGACAACGTAAGTATCGTTGCCTACTCCTCCAATCATTACATCTTGACCTGCTCCACCATCAAGAAGGTCATTACCAGCACCACCTCTTAAACGATCTTTTCCTGCTAAACCGCTGAGCAGGTTATTGCCTGCATTACCAGTGAGATAGTTATTCAGTGAATTGCCTATTCCTCTGATTGCCTTGTTGCCTTTTAGAGTGAGATGTTCAACGTGCTTACCCAGCCTGTAACTGGCAGATGACTGAACTATGTCAGTTCCTTGATTTGCCAATTCAATGGAGCGATCGCCACTATTATCCACGACATAAGTGTCGTTGCCCAAGCCACCGAGGAGAGCATCTTTACCTGTGCCACCATCAAGGACATCATTTCCCTTTTGCCCCATTAAGCGATCGTTACCGCTGAATCCGCGAAGGTTGTCTTTGCCTTCAGTGCCTTTGAGAGAGTTCTTCTTAGAGTTACCTTTGATGCGAGCCATAGGAATTAACCAGGAATTAGAAACTTCGTATTTAAGGTAATAAAGTCACCCCCCTCCTAATAACCAGAAAAATACTTGAGTTTCTGTTTGCTCTTCTAGATCAGGAAGCTTTACTTACGCAATTAGAGTATAAATTTATACTAGCTAAGTGCGTACTGAGATTTTGCTTGGGGAGTAACAGGAAATTCCGCAATACTCAAAGATTTCAGCCAAGCGATGGAGTGATGAACTGAAACACAAAAGCTATTCTGAACAGTGCTTTATATTTCTTGACGTTCTTGAAAGGCAGTTTTTGAGTGCCTTTTGAGCGTGCTTTCGGCTTTAAGGATGAAGTGATGATTGTGAATTTGGAGCAGGACGGATGGCAAGTGATTTATCACCGTGCCCATGCATTGCTGGCAGCACAGCTAGCAGGGCAGTGGCGACGAAAAGATGCACCTCCTCGTCTGTATGAAACTGTGGCAGCAATTTCTCACCACGATGACTTGGAGCGTGAATGGGAGGGAAATGAACTAACTAGAGCAGGCACACCGTTGGACTTTACCCTTGAGCAGGGAACTTCGGTTGAGCAGTTGTCTGAGCAGATCGAAAGTTCGCGCTATCGAGGGCGGTGGGTTACTCTGATGACTTCTATGCACATCAGCCGGCTGACAGAGCCGAGCCGTGGAACATCAAAAGAACTAGACAAGTTCTTAGATGAACAACTTGAGCTTCAGCAGCAGTATCAAAAGGAGTTGGAAATTCCTAAGGAGGATGTGGATGCGGCTTACGCCTTTATGCAATGGTGCGATCGCCTCTCGCTCATCCTCTGCCAGCAAAAGCTTCCTGAAGATGAGCGGGCATTGGAAGTGAGTAAAGGTCCAGATGGAAAGCGGTATGACGTGATTCAGTTTCGTGATAACCGCGTCACGATTAGACCTTGGCCCTTTGAGGATGGGGAGTTTACTGTGAATGTAGAAACCTGTAAGTTGTCACAGGTGAAGTTTGACAGTAATACAGAGTTGAGGCAGGCACTTCAACAGGCACCGATTGAGGTATTGGAGTGGACGTTCGAGAAGCGCTAGCTCGCTTGTTTCCATATAATCAGGAAACTAAACTCACGATAGATGAAGGGGGCACGGATTTGCCTCCAAAATTGCTCATGTAACTGCAACGTTTCATTCTAGCTAGCATGTAGAGACCGATTATGATTAACACTTTTACCCGCAGTCCCTTTAAAGCCCTGATGGGTTGGGTTGTGGCTGCCTTTCTAGTGGTTGTTGCTGTGGGCTGCGCGCCTAATGCACCTGAAGCTCAAGAGGGTGGTGGACTAGGTGAGGAAATTGAGGAAGAAGCGGAGGAGGGAGAAGTTGAAGAGGGAGAAGCTGAAGAGGGGGAAACTGGGGAAGGAGGAGAAGGGGATTAGTAGAAACTGAACAGGGCGATCGCTTCTCTATTACTAAGTATCAAATGGTTTTCCTATCTATGACACAATAGGAAAACCAGTTAAGAAAGGGTTATGGATACAGCAAAAAAACACCGCAAAAATGTCTGGCTCAACGAGCTTGACGACATTATTCGCGGCGCTTGCGGTGGTTTTCTGTTTGGTATTCCACTGCTCTATACAATGGAAGTTTGGTGGATTGGCTCGGTTGTTGAGCCACCCCTGATGCTACTGGCGATCGCAATTACCTACATCGTTATATTTCTACTTAATCGCACTGCAGGATTTCGTAAAATTGAGAAAATTCGGGCGATCGATGCAGCTAGAAACAGTGTTGAAGCCATTTCTATTGGCATCGTTTGTGCAACGGTAATGCTGACTTTACTCCGTGAAATCAATTCTGATGTCTCTCTAGATGAAATGTTAGGCAAAGTGCTATTCGAGAGTTTGCCATTCACACTAGGGGTGGCGCTAGCAAATCAATTTCTAAGGGGAGATCGAGGTGGTAATGAGGGGCAACGCTCCTATAAAAGCGAAATCAACGCCACCTTTAGCGACATTGGAGCGACCTTAATCGGTGCTGCTGTGATTGCTTTGAATATTGCTCCCACTGATGAAGTTGTAATGTTAGCCAGTGCCGTCTCAGGAGGAAGGCTGCTTGCTATCATCGCGGCTTCGTTGATCATTTCTTATGGCATTGTGTTTCAGTCGGGTTTTGCTGATCAGCAAAAACGGATGCAGCAACAGGGTGTCTTCCAGCGCCCAATGAGTGAAACGCTTGCTTGCTATTTAGTTTCATTGGCAGCAGCAGCATTTATGCTGTGGTTCTTCCACCAACTGAGCTTTGGCGACCCCTGGACAATGTGGTTACAATACACACTCATCCTAGGATTGCCTGCAACAGTTGGGGGTGCAGCGGGAAGGTTAGCAGTATGACCCGAACCCCAGCCCATTCTCCTGACCAACAACCCTCTGAAGCTTCGCCACAGAAACGTCCGCGATCGCTTGCAGAACAGACCACGTTTGGCATTGCTGGTTTGATTTTAGCCATGATTGTGGGACTCGTGCTGTATATCTGGTTTGATGAACAAAAGCAGCAGCCTCCTGACATTACAGTTTCTAGGCAGGGTGCGGTGCGAGAAGCTTCGGGACAATTCTACGTGCCGTTTGAAATTGAGAATGTTGGCGGGGGAACAGCTGAATCAGTGCAAGTGATTGCTGAACTTCGCATTGATGGCGAAGTTGAAGAATCGGGTGAACAACAAATCGATTTTCTTTCTGGTGGTGAAACTGAGGAAGGAGCTTTTGTCTTTAGCCGCAATCCTGAGGAGGGAGAGCTAGTGCTACGGGTGGCGAGCTATAAGCTCCCCTAAAATGCATTAGGGGTAAGGAATTTGCTATTCCTCTGGTGTTTGTTCGCCTGGAGAACTGTAGCCTCGCTCAAAGGCAAAGCGAATGAGTTGGGAACGGTTTTCCAGGTGGAGTTTACTAAGAATGTTGCTGAGGTGCGTCTGTACGGTGCGAGGGCTAACAAATAGGCGATCGCCAATCTGCTTATTGGTAAAGCCCTGAATCACTTCCCAAAACACCTTTTCCTCGGCTGGTGTTAGTGGCAGGGGAGAAGGTGTTGCGACACTGGGCTGCTCAGCAGTATTATTTTCGGACTGCTGCATCAACCGCACGATTTCTGAATGAATTCGACGCGATCGCTCTAACTGAGCTTCGATTTTGGCAACTAACTCTCGCGGCTCAAAGGGCTTTGCCAGATAGTCATCTGCCCCCATCTTGTGCCCCTGAATGCGATCGTCAATATCTTTACGGCTCGACAGGAAAATGAACGGCACCAACTGCCCAAAGCGAGTATTTCGCAAGCGGCGGCAAAACTCTAACCCGTCCATCTCTGGCATCATGACATCAGAAACGACCAAATCAGGCGGATTTTGCTCAAACAGCTCCATCGCCTCAACGCCAGAGCTAGCATTTTGAACCGAATATCCCCGATTCTCCAGATAGCGGATCAAGGCAGTTTTTAAGGTGATATCGTCATCAACAATCAGAATTTTCTTCATGCAGATTTACACAGCCGTCACAGCACAGAGCGATAGAACTAGCCTTACTCTTTTTTATCTTAGGATCACGAATCGTAAAACTTCTCTTTCTAGTCTTTCTTAAACAGCAACGCGGCAATATTCACCTTAGTCAAAGATCTGAATTCTAATTCAAACCACTGATTCTGAGCAAAAGTACCCTTTTAGCTTTACAGCTTTGGTGATACAGCAAAAAGGCAGACGAAAAAATCAAGTCTAACACCGTTGTGGGGCAGGAAGTTTGCTAATCTGCCAGGGAAGCTACAGAATCGCTAGCAAGCAGGAGTTGCTGCAACCATGTACGAAAAAATTGTTCCTCCCAATGTTGGATCGCGAATTACCTTTGAGAATGGCGAACCCATTGTTCCAGACAACCCGATCATCCCTTTTATTCGAGGAGATGGCACGGGAGTAGATATTTGGCCTGCTGCTCAACGAGTTTTTGATGCTGCTGTCAAACAAGCTTATGGCGACCAGCGACAGATTGTCTGGTTCAAGGTTTATGCTGGGGACGAAGCCTGTGAGGTTTACGGGACTTATCAGTACTTGCCAGAAGATACGCTAACTGCCATCCGGGAGTATGGCGTGGCAATCAAGGGGCCCTTGACCACTCCAATTGGCGGCGGAATTCGATCGCTCAATGTGGCCCTACGGCAGATTCATGACCTCTACGCCTGTGTCCGTCCATGCACATACTATGCAGGTACGCCTTCCCCTCATAAGACCCCCGAAAAGCTAGATGTAATTGTTTATCGGGAAAACACAGAAGATATTTATCTGGGGATCGAATGGCGGCAGGGTAGCGAGGTGGGCGATCGCCTGATCAAGCTACTCAACGAAGACCTGATCCCGGCTACACCTGAGCATGGCAAGAAGAAAATTCCCCTCGATTCGGGAATTGGCATTAAGCCCATCAGCAAAACGGGTTCTCAGCGATTAGTGCGCCGTGCCATGAAACACGCCCTTCGGTTGCCCAAGTCCAAGCAGACGGTGACTTTGGTGCATAAAGGCAACATCATGAAATACACCGAGGGGGCGTTTCGAGACTGGGGCTATGAGTTGGTCACAACTGAGTTTCGGAATGAGTGCGTGACTGAGCGAGAATCCTGGATTTTAGGTAACAAGGAGCGCAACCCGGATCTGAGCGTGGAGGATAATGCCCGTCAAATTGAACCAGGCTACGATGCTCTGACGGCTGAGAAAAAAGCAGATGTTTGCAAAGAGGTACAGGCAGTACTGGATGCTATCTGGGAAACCCACGGCAGCGGGCAGTGGAAAGACAAGATCATGGTGAATGACCGAATTGCTGACAGCATTTTTCAGCAAATTCAGACTCGCCCTGATGAATATTCGATTTTGGCGACCATGAACCTGAACGGAGACTATCTGTCGGATGCAGCAGCGGCGATCGTTGGTGGGTTAGGAATGGGACCAGGAGCAAATATCGGCGACAACTGCGCGATTTTTGAGGCGACCCACGGCACGGCTCCTAAACACGCTGGATTAGACCGAATTAATCCGGGTTCCGTCATTTTGTCGGGAGTGATGATGCTGGAATATATGGGTTGGCAGGAAGCGGCCGACCTGATCAAGCAAGGAATTGGAGCAGCAATTTCGCACCGTGAAGTGACCTATGACCTAGCACGACTGATGGAACCTCCGGTAGACCCACCGCTGAAGTGTTCAGAATTCGCAGAGGCGATCGTTAAGCACTTTGGTGGCAACTAGCATCTTCTACCCTCTTCGGGAGAAACACAGTTCATTGCATCTCTGGAGAAAATCGCCTTCTAGTAGGGGACATGGGTTTAGCCTGTAACCTCTTGTCAATGTCGTCCGCAGGTAGAGCCTGGAGATGTTTCATAGTGAGGCTCTGCTTCTTGGGACTCCCACAAGACGGAGCCTCATTTATAGACCTGGTTGACTGACAAAACTTCCAAAACTATGGGTTAGCTCGTAGGTTGGGTGAAACAACGTGCAATCCAACATCCACCTGGATTCTGTTGGGTTACGCATTCGCTTTACCCAACCTACATCAGAAGATTTGTCAGTCAACCAGTTTATAGGCACTACAAGGCAAAGCCTTAGAACGAGAAAACGGGAAAAAATTGTTTTTTGGGAGTGTTTACGGATTGGGTTTCAGTTGAGAGAACAAGCAATCCCAGTCACGGGAAGCGCAATTGTTTTCGGCTTCTGTAACCAGAAAGGTAGTGTTACGAGCTTGAGAGTGGGAAAGCGATTGGACGCAAACGGCTGCGACATCTTCACGGCTAATTTTGTTTTGCTGGTCAAGGTTTTCTGGGAGACTGTCTGACGTAAAGAGGAGCGATCGCCCCCCTGCTTCATCCGTTAATGAGGACGGTTTTACAATCGTGTAAGCGACTTCACTTTGACGTAATCTTGATTCTGCTTCTGCATCAGAAGCGCCCACAGGACTGACAAGAATAAACTGCGGCAACTCAGAGATTTTGTAGGTTTTGATAAATTTCACTTGAAGCTGAAACGGTCCAGGTGAGAAGTGAGGATTGAGCGCGCCATCATACTCAAACTTGCTGAGCATTAGCTGAAAGGCATAGGTTCGGCTGGAATCAAACGATTGAGCGTCTTTTACCGTCTTAGCTCGAAATACCGGGATCAGCGCTGAAAAAGGAACCCGAATCAGCATTTGGGTATCTGGGATCGTGTCAAACGAATAGCTGTAGGCAAGGCTGTCCCAGCCCGATTCGCTCCGCAGCAATAGCTTGTAGCGATTGCCATCCCCTTTCACGCACAGCTCAACTCCTTCTGCTTGAGACAGGTCGAGCGGCGGCTCAAAGTTGCGCGTACGAACGGAGACAAAACCGCCAGAGTTTGCAGTTGAGACGGTTCCAGAAAATACGGCACCGTCAGTATCTAAACGAATGCTGCTTTGACTCGCACCGCCCATGACAACATCATCCAGCGCACCCCAAACTTCCTTAAGGTCACTGGTGGGGTTAGTGAAATCGAAAACAAGCTGACCCGGCCGATTTAGACTATCTGCGGCTGCATCAATCAGGCGAGGCAAAGAGTACTCTGGTCCATTCACACAGATAATTGCGCTCACGCCTTTCAGAACATCGGAAATTGCTTCAGGGCTGGCAAGATCTGCTTGCACAGGTTCTATTTGATTTTGGGATGGAGTTGGGACTTCCTCAGTCGGCGTGAACAGCGATCGCACCCGGTAGCCCTGATCGACCAACTGCTGCACCACCTGCTGCCCCAGCGCTGCGGCTGCACCCACGACCAGAATGTTGCCTAATTTGGGATCAGTTAAGAAACTGGTAGCGTTTTTTGCAGAAGTGCCGTAGGAGATAGCAGAGCGATCGACCTTTGGGTCAGGACGACTGCCTAGCCACTGCTGGAACCAATCGACACTGCTTAGGAAGGGGATCGCTCCAAAGTAGGACAGCGTTTTAACAAAGCGTCCCAAATCCCAGCTAGAAGAATTTTGCTGACTCATACGGTCACCTACTGTCACCCGTTTTGCTGTTTTTATCTTAGAAAACTTGCGATCGCCTTCCCTCTAGCGTGGGTGGTGCATCCGTAAGATCCCATCTGTGATTTAGCTAGCAGCTTACCCTTAAGAATTATGTAAAGATACGTGTAGATCACGACCGTCAGGCAAAAATACTTGGCAATTGGCGGTTATTCCTTGAGGAACTGACCATGAGTACGCAAAAGCGCCCTCGAATCGTGATCATTGGAGGTGGGTTTGGTGGGCTATCGGCGGTGCAAAGTGTTGCTAGCTCAGCAGTTGAAGTGTTGCTAATTGACCGAAACAATTACCACACCTTCAGCCCCATGCTTTATCAGGTTGCGACGGCTGAACTGGGAGCAGAGCAGATTGCTTACCCAATTCGCAATATCTTGCGAAAGCTGCCAAATACTCAGTTTTTGCAAGCAGAAGTAAAACGAATTGATTTTGCTCAACGAGCTGTGGAAACCGATCGCACCGTTATTTTTTACGATTTTTTGATCTTGGCGACGGGAAGCGTTACCCAGATTCTTAGCGTTCCGGGGGCAGCAGAATATGCATTTCGGCTGGACAATTTGAGACAGGCGATCGCCCTTCGCAATCACATTTTGCGTTGCTTTGAGCAGGCAGCCTATGAATCAAACCCAGAACGCAGACGGCAGCGATTGACCTTTACAATCATTGGCGGCGGTCCAACAGGCATCGAATTAGCAGGTGCATTGGTTGAATTGCTCGGCAATTCTCTCAAGCGGGACTACCCAGTTTTAGATTTTCGTCAGGTGAAGGTGCTGCTGGTGCAATCAGGAAGCCGCTTGCTGAGGGACATGCCAGAGCGATCGCAGCGTTATACCCAGCGTCAGCTTCAAAAAATGGGCGTGAAAGTCATCCTGGACGCAAAGGTAAACCGAATCACTTCCGGTGCCGTGCATTTGCAGGACGGACGCATCATTCTTACAGAAAGTCCGATTTGGACTGTAGGAGTACAGGCTAATTCACTCTTGCGGCAATGGGGTTTACCGATGGGTGACAAAGGGAAGGTGACTGTTTTGCCGGCTCTCCAGGTGCCAGATCATCCAGAGGTTTATGGAGTAGGAGATCTTGCACTGCTCAAGGAAAGCGGTCAACCGTTGCCGATGGTGGCTCCGGCTGCGATTCAGCAAGGAAGAAGAGCAGCAGAAAATATTCAGCGGCAACTGATAGGACGACAGCCCGTTCCGTTTAAGTATTGGAATAAGGGAGCGATCGCCATGATTGGGAGAAATGCGGCAGCAGCCCAGATTGGCAAATTCGTCTTTACTGGGTTCCCCGCATGGCTACTGTGGTTGGGGGTTCATCTTGTTTATTTACCTGGATTTCGCAATCGCCTACAGGTTTTGATTGATTGGCTGTGGGATTATTTTTTGCGCGATCGCCCTGCTCGATTTGTGTTGCCTACTTCGGGGGCGATCGCTGAAACTTACCCAACGCCAGATCATAAATCGGACGAAGTTCGCCAGATTTACAACAGACAACGAGTTTAGAGGTAAGCCGATGGACTTGCAAAAAATCATTCCGCTCATCGCTCGCACCTGTCTGGCAGTGATCTTTCTTCGCTCTGGAGCAGGTAAAGTACTTGATTTTGCTGGCACGCAAGAACAAATTGCAGGGGCAGGCTTGCCTCTCGTAGCCCTGATGACAATAGGTGCGATCGTATTTGAACTAGTTGGGGCTGTCCTGGTTTTGTTAGGTTACAAAGCCAAGTGGGGCGCGCTGTTACTCATCTTGTTTCTGATTCCAACGACGCTGCTCTTTCACACCAATTTTGCAGAGGGAATGCAGGTTACACAGTTCTTTAAAAACCTGGCTATTCTAGGTGGACTGCTGATGGTGACAGCGTTCGGTTCAGGGCCATTAAGTTTAGAAAATCGGTTTCGTTCGCGGCGCAGGTTTGGAGGAATATGAGACCCTGGAGTTCATTGTCGAGGCGTAGCATTCGATAAGTAAGCTACTTGAATTAAGCGTAATACACTGCCCAAATGCTACTCCCCTACTCCGTGCTGGGCAACAAACTCAGACTTCTGGACTCATGCTGGAACTGCGGCAGCGGAAAGCATTTGCTTCAGGTTTTCGGGCTGTACAAATTCTAGGTACTGACGCGCGATCGAAAGTGGCAGCAATTCAATCATCATCGTATTTTCGATCCACAGTTCAATCACTTCAAACAGTCCATCCCGACTACAGTGGAGTGATCGCCACCCTTCCCGTTGAGCCACTTCCTGAATCTTTTCCTGGCTAACAGGCACCGAAATTGCAGCGTGAACCGCACCAAAACTGTAGGCAAACGCATTGGTAGAAAAAGTTGCCTGTTCACTATCAGTTCCTGGCAGCAGTTCAGTTCCAGCCGGATAAACTTCGATTAAAGTTCCATGTTCATCTAGGGCAAGCGCCATGTAGCTACCTGGATGAGGTGGAAAGGGGGCAGCGCAGCCGTCCAACAATTCAGCCAAAACCTCAGCAACATGAAGCGGATTGCTGGCAGAGATAGAAATGTGATGAATCATAGAAATCCTTCTGAAATCAAGAACCTTTAAATAGGACTTACGCCAGGACTTCTCACCGACCTTGGCCATGTAGTCCTGATCTATACATCGCTTTGAAGTGCATCCATTTCGTAAGTGAATATACCGAAAACGTAGATCTCATTCCATTGGGGGATTTATCTTCATCCGGACGAATCGCCCGATTGAATGAAGCTAAATTCGCTAAAATCTCAAGGCAATAGCCTACGAGAGTTTTCGCTGGGCTGTTGTGTGGTGTTTGCTTTCGTCCGAATGGTTCAGTGACTCAAAATCCCCGGCAAGCGGCCTTCCTCGCGCTCCGATCAGTCCATCGGGGGGCATTTGCAGATATAGCGTTAGACCGTGCTTTACAGCGGTCAGAACCAGCCCCTCCAGATCGCCGCCTGGTGACGGAGCTGGTCTACGGCAGCGTTAGACGACAAAGAACGTTGGATGCTCTAATTGATCAACTTGCAAAGCGGCGATCGTATCAGCAGCCCCCCGATTTACGAGCTATTTTGCATTTGGGGCTGTATCAACTGCGCTATCTCAATCAAATTCCGGCAGCGGCAGCAGTCAATACGACGGTTGATCTGGCAAAGCAAAACAGCTTTGAGAAATTGGCAGGGTTTGTCAATGGGCTGTTGCGCCAATATCTTCGGCTTGCAGAAACGGGCGACCCGCTACAGCTACCCGACGATCCGGTCAATCGACTGGCAGTACTGTACAGCTACCCCGACTGGGTGGTGCAGGTTTGGCTGGAGCAATTGGGCTTTGAGGAAACGGAGATGCTTTGTGAATGGCTGAACCGATCGCCTCACATTGACTTAAGAGTTAATCCACTGCAAGCTTCTTTGGAACAGGTTCAATCAGCGCTGCAAGAGGTGGGAATCAAAACCACTACGGTCGCCGCCCTGCCTCAATCACTGCGATTGTTGGATAATTCGGGGTCAATTCAGAACCTTCCTGGATTCCGGGAGGGCTATTGGACCGTGCAGGACAGCAGCGCTCAACTGGTAGGTCATTTGCTTGACCCGCAGCCAGGGGAAACGATTGTTGATGGCTGTGCGGCTCCAGGCGGCAAAACAACACACATCGCTGAATTGATGGGCGATCGCGGCATTGTTTGGGGATGCGATCGCTATGCTTCGCGGTTGAAAAAACTACGCCAGAATGCAGAACGACTGAAGCTGACCTGCATCCAGACCTGTGCTGGAGATAGCCGTCAATTCACTCAATTTGCTCAACAAGCAGATCGGGTGCTGCTCGATGTTCCCTGTTCAGGGCTGGGAACCTTGCACCGCCATGCCGATGCCCGCTGGCGACAAACCCCAGAAACCGTCCAGGAATTAGCCCAACTGCAAACCGAATTGCTTGACCAGGCAGCAACCTGGGTCAAACCGGGCGGAGTGCTAGTTTATTCCACCTGCACGCTGCATCCCGCCGAGAATGAGGCGATCGCCCAATCCTTCCTATCTCGCCATTCAGAATGGGTGATTCAGCCGCCGTCTCACCCTCCTGGCGATGCTTTTGTCACTCCAGAAGGATGGCTCAAAGTTTGGTGTCATCAGCGCGATATGGACGGTTTTTTTATTGCTCGTTTCCGCAAAGCTATCGAATAACATCCTTAAGAGTCGAATAGCGCGGTAAACTCAAATCGTTACACATTGAGGAGTTTGACCTCAGCACACGGAGATCGCAGATTGGGCGTAGAACTTCGCAGTTACGTATATTTAGACAGTTTGCAGTCTCAGCACGCTGCCTACATTGGCACAGTCTCACTAGGGTTTCTGCCCTTACCAGGAGATGCCTCTCTGTGGGTAGAGATCTCGCCTGGCGTTGAAATTAACCGGATCACCGATGTAGCGCTTAAGTCTGCCGTCGTTCGTCCAGGGGTGCAGTTTGTCGAGCGGCTATACGGGCTACTGGAGGTGCATTCTAACCGCCAGGGAGAAACTCGTGCCGCAGGCAAAGCCATTCTTGAAGCATTAGGTGTGCAAGAGCGCGATCGCCTTAAACCGTCTGTCGTTTCCAGCCAAATCATTCGCAATATTGACGCTCACCAGGCACAACTGATCAACCGCAACCGTCGCGGACAAATGCTCCTGGCAGGGCAAACGCTTTACGTGCTAGAAGTTCAGCCTGCTGCCTACGCCGCTTTAGCTGCAAACGAGGCAGAAAAAGCAGCGCTGATTAATATTCTTCAGGTGCAAGCAGTTGGCAGCTTTGGGCGACTTTATCTGGGCGGCGAAGAGCAAGATATCTTAGCAGGTTCTCAGGCGGCGATCGCCGCAATGGAAAACGTCTTTGGGCGAGAAAACCCAATTGGCGGGCACAAGGAATGAGGCTTTCCGATGGCAAGGATTGAACATCTGTCGCTCCTCCAAAGTGCTAAGTGGGCTTCCTGGAGAATCCAAAACCCTGAAATTCAACTCGACCTGAGTGAAGCGGACTTGCATGGTGCAAACTTGCCAGGAATAAACCTGAGCAATGCCAACTTAAGTCGAGCTATCCTCAGGGGTGCTAAACTGACCACCGCCGATTTCAGCAGGGCGAACCTCAGCAACGCTGATTTACAAGCCGCAGAACTAAGTGGGGCAAATCTCTATGCAGCTGAGCTGGTTGTCGTTGACTTGAGAAGGGCAACCCTTAAAGAAGCTGACTTGACTGGAGCAAACCTGATTGGGGCTGACCTGCGAGGAACGACGCTCAACCGAGCAGACCTGACCAGAGCCAACCTAATTGGCACAAACCTGAGCAATACTCGCTTGCGCTGGGCAGACCTAACCGAAGCAAAGCTGGCAAAAGCTAACCTTAGCCAAGCCGATCTGTATCAAGCAAACCTCAGTAACGCAAACCTCAGTAACGCCACTCTTTACCAGGCCCAATTTATTGGGGCTTATTTGTATGGAGCGAACCTAGCGCAGACAGACCTCGGAGAGGCATACCTGAGTCGCGCCTACCTATTCAGTACAAATCTCCAGGAAGCGTCACTACGAGGAACGGATTTAAGGTGGGCAAACCTAAGCAAAGCAAACTTAGAGGGTGTTGATCTGAGAGCCGCAAAACTAAAAGGTGCAAACTTCAGCAAAGCGAATCTTAGCCATGCAAATCTCAGCAACACAGATCTCACTTATGCCGACTTAACTCGTGCAAACCTCCGAAGCGCAGTCATGCCTGACGGTACAGTGCATGATTAATTGAGGGACAGGCTAAGAACTGTCTACCTCTTGCCCCAGACCCAGGTGGCTTTCAGTATAGGCTAAAGCCAGTAGGTGAAAAGCTGGGACTTGGGGTGTTTACTTTAGAAGAAAATTTAGATCCAGCAGTATTTTGCGTGGCTTGGTCTGTGTGGAACTGAGAGTCTTTAAACCCTGTCCCAACTGTAGTAACAACATTTACTAGCTTTTCCTCGTAGCGCCCGCGTTAAGCAAAACGGCCATGAGTCGGAGTTTAAGTTTGAATCGATTCATAAATTCATTTCTGCACACCCCCCCATCTATTAGTAAGGTAATGCTACGAAGACATTCCCCCCATGTCAAAATGTCCCTTCCTGTGGGCATAACCACTCTTTTACTGCTAGCGAGTGGAGCGATCGCTGCCCCCCTTCCTGCTAACCTAGACTCCTCCATTACCGCCCAAATTCCCGCAAATGCCACGGTCCTTCATGTCAACCCGACCCTGGGAACGGACAACCCTGGCGCAGGTAGGGAATCAACTCCCTTTCGCACCATCAGCTACGCGATGCAGCAGGCACAGCCTAATACGGTCGTTCAACTCGCGCCTGGTAGCTACACCCGCGATACAGGGGAAGTTTTTCCAATCGTCGTCCGACCTGATGTAATCTTGCGAGGGGATGAATCGACCAAGGGACAAACGGTTCTGATCATTGGCAGCGGCAGTTATGCCAGTCCCACTTTTGCCGTTCAGAACGTGACAATCCGAGCAGAATCTGATAGCTCGATTCGCGGTGTCACCGTCACCAACCCCAACAGTCGCGGTACTGCTATTTGGGTAGAATCCACCAACCCTAGCATTCGCGACAGCACACTTTCCAATAGCCTGCGAGACGGTATCTTTGTCACCGGTACGGCTGCCCCCACGATTGAAGGCAACGTCTTCACCAACAATCAGGGGAATGGCGTTTCGGTGGCTCGGACTGCTCAGGGTGAAATTCGCGGCAACATTTTCCAGAGCACTGGATTTGGAATTGCGATCGGCGACAACTCGTCCCCTAGAGTAGAAAACAATCAAGTCGTTCAGAACGTAGATGGCATCGTTGTTTCTAACAACGCTCGTCCGGTTTTACGAAATAACGTAATTGAGAGCAATACCCGCGATGGTGTAGTGGCAATCGCCAATGCTCAACCTGACTTGGGTACCGCTGAAAGCCCTGGAGAAAACCTGATCCGTAACAACGGTCGCTATGACCTCTACAACGCTACCCGTAGCAACACGATTGTGGCAGTTGGCAATCAGATTGACCCCGAACAAATCTCTGGCTCCGTTGACTTTGTTGCAGCTACAGTTGCAGGCGCATCCAGATTTTCAGACGTGACAGGACATTGGGCAGCAGCCTACATCGAAGCCTTAGCTAACAGAGATGTAATTGGTGGCTTTCCCGATGGCACCTACCGTCCTAATGAGCCCGTCACTCGTGCCCAGTTTGCCGCCATTGTGAATGCGGCCTTTTCACCCACCCCAGAGCGATCGGGAATTACTTTCCCTGACGTTCGCTCAGACTTTTGGGGCAATGCCGCAATTCAGTCAGCCTACCGGGGAAATTTCCTCAGCGGCTATCCAGATGCAACCTTCCGACCCAATCAACAAATTCCTAGAGTTCAGGCACTCGTTTCCCTAGCATCGGGCTTAAAGCTGCCTGCTGGCGATACGACCGCGCTAACTCGTTACCAGGATGCTGGACAGGTTCCGGCTTATGCAACGGGGGCGATCGCCGCTGCCACTCAGCGAGGCATTGTCGTCAACTACCCCAACGTGCAGCAGCTAAACCCCAATCAGGTTGCCACCCGGGCAGATGTAGCGGCCTTCATTTATCAGGCTTTAGTTAACGCGGGTCAAGCTGAGGCAATTCCCTCACCATACTTAGTGCTTAGCTCTGATGTTAATCCTTTGCAATAGCTAAAACGATAGCTTCGTAAATCCCCTAAGCGGCCACCATAAATGCCGAGTGCCAGCCCTTTATGGGCTGGCACTCGGCATTATTTATTCACAGGGAGTTAATAGTCAGGACCTTTATATCGGCTGATCCCGATTGAACTTTTACTATATTGCCGGAGATTTTTGCGGCTCCTCAATTTTGTAATCTTTTCTTTGTGTTTCCCTTCCTCAGGATTCTCAACCTTTTATCCCCCAAACTTCAAATATATTCACGTCTCTTCATCCCTCATCTTTCACTTTACCTTTCTGCTCCAAGCGATACAGCCAGACCATTAGCGCTACCACTCCAACTTGGAGTGCAAAATTGGGAAAAGCAGCGCCAACTTCCCGACCCGCAAGCAGTTGTGTGAAAAAGACAAAAGCTCCAATCAGTCCAGATGCACCAAAAGCAACATAAACAAACTGCCTCAAGCCTCGGTAAGGTGCCTTCGCCTCAGCCCTCAAACGAGCATACTTTTCAGGACTAAGATTTTGAGCGGGTTTCGCCTTGCGACGACGCTTAGAATTTGAATCAGCCATAACTAGATTCCTTCTCAACTAGACCAGGATTGCCTAGATAAGATAGCAGATTCAAAACTTAGGCACTGGGCAATCTTGTAGCCATTCGCTACCATACGCCTCGCTTGCCGCTGGGGTGAACGGTTGTCCAATTTGTTCGAGCTGTAGCAAGCTGTTCCTCAGAAACTTTTGCTCCTGTCAAATCAGCCCCACACAGATTTGCGCCGCGTAAATTGGCATTGCTCAAGTAGGCAAAGCTCAGGTCTGCACCACGCAAATCTGCTCCCTCTAAATCAGCGTGACTCAAGTAAGCTCTCGCCATATTTGCATTTCGTAAAACAGCGTGACTTAGACTGGCTTTACCAAAGTCAGCGTTAAACAAATTAGCGCCCTGAAAGTTAATCTTCTGTAGCTTCGCCTGATGGAAATTTGCTTCAGCAAGATTAGCTCGTTGTAAGTTTAATAAGCTGAGATCGTGAGAAGTAAAGTCCCTTCTTCCCTTGGCATAGGCTGTGAGCAGGTCAGTAGAAGCCAGTTTAGGTGCCGCAGAAGGTACCCCAGCAGTCCCCTTAGATTTGATAGCAGTAGATAAAGAAGCTTTTTGGGTCATAAGCCTACGTCGAGGAGAGCCAGGCTGTAAGCTGGTGGCTTCAGAGGATGCTGCTTTGGCTTGCTGTCGCGCCCGAATTGCGGCCGCCATCCGAGAAGATGGGGTAGATGGAGTGGTGTCATTCAGGTCAACAGAAGGAGAATACTCCGGCTCAGCTTGATAGAGAGGTCGATTAGGTTTCGTGACCATGCCCTGAGCTAAGCTATCAAGATAAGGCTCAAGGTCGAGTGCCCTCAAAACTTCGTTGGAAGACTGATAGCGATGGCGAACCGAGACCTCCAGCATCTTCCGCAAAACATCAGCAAAGTGATCGCTAATGTGAACTTTCTCCCGCCAGAGCATTTCTCCGGTTGCAGGGTCATAGTCTAGGTCTTTTGGCGACTTCCCAGTTAGTAGATAGATGCATGTGACTCCAAGGGCGTAGATATCACTGGCATAGACTGGACGCATTGCCATTTGCTCAGGTGGAGCATAACCCGGAGTGCCGATTGCATAGGCCGTTAGAGCAGTTTGCTCAGAAGCGCCAGCACGAGTCGGATTTACCTGGTCTTTTACTGCCCCGAAATCAATCAATACCAGCTTTTTGTCCTGAGAGCGGCGAATCAGGTTAGCAGGCTTGATGTCGCGATGAATCACCTGTTGGCTGTGAATGTACTGCAGCATCGGCAAGACTTCGCTGAGAAACTGCTTGACCCCTGCTTCGCTAAATGGGCCAGAACGTTTAACCTCTTGCTGAAGGGTAGAGCCGCTGATGTACTCCTGTACTAAGTAAAATTCTTGATTGGCTTCAAAATAATCTAGCAGTCGGGGAATTTGGGGGTGATTTCCAATTCTGCCAAGGGTTTTGGCTTCGCGCTTAAACAATTCTCGTGCCATCTGCAGCACGTGAGGAGAAGATGCGGCTGGGCGAAGCTGCTTAATAACGCAATGGGGAAAACCTGGTAATGATTCATCCTTAGCCAGGTACGTTGCCCCAAAACCACCGTGACCAAGGGTTTGGAGAACTCGGTAGCGATCGCGCAGCAGCAACTTGGAGCCGCAAGCCTGGCAAAGCTCGGTATGAACTAAATTTTCGGGGTTAGGACAGGCTGGATTTAAGCAGTAGCTCATGCGGCATCACTCGCTATGTCAGTCGCCGGGGCATCACTTCATCCACTTCTAGACGTAGACACCTTAACTTCTATTATCTTTCCAAGAAAGACGAGATAAAGCGCCAAGTTTGCGGAAAATCTCTTGAAGAGTTGCTAAAGCTCACCCTACTTTCCTTAAAATCCTTGTGAATACCCGATTCTCTGTAGTTTAAGGGAGGAGAAGATGTCACAGTGGAGGGGTTGCACCCAGTTATGGCAAAGCACCACAGACTCGTAGTAAGCTTCCATCATTTCAGAGGCTTCTCACAGTTGAGCGGTAGAATGGTGGGGCACTATTGTAGACCGACCTAGAGTTAAAGAGCAAGTTAGGCAATGCGTATCTCACTAAACTGGCTGCGAGAACTAGTAGACCTGACAATGAATCCAGAAGAATTAGCAGAAATGCTAACAATGGCTGGATTTGAGGTCGAAGAAATTGAAGACCGTCGCACTTGGGCAGATGGTGTCGTAGTCGGAAAAGTGTTGAGCTGTGAGCCACACCCCAATGCAGACAAACTCAATGTCTGTCAGGTTGATATCGGCAGAGGCTCCCCTTCCACCATCGTCTGTGGCGCGTCTAACGTCAAGGCAGATCTTTACGTTCCTGTTGCCACAGTGGGGACTTATTTACCAACTGTAGACTTAAAGATTCGCCCTCGCAAGCTGCGGGATGTCGCCTCGGAGGGCATGATCTGCTCCCTGGCAGAGCTTGGGCTTGCGAAAGAGTCTGCAGGTATCCATCACTTTGAGCAAGATTCCTTGAAGGTCGGCAGTGATGCTCGCCCGCTTTTGGGCTTGGATGACGTGGTGCTGGATTTGACCTCAACAGCAAATCGAGCAGATGCACTCAGTATGGTCGGGGTAGCAAGAGAAGTGGCAGCCTTGACAGGTGCTAAGTTGAAATTGCCCGATGTGCCTGAGCTTTCAGTCGAAACCAGTCCAAGCTTAGCTATGAAAGTTTCTGAACCTGAAGCTTGCCCCATCTACATTGGCACAATCATGGAGCAGGTGAAGATTGCACCCTCGCCTGAATGGCTGCAGCGACGGATCCAGGCAGCAGGAACGCGCCCAATTAACAATGTTGTAGATATCACCAACTATGTTTTGTTGGAATGGGGGCAACCCCTTCATGCGTTTGACCGCGATCGCTTGCGTTCTGTCGTCGGCACCGATAACCTGACGATTGGTGTTCGCTTTGCTAACTCTGGGGAGTCTTTGACCACTCTAGACAGCCAAAAACGAACGCTACATGAGCAAACGCTCCTAATTACGGCAAACGATAAACCCGTAGCGCTGGCTGGTGTGATGGGTGGTGAAGAAACTGAGGTTTTTGCCGATACGCAAAATTTGATGCTGGAGGCAGCCCTGTTCGATTCTGTGGCAGTCCGCCGCTCGGCTCGCTCTCAGGGGCTTCGGACGGAGGCTTCTGCTCGCTATGAGCGGGGCGTAAATCAGGCAGAACTGGCGATCGCCTGCCGCAGAGCCATTCATCTAATTTCAGAATTGGCAGGGGGGGTGACAACGGTGCAGGCGATCGCTGACTCACGTTCCAGTCAGGCAACAGCAACTCGCACCATTGAGTTACGCCTTGACCGCGTCAATCAGGTACTTGGGCCAATCGAACCGGATGCAGAGGTGCTCTCAAGCGCCGCTACGACCGACCCCAAAGACATGGACGAAGACGTTGGCGAACTACAGCCTGAAGACATTGAGCGCATTTTGACTGCTTTGGGCTGTACGCTGGTTCCAGTTCAAGAGCGAGTTTGGAGTGTCACCGTTCCACCCTATCGTTACCGGGATTTGGAGCGAGAAATCGACCTGATTGAGGAAATTGCCCGACTCTACGGCTACAACAATTTCTGCGACACTCTACCTGCCAAAACTGAGCCAGGATACCTTTCTGTTGAGCAAGCACTAACTCAAAAGATTCAGCAGGCGTTTCGAGCCGTCGGACTAACCGAACTGATTCACTATTCTCTGGTGAAACCAGACAAAGAGAACCAAATTTCGTTAGCAAATCCTTTGTTCGCAGAATACTCAGCCCTTCGCACTGAGCTTCTGTCTGGGCTAATTGATGCCTTTCAGTACAACCTGGAGCAGGGGAACGGAGCACTGAATGGGTTTGAAATTGGGCGAGTGTTTTGGCGAGAAGAGGAAGGCTTAAACGAAACGGATATGGTTGCTGGCATCCTGGGTGGCGACCCCAGCCAGGGGCAGTGGGTGCGCGGCGGGCGAGAACAGCCGATTACCTGGTTTGAGGCGAAAGGAGTGATGGAGAGCGCCTTTCAGCGGTTGGGACTGTCCGTTGAGTATCAGCCCGATCGCCGTAACGCTCTCTTGCATCCTGGAAGGACTGCCTCTCTCTGGGTTCAGGGAAACCGCCTGGGCACGTTTGGTCAACTGCATCCCCAGCTTCGCCAAGAAAGGGGCTTACCCAATGAGGTTTATGTTTTTGAGCTAGACCTGGATGTGATGTTTGCCCAAATGGAGCAAGAGGAAAACACTGCGTCCGCATTCAAACCCTACTCGACTTACCCAGCTTCCGATCGCGACATTGCCTTCTTTGCCCCGACAAAAGTATCCGTTTCTGAGATTGAGCGGGCAATTAAGAAAGCAGCGGGCACACTTTTGGAATCAGTAGAGCTATTCGACGAATATCGAGGAGAGAATGTCCCTGAAGGAAAGCGCAGTTTGGCACTGCGGTTAGTTTATCGAGCAGGCGATCGCACCCTCACTGATGAAGATGTCGAACCCGTGCACCGCAAAGTTCGAGATGCTTTGATTGAAAAGTTTGGGGTCGATCCGAGAAGTTAGAGTTCACTCGAAAGGTTGAGTTCTCATGCGCGTTGCCCGTAAGAACTTAACCTTTCAAAACCCGCTTAAGGATTGACTTCTCAAGAAGTCCTAAATCTGTAATGATTTTTGGCAGTGTGGGTTTTGCCTGTGCTGCCAAAATCTTTTGTAGATCAATTCACCGAGATACTGGTTTATGCCTAAATACGTGATGTGGGGAAGCTACTGTGATGACGTGTTGGAGAAGCGTTCTCCCTATCGTCAGGCGCATCTAGATCGGCTTGCTAAGCTAAAGGAATCTGGAGCGTTGGTCACAATTGGCCCAACTCAAGATCTGACTCAGGTGTTTGGGGTATATGAGGCTGAGGACGAGCCTACCGTAAGACAGTTAGTTGAAGAAGATCCCTACTGGCAAAACAGCATCTGGACAGAATACGAAGTGAAAGAGTGGATTCAGGCTTTTTGATTTAGAGTGTTTTTGGATTAGGAGATTGCGAATGTCTACTGTCACATCTACTGCAAGCCAAGCTCCTATCGCCCATCTCAAAATTACCTGGCCCCTCCTGCCAGAGGACTTCATTCTGCCTGATGACCCCGTGGAAAACACCGATCAACCCCTGCTTGCAGCCGCTCTACGACAGCCGCTTACCGCATTTCCTGAGTTGATGCAGGATGCTTTGGTCGTTTCCAATTTTGCCCTCTGCGCTGCCATTCAAGACCGAACTATTTGTAAAGCACCTGACTGGATGTATGTCCGTCCAGTGCAGCCCTGGCAACGACCTGAGTCTCGCCGCAGCTATACGCCACACACTGAGGGCAGCGTTCCCCAAGTGGTGATGGAGTTTTTATCTGCAACCTACGGCGAAGAATATTCGGTTGAGTTTACGCAGTCGGTCGGCAAGTGGTTCTTCTATGAACAGGTGATGCAGGTTCCCCACTACATCATCTTTCGACCTGACACGGGACACGTAGAAGTTTATGCACTGACCGAAGGACGCTACCAGATTCAAAAAGCAGACGCCTCAGATCGCTACTGGATTTCAGGACTGGAACTGTTTTTAGGTGTTTGGGAAGGCCCTCACGAAGGACGAATGGGCTATTGGCTGCGCTGGTGGAATTCCGATGGAGAAATGTTGCTCTGGTCTGAAGAGCGCACTGAACAGGAAAGTCAGCGGGCTGAACAAGAACACCAACGGGCTGAACAAGAACGCCAACGGGCTGAGGCTTTGGCTGAGCGATTGCGTCAGTTAGGGATAGATCCGGCAGTGTAGTGCTGTCGGCAAAACTCTAGGGCGATCGCCACCTCACCCGTTTGTTGGGGATAGGAGACTGGAGGACGAGCGATCGTTACCCACTTCACCCCTAGCTCAACCGCCACCTGCCGCTTTACATCCTCGCCTCCGGCAACCCCAGAAGCCTTAGAGACAACCATTGAAATTTGCCACTGTTGCCAGAGTGCCCGTTCGAGATCGGCTGAAATAGGCGGACGCAAAGCAATTAGGCGATCGGGCGTAAAGCCTGCTGCTAGTGCTGCCTCCAGTGCTGTAACGGAAGGTAAGATGCGGGCAAACAGAGTTGCTTGAGATTGCCACGAGCGAAACTGTTCCAACGGTCTGTAGCCCACAACTAACAGCACCCTTTGTCCCTTCAGATAATCCCCAGCTACCAGGGTTCCAAAGTTATCTAAAATTATTTGGTTTGAGCTACTGTTTTCGTCCAGGCTTGGTCGTTCATAGCGCAGATAGGGAAGTTGAAATTTAGCAGCAGCGGCGATCGCCATCCTGGACACTTCCACCGCAAATGGATGAGACGCATCCAAAATGCAGCTAATCTGGTGAGTTTGCAAAAAATCTTTGAGCTGCACCTCGGACAGGCGACCCACCCAAACTTGTAGTGATGGAGTTGAGCAATAGAGCGATCGCGCTGATTCGGTTGTCACAGTAACGATGCAGGGCAGATTGGAGTAGGCGATCGCCCGTGCTAGTTGCACACTTTCCTGAGTACCGCCAATCAGCCAGACTTGCCCAAACATGAGGATCAGGAAAAGCGCACTTTATAAAGCTGAAATAGTTCTCCTGGCTGCTGTTTCACAATTTTTGCACCAGTCGACTGAATCATTTTCTGCCAAGCTATCAGCGATTCCAGGAATACTTCAGCACCCAAATAAGTTTCCAAGATTGCCCAGTTCTCGGCGATCGCTGAATCAGGATCGATTGCGTCAAACACGAACAGTCCCTCTGGCTTGAGCACTCGCTTTGCTTCTGACAAGACGGTACTCCAATAATCCAGCGGATAGTAGCAGCTAAATCCAGTGGCGATCGCCAGATCGAACTGATTTTCCTCGTAGCTCAATCGATGTGCCCCGCCAAGGTGCACACCCTTGAACAGTTTTGAATTCAGCTGAGGTCCGCGCGCATTCAGCGTGTCTCGTGCCACCTCACTAATCTCCTGACCGTAAAAAAATGCTTCCCAATCACGCCAGGGATAGATCAGGAAACTCACTCCACAGCCAATATCCAGGCAGCGCTGCTGCTTACGAGGTTGGGCAATTTCCCAGAACGGTGAGGCAATTTTGGCAGCAAGGGAACCGGAAGCCCATTCTCGAAAAATTGGCATTGCCTCGACTTCGGGCGGCAAATCAAACGATTCCCGTCGATATTCCTGGTTAAATCGACGTGCTACTGCTGCAAGTTGGGTTTGCCAATCTGGGCTGCTGTTGGAGCGATCGCCCAAAAAATTGGCTAGATCTTGAGAATTGCGTTTCCGTTCCTGGGGCATTCCGTTCTGTTACCCCTTCAGCGCTCGGTTAAAGTTTTGACGATAGGACCTATTAGAAATCAACAAAACTGGCCACAGTGCCGCTAGATAAAGCTTTCCCTGGCTGAAGTTAGTGCGGTGAAATCCTGTCCAAAACTTCCATACACCGCCTAGATAAACAGCTAACAGCACAAAACCAAGTAATCCAGTCATCGCTTAAACTCCAGTTTGAAGTCAGACGCTTTAATCCAAGTGTAGAGTAGCGAACCGAATTCCTGCTACACCCCTTAATATGCTTAATACCCTGTTCCAATTTGCGGGATATCGTTACTATTCTCTTGAGCAATGAAAAATATTTGAGTTCAACGAAGCAACTGTGAAGATTCTCACAAATCACCTCTAGTGGGGATATTCAGAGTTTCTTGCCCATAGGAGACTGCATAAGCAGATAAGTTATACAAATATGCGGTTCAGTCTTAACCGCAAAATTACAGAGAGACGGTTGGCAACAACTAAGGAGGATTTATGCGAGCAGTGCTGATGGCCGGTGGATCGGGAACACGGCTCAGGCCGCTAACCTGCGACTTGCCAAAGCCGATGGTCCCTATCCTAAATCGTCCGATAGCCGAACACATCGTCAATTTGCTCAAGCGGCATCGAATTACAGAAGTGATCGCAACTCTGCACTACCTACCAGATGTGATGCGCGACTATTTTCAGGATGGCAGCGACTTTGGGGTGCAAATGACCTATGCCGTTGAGGAAGATCAACCCTTGGGCACTGCGGGCTGTGTCAAAAATGTTGCTGAATTGTTAGATGAAACGTTTCTCGTGATCAGTGGCGATAGCATTACAGATTTTGACTTGAGTGCGGCGATTCAGTTTCATAAGCAGCGCGGCTCAAAAGCCACACTGGTGCTGACGCATGTTCCTAACCCAATCGATTTTGGAGTGGTCATCATTGATGAAAATCAGCGAATTCGACGGTTTCTAGAAAAGCCTTCTAGCAGCGAAATTTTTTCAGACACGGTGAATACAGGTACCTACATCCTGGAACCAGAGGTGCTGGACTACCTGCCTGTTAATCAGGAATCAGATTTTTCTAAGGAACTATTCCCGCTGCTGCTAGAGAAGGGGGAACCTATGTATGGTTATGTGGCGGAGGGTTACTGGTGTGATGTGGGTCATCTCGATGCTTATCGGGAGGCACAGTATGACGCACTATATCACAAGGTAAAGCTGGATAGTAGCTATGAAGAGCGATCGCCCAATTTGTGGGTAGGACAAAACACTTACATTGACCCGACTGTTCAGATTGAGACTCCAGCACTCATTGGTAGCAATTGCCGGATTGGGGCACGGGTGCAAATCGATGCCGGAACGGTAATTGGCGATAATGTGACGATTGGTTCTGATGCAGATTTGAAGCGACCGATTGTGTGGAATGGAGCAATTGTGGGGGATGAAGTTCACCTGAGAGCCTGTGTTGCAGCGCGGGGTGTTCGCATCGATCGCCGTGCTCATGTATTAGAAGGGGCGATCGTCGGTTCACTTTCGACGGTGGGCGAGGAGGCGTTGATTAATCCAGCAGTACGTGTCTGGCCAAGCAAAAAAATTGAACCGGGCGCAACACTCAACATGAATTTAATCTGGGGACATGCCGCCCATCGCAACCTATTTGGACAACGCGGCGTTTCAGGACTGGCGAATGTAGATATCACGCCAGAGTTTGCAGTCAGGTTGGGTGCAGCCTATGGCTCAACGCTCAAACCGGGTTCTAATGTGACTGTCTCTCGTGACCAGCGCAGCATTTCGCGTATGGTGTCGCGATCGCTGATTGCTGGGCTCATGTCCGTGGGCATCAATGTGCAAAATTTAGAAGCAACCGCCATTCCGGTTGCCCGTGCGGTGTTGCCCACACTATCGGTTGCCGGGGGAATTCATGTGCGGGTTGGCTCCGATCGCTCTGACCATATCTTGATCGAGTTCTTTGACGCCAAGGGAATCAACCTTTCCAAAGGGCGAGAAAAGAAGATTGAAGGCGCTTACTTTAAGGAAGATTTTCGCCGAGCGCAGATTCAGGAAATTGGCAATGTCGTTTATCCGGGACAGGTAATCGACATCTATAGCACTAGCTTTGAGCGCCACCTCAACGCAGAAGCGATTCGCAACAGTAATTCTAAAGTGGTGATCGACTACGTGTATGCCGTGTCAGGTGCCGTTTTACCCATTCTCTTGGGTAAATTTGGCTGCGATGCCGTAGTGCTAAACGCGAGCCTTAGCCCTAACGTTCCTTCGGTAGCAGACCGGGAAGTGCTGTTAAGCCAACTGGGACATGTGGTAGAAGCACTAAAAGCCAACCTGGGCGTACAGGTGTCTGCAAACGGCGAACAGTTGATTTTGGTAGACGAGTCAGGCAGTGCCATTCGCGGCGAACTGCTGACCGCGCTGATGGTTCACATGATTTTGACAGAGCATCCACGAGGCACGGTGGTTGTGCCCGTGAATGCCTCCAGCACGGTAGAGCAGATTGCCCGTCGCCATGATGGCAAGGTGATTCGCACTAAAGCAAACCCGACTGCGCTGATGGAAGCCTGCCACACCAACAGCAATGTGGTTTTGGGTGGCAGCGGGGAAATGGGCTTTATCTTCCCCCAATTGCATCCTGGCTTTGACGCAATGTTTTGCATCGCTAAACTGATCGAAATGTTGACGCTGCGAGAACAGGAGATGTTTGGCAATGCACCACGCACACTAGGTCAAATTCGAGCAGAACTGCCTCGCGTTTGCCACAAAACGATCACGGTGCGTTGCCCCTGGACGGCAAAAGGGGCATTGATGCGGCATCTAGTCGAAACCCATCCGGCTGAGGATCTCGACTTGACGGACGGGGTAAAGATTCTCAACCCGCAGCATGACAGTTGGGTTTTGGTGTTGCCAGATGCTGGAGAGCCGCTGGTGCATCTATTTGCAGATAGCAGCGATCGCGGTTGGGTCGATGAAACTTTGAGAGAATATCGCGCTCAGGTGCAAGAGTTTGTCGATCACGAGCAGGGTACTGAGGAACCTCGAATTGATCTCGACAAAATAGGCGTTTGAGCATTGAGGAAGTAGAGGCTGTCAACTTATTCCGTCAGATCTTATACTAGTAGACGGTAGATCAAGTGTACTATCTTGTAAAACTTCAGAAGGAGAGCGATCGCCTTCAACAATGTGGAGAATCGCGTCTCTACAGAACTAACGCGAAAAATTTACCCCAAAAAATGCAGAGTTGGGGCTTTTTAGATTAAAACTATTATTTGAGCTCAGGAGTGTTGAGATGAATAGCTGTATTTTGATGGCGGAGATTATTCAAGAACCTCAGCTTCGCTATACCTCTGATAATCAAACGCCGATCACTGAAATGATCGTTCAATTTCCAGGAATACGGGATGATGACCCACTAGCAACCATGAAGGTAGTGGGCTGGGGCAATTTAGCCCAAGAGATTCAGGAGCGCTTTCATGAGGGCGATCGCGTCATTATTGAGGGTCGCCTCAGCATGAATACCATTGATCGCCCTGAAGGGTTCAAGGAAAAGCGGGCTGAGCTGACCGCCCAAAAAATTCACAGCGTTAGCGGAGACGTAGTCGCCAGCGCAGTTTCTAATCCTGCAACTGCCGCTGCACCCGCACCTACATCTGCACCTGCATCCGCACCTCGTAGTCAGGCACCTGCTAAAACGGCGAGTCGCTCGGCAACCCGCTCTGCTGCTCCGGAAACTAGCAAGTCTGCTGCCTACTCTGCACCTGCTGAGACGGCAGACTACGACGACATTCCGTTCTAAATGCTGTGTTATTGGGAGCGATCGCACGAATGCTGATCTTTTAGCTTAATTTCAGCGTTCGTTCTCAAATAATCCTGCATTCAATTGCAGGCATATTTGAGCGTGTCCAAATTCAGAATTTGCTCCAGGCCCCAAAGGTGAATAGTTTGGTCACGCCCAGCAGAGGCAATTCACTTTGCTGTTGGGGCTAAATCCGTCGGGTCACGCCCCTTCAAGCAATCGCCAAAGCCAACTTAAAATAACGGGCGTACAGATCGCATCTCGGTAAAACCTTCTGATTTTGCACGCTCATCCAACGTAATTTCTTCTCCACTTAGATGATGCAACGCTAGCTGAATCAGGTAAGGATTGCTACCCATTAGCGACATCAATCGCTCAACCGAATCTGTTGCCATCTCCGTACCTGCCTTTTCTATATAGGCTCTCAGCAATCCTTACGCTTTGGAAATTGGGTTTTCATCGTGCTTCAATTCACCTCTCCTCGACAAAAACTTACTTGCTTTGAGAAGCTGTTCTTTTTATCACTCCTGTCCCAACTTTACAGCTAGCAATTCACCGTAAGATATCACTTAGGCAAGAATGATTACCATTTACTTTCATGGGCATACAGTATTCAGTCTTAATTTAGTTAAACTTTAATTCTTTTTATACAAGACGTTAATAGCGCAGTTGCTAAACGGTCACAACAACCTGCTATGAACTTGTTGTAAATTTCCTACGAATGAATTATTCAACTTAATTCTCATGTTGAATTGGGATAGCCATAACAGTAACTTGCTAAAAATAGGAGTTCCGGCGCTTAAATTGCGTGGTTAATTTGCAATTTTCACTTAGTAAGAGATTTAGCGTCAGCTATCCCAACTAAGTGAAGAATTACTTAGTGATTAAAGAGAAATCTCTCGTAAGCAGCTAGTCCGAAGAGCCTGATAGACGAACAGTCTACTAATACTTTGCGAGAGCGAGCAAGTCAGGATCACCTGAAGTTGGCAAGTCACTCACGCTAGTCAAGCTGCCGAGCTATTGACCTGCAAGGAGAAAATAGATTTACGAAACTGAATTTTCACCAAGTGGCAGTAAAAAGTTGCGCTCACAGAATCTAAACTTCTCATTAATAAATATTAATTTACGATCTGCCTTCGGGTAGATGACGACACTTCAACTTTAGCAGCCCCAGAATTGTTAAGTTGAGAAATGTATCGATCGTTCTAGGAGTTTGCTCAAATTCCTAGAAAGTGTTGAGCATCGCAGATTCTAGGAATCCTCATGCTATAACAACTACAGCATCCTCCAGTGGTCTACGTTGCGCTTTAATTTGGTGCATTACCTTTAGGTGTTTTATTAGACTGCATTAGTAGACCAATCAACTTAATTTGTGTCTTTCAATTAATAGACTTTCGGCAAACATTAACAACAAGTTCCATTAAATTAACGTTCTTGTGTTAACCAGTTTGTTTAGCGGAATCCTTGGGAAAGTTAATTAGGTAATAGTTGCTTAATGTTAAAGACTGACTAGATTAATTTGTAGCTATCCAACAACCCAAGAATGTTCACGGAAAACTTTATTCCTCACGGACACTGCTATCTGTGGAAGCCCGATTTGGTAGGCTTGCACATTGTGTCAGATGCATTGATTGCGCTCGCCTACTATTCGATTCCCCTGACTCTGATCTACCTTGTCCAAAAGCGGCGAGACATTCCCTTTAACTGGATCTTTTTGCTGTTTGGGGCATTCATTGTTTCCTGCGGCACCACTCATTTATTAGAAATCTGGACACTTTGGCATCCTGTTTACTGGATTTCTGGAATGACCAAATTGGGAACTGCTGCTATTTCTCTCTACACAGCGATCGCACTGGTAAAGTTGCTTCCTGTGGCGATGGCAATTCCCAGTGCGGCTCAGCTAGAAGCTGTCAACGACGAGATTAGGGAACGCCAGCGAATTGAGGCAGAACTCAAGCAAAAAAATTTAGCACTGGAGCAAGCAAAGCTAGAGGCAGATTTAGCCAATCGGGCAAAGAGCGAATTTTTAGCAAACATGACCCACGAGCTACGCACTCCTTTGAATGCAATCTTGGGCTTTACAGAACTGTTGACCTGTGACTCAAACCTCACCACTGACCAGCACGAACAACTCCGCATCATTGACCGCAGCGGCGAACATCTGCTGTCGCTGATCAACGATGTGCTGGAGATGTCGAAGATTGAAGCAGGCATGACAACGCTCAATCCCAACAGCTTTGATCTATGCGGACTGATTGCCAGACTGAAAGAGATGCTGCAACTCAAGGCTGAGTCTAAAGGCTTGCAGTTTATTACGGCGATCGCCCCGGATGTGCCGCAATACATTCAAGCAGATGAAAATAAGTTACGTCAGGTATTGCTCAATCTGCTGAGTAATGCCATCAAATTTACCGTGACCGGCAGCGTTGAACTGCATGTAGCAGCTAAAACAGCCCTAAACGATGGTGATTCTTCACCAGATCAAATTCTCTACTTTGAAGTGACAGACACCGGTCCTGGCATCGCTCCCCACGAGATTGAAGCCTTGTTCAACCCCTTTGTACAAACTGAGACAGGACGCAAATCTCAAGAGGGAACAGGATTGGGATTAGCGATTAGCCATCGATTTGTGGACATGATGGGCGGTAAGCTAATGGTTGACAGCAAGCTAGGAGAGGGAACGGCGATCGCCTTTGACCTACCCGTTGAACTAACCCCAGCCCCACTCAGCTATGCCAACCTCTCAGGAGAACGGGTAATTGGGATAGCTCCCGAACAGCCCACCTACCGCATTCTGGTAATCGAAGACCGTTGGGAAAATCGTAGCTTGCTGGTGAGAATGCTCAGCCACATCGGCTTTGAGGTGCTTGAGGCAAACGATGGGCAAGAAGGAGTCACCCTCTGGCAAAATTGGGAACCCCACCTGGTTTTGATGGACATGCGAATGCCTATCATGGACGGCTATGAAGCAACTCGACGCATTAAAGCCAATCCTAAAGGGCAGTCAACCGTCGTCATTGCAATCACTGCCAGTGCCTTTGACGAAGAACGCGCCAAGATTATGGCAACAGGCTGTGACGACTTTGTTCGCAAACCCATTCGAGAAGCATTGCTCTTAAGTAAAATTGCTCAACATCTGGGAGTGCGCTATCTCTATGAAAGTTCCTCTCAAACGCCCTTGCTTCAAACTACAGAAGCCGAGCATTTGACAGAAATCAAAATGCCCAAACACGAAGCACTGCTGGCGATGCCGTCGCTCTGGCTAGAGCAGATGAATGAGGCAGCTTTGAGGGGCGATCGCCAACAAATTTACACCTTATTGGACTACATTCCTGATCCAGATTCATCTTTAAAGTCAGCCTTAACTACTTTGGTTAAAAACTTTCGCCTGGATTTAATTGCGAATTTGACCCAGGAGAGCGCAAGCGAATCGCAATTCTCAAATCATCTGTAGCAATCCCAGACGGCTTGTAGAAACCCAATGAATCGTGTCATTGCGGAACTCTCACAATCAATTTGGGATTGCTAGATAACGTAAATCTTCTGGTCGTTAGCACCCTCCAGAGAACTTCGTTCAGGGATGCAAGATGAGTAGCTTTAGTCAGATTCGTGCAGGGTTAATCGGCCCTGTGCTAGTGACGCTTATTTCCTCGATTGCCATTGGTCGCGCCGCGTCTGCTGAAGATTTGACTGTAGTCAGCTTTAATGTAGAGTCGGGAAGTTCTGACCCAGTCGTGATGGCGACTCAGCAGATGGCACCCCTGGACGGCGTGGATGTGTGGGGTCTGTCTGAGGTACAAAATGAAGCTTGGGTCAATGCTTTAGAAACCGGAGCGAAAGCAGGAGAACAAGCTGACTTCGACTCGATCTTGGGTACAACGGGAGGTGGCGATCGCCTCGCCATTCTTTATAACAGCACTCTCCTAGAAGCAGTTCGCCACGAAGAACTAAACGAACTGAATCTTGGCGGCAATGTTCGAGCTGCACTAGTTGCCCAGTTTCGCCTACGGCAAACAGGCGAGGAATTTCTGTTTGTGGTGAATCATCTCTATCGCAGTGAAACTGAGCTGCGCCATGAACAGTCCCGGCTACTCAACGCCTAGGTACAAGAACAATCTCTTCCAGTCATTGCTGTTGGAGATTACAACTTTGACTTCAATGTGACAGACGGCGACCAGGGCGATCGCGATGCAGGATTTGATCTACTTACCCAAAACGAAGCTTTCGTGTGGATTCGCCCTAAAGAGTTGGTTGCAACTCTTTGCAGTACTAAATACAACAGCATCCTGGATTTTGTTTTCGTCGCCAATGCTGCTAAAACCTGGACGGTAGAGTCCTCTGAGGTGCTGTTTGCTGATCCCACCTCAAACTATTGTCCTGATGACGAAATAACTAGCGATCACCGTCCTATTGAGGCAACATTTCAACTACCATCCGATCAGGCAGATGGAGAAGCGAGTCTATCCCAGCCAGGAGGGTGGTTTCGGCAGGTGCTTCAGGCGATCGCTAGTCTGGTTAGAAGCTTGCAATCTTAAGCTAGCATTGCTGAATGCGGACAGGATTCATGAAACTTTGATTAATCTACTGGAATCAAGTCAAACTCACGAATTTTGGGCTTGATTGAATCACCTGTATCTAGCTCCACGGTGTAGGAAGCGCCCCACAGGGTCGTCACATCCGGGCTACGTACAACCACTCCCGTTCTGCCATTTAGGTGGTGAGGCTTAAGCAACCTGTTAATCTGAATTTTGACGCGATCGCCTGGCTTAAATCTTGGAGTATTCATATTCAACTCTTACTAAAAATCAAACAAGCTGTGAATCTTATTAACGACTCAAGCTTCGCAAACATAGCAATCCATAGCCTCTGTCGCACGTCGACTTTCTTCTGCATCTTTAGAGGGTGATTCTTTGTGATCCAACCGACTCGTTCTCAATGGGATAATCTGCTTTGCAACCTAGGAGACTGGCGAGGCTCATTTACCCGACTCTCTCCTCAAGGAATCGTCAAAGAAGATATCCCGACCCAAGTAACACTGGAAGGCTTGAACCAAAATCAAACCATTCGCCAGGTCATCCGGCATTTCTCGGAGGCGGGTGAGGTGTCGCAGGAGAAGGTATTGGAGTACAGTTCTCTTAACCGCAGCACACTATTCTTTGAAGACGGTGCTTTTTCGCAGGGGTCAATACAGTTTGGACCATTTTCAGAATTTGGAGCAGAGCTAGGCTTCATTCGGGGCGATCGCCGTTTGCGTCTCGTGCAGCTTTTTGACACCCACAGCAGTCTCTCTAGCCTGACGCTAATTCGCGAACATCGGGCTAGCACTGAAGCAGCAGAACGTCCTACTCTGACTGTCGAGCAGTTGATCGGTGAATGGCACGGGGAAGCGACAACACTTTATTCAGATTGGCGATCGCCCGACTGTTACGCCACCCAGTTGATTGTGCAGAGAGAGGGCGATCGCTTACACCAAAAACTGATTGCCCCCAATTTAGAACTGAATTCAAGCACACAAATTCAGCCAAACCTGCTGCTGTTTGACCAGGGAAGTTATCCCATACAGGTACTTTTGTTGCCTGACGGGGCTTCTTCTAATACACCGCTGGCAATTCCCAAAGGTAAACCCTTTTTCCTCGAAGCGGGATGGCTGGTCCAGCCTGGTTTACGTCAACGCCTAATTCGCAGCTATGACGCTCAAGGTGGCTGGGTTAGCTTGACTCTAGTCACAGAACACAAAACCTAAACCCTATTGCGTCGCTCCAGAGCAGCTTTGACGTTGGGGTTACTTAGAAAAATAATAGTCAGAATAGGGTAAATCAAACCTACTAAGCCACCAACCACGCCGCCAACAATACCCCCTATGGCAGCCGGATCACTGGATGCAAGACCGTCGGAAAAGATTCCAACGATAAAAATCATGTTCAAAATGCCGATGGCGATCGCAATGTAGGCGTAAATAATTGAGCCTGACCTTGCCCAGGGCTTTTTCATCAGCAGTCCAATTCCCAGAATCAGCAACGCCAGAGCCATTAACGGAGCAAACTACGCGGAAGCCCTGAACCATCCGATAGTCGCCGAATTTGCTCCAAAGTTCTCAAAAAATTCAATTGATTGATCTAGACTGAGCAGTCCGAGCGGACTAGTAACCAGTCCAAAGCTACCAAATACGATATTTAAAATACCAAAGACTTTTACTGAGCTTGGAACAGTTTGACCTTCCATCGCTTCATCCCCTTTTGATGATCGACTTCAACATCAAACTGTAAAGCATTTAGCAATTTGAGCAAACATGATCCTAACTTCAGCAAAATAGCTGAGAAGAATAGGAGATGTCTGGTCCATTCTAGAAGTACGGTATCGTCTGGAACTCAAGCTGAATGCGTCAGTCCTCTACCAAATCCCTACAGCAAAATCCTTTTCTCACCTATCGCGATCCCAAGACGGGACGCTGGCTGGTCGTCAAACCGCAGCAGCAGGTTAGCTTCTCTGACTACACAATATCAATCAAGTTTGATGCAGCCGTTGGAAAGGCAAAAGTTGTTCTTTTGAGATCTTCTGCAGATAACTTGTATCGGATTGCCAACGCAAAAATGTTGACTAGCTCTTCAGCATAAGATCCCAGCAGGTGCGCTCCGAGAATGCGATCGCTCCCTTCTTCGACCAACACCTTAAAACCTGAGTAGGGTTCATTAATACGGCGTGAAAAGTACCAGTCTGAAGTATCCGGCTCATAGAGGGTCTTGAACTTCAAGCCTTGCTCTCTCGCCGCTTTTTCTTGTAAACCCACCGACGCCAGTGTGGGGATGCTAAACACCATACTAGGAATTTCTGTGAAGTCAGGTTTGTGATGATTTCCCTGGAGCAAGTTATCAGCTACCACATGCCCTTCGATGCTAGACACAGGCGTCAAAGGCGGCGCACCACTCGCTGAAATATCACCGGCTGCATAAACCTGAGGATTTGAGATGCTCTGAAGGTAGTCGTTTACCGAAATGCCTTTTTTCTCATACTTAATCCCTGCCTTTTCTAAATCTAGGTCTTGAGTGGTGGGAACGCGTCCTGCTCCATGAACCACCATCTCCGTATCAAAAGTTTCTTCACCTTGCTCTGTCTCGACCTGCACCACTAGGCGGTCTGCCTGCTTCTGGATGCCTTTGACTTGTGTATTGACTTGCAGATTTATACCTAGATTCTGAGTTGCTTCAACAAGCCGCTCAACCAAATCTGGATCGAAGGGTTCCAGTGGTCTTGAGCCTTGATGCAAAATTCGCACCTGAGCGCCAGCCCGTGCTGCAACGTGGGCAAATTCCATTGAAATGTAGCCGCCTCCAATCATGGCAACTTGGCGGGGCAATGTTTCCAACTCTAGAAACTGGTCACTGTAGGTTAAATATTCTTCGCCTGAAATACCCAGGGGGGCAGGTTCTGCACCAGCGGCGATCGCCACATAGCGTCCGCTCAAGCGTTCGTCCCCAACCTGAACAGTTGTTTCATCTACAAACTTGGCAAGACCATGAAAGGTCTTGATCCCAGCATCGGTGTAGGTTTTCTCACGTTTTTGGGGAACGGGTCCAGTAAAAGTGCGTTTGAACTGCATAAGGTCCTGCCAATTAATCTGCAGGTCTGCTGAGGTTATGCCCTTGCCTTGCATCCGCTTTGCCCAATCGATCACCTCTGCGGCACCACCTAACACTTTTTTGGCATCGCAACCTCTCAAGGCGCAAGTTCCACCAAAGGGACGAGAGTCGAGGATGGCAACACTCCAACCTGCTGATCGGCATTTTTTGGCAATAATGGAACCCGCTGTTCCGGTGCCTATGACGATCAAGTCAAATTTTTGGGTCATCTAAAATGCCTTTTCTGTCGATTCGATTTACTGCTACAGCAGCTAACGTTTTATCTGCCGCAGGCTGTAACTCTTTCAAAATAGGCATGAATAGCGAGGCGATCGCTCTGTCAAGAGTAGTACATTCAGCAAATCACCTTCAGCCTGTTAGTGCCAAAGTCTGATGCTTCTATCCTTGCTGCTACTAATCAAGGTTTTCCCATCGGGGCTAAAGTCCAACGAGATCACCCAATCTGAGTGTCCAGCTAGCGTATTCACGAGTTCCCCAGTTTGCAAGTCCCATACGCGAACTGTTTTGTCGAGACTGCCACTGGCGGCCGTTTTTCCAGAAGGGCTAACGGCAACGGCAACAACTTGTTCTGAATGACCGGATAGCGTCTTGGTGAGTTCTCCGGTTTGATAGTCCCAGATTTTGACGGTTTGATCCCAGCTACCGCTGATCAAAGTTTTACCATCAGGGCTGAGGTCGATCGACCTGACAGCGTTGGCGTGTCCCTTGAGGGTGCGTAATTCTTTCCCGGTTTGCAAGTCCCAAACCTTGATACTTTTATCGCTGCTGCTGCTGGCAAAAGTGCGGTTGTCGGGGGCGATCGCCACTGACCAAACCGACTCTGAATGGCCAGTGACCGTATGTTGCAGTTCGCAATCTTGCAAGTCCCAAATTTTGACTGTGCCATCGTAGTCACCGGTAACAAACCTACTGCCATCGGGACTAATCGCAATCGTCCACACTGGACTCAGGTGACCTAAAAGCGTTCCACGCAGCTCACCAGTTTGTAAATTCCAAATTTTGATGGTTCCGTCCCCACCACTGCTAATCAGCGTTTGATTATCGGGGCTAATAGCAACTGCTCGAATCGCATCTGAGTGTCCTGAAAAAGAGCGGAGAACTTCACCGCTATAAAGATCCAAAAGCTTAATATTGCTGTCATAACTGCCACTTACCAAGGTTTGACCATTAGGACTAACAGCAACTGCCCAGATAGTATCTGAAGTTTGACTCAGGAAGTTTGTCAAGGAGAAATCGGGCTCTGGAAATGCTTCCTGTGACTCAATTGGAGCAGGGGACACCGAAAGCGGTAGCCCGTAATAATAAGCTCCAAGTGCCAAACCCAGTAGAACCCCAGCGCCAAACATCAGCAGTGGGGAGCGATGCCGTCTAGGGCTTCGAGGCGAAATTTCTGCTTCTTCAATCGGCTTTGCCCAAGGAAGTAACGGTAGCTGAGCAATATCAGTTACCGTTACTTCCTTAGCAAGAATGAGCTGTAAATCGCCTGCTGTTGAGACGGTTGAACTCTGTAACGCTGGCTGGAGGTGATGCTGAACCTCTTGCTCTAAGGGAGGCAACTCAACAGCCGGTAATCCTGCTGAGGAAACGGTGTTTTGCAGTCCTGGCAACGCTATCACGATGCTCAGATTCTCCGCGCCCTCAAGGTCGGGAATAGAAATGTTGGGCAAGGAGTGTAACAACTCAGCTAGCTCTGCTGAACTGAATTCTCCCTGTTCGGGACGGCGTTCCTGTTGGTGGTTTTGCAAGTAAACATACTCTGCCTCTACTTTATGAAGCTGAGTAGCAGCATTAATTTTCAAATTCTTCAGGCAAGCCCCAGTCCACCGAGTAGCAGTAAAGTCAGCTCCTTCTGCCTGGGCCTGGGTCAAATCGGCATGAGTAAAGTCAGCTTCGCTAAATTTAGCATCACTTAAATCTGCGCTCGCGAGATTTGCACCTTGCAGATTTGCTCCGTTAGCATACGCAGCACTCAGGTTTGCTCCAGATAAGTTTGCACCTTTCAGATTTGCCCCAATTAAGCAGGCGCGACTGAGGTTAGCATCACTCAGGTCAGCTTTACTTAAATCTGCCTCAAAAAAGTATGCTCTGTTGAAATCTGGTTTAACTGCAGGGTTTTCCTTTCTCCAGCGGTTCCAAACTTCTATTCCTTGCTCAATCAACTCGAGGTAGTCGTTATCCGCCACAGTACGCACCTCCTTAGAAAGCGAAAGCAAAGGCATTGCACAGAAGCATTACGCAACTGGCAGCCCTAAGGATTCACAATTTGGACAATTAGTAGATGCTGGATGATAGACGTAACCGCTCTGATGGTTGTTCAGTCTGCTTGTTATTCTCTGCTAAATGGCAAGCTAATGCCAACCCTTACATCAAGTAAAGCAAACATTACAGGAAGTGTTTAACCTTGAGTCAAACCCCAAGGTTGAGGGACGAAAGCAAATAACGAGTTTTTACATCAAGGATTGGAGTAGGGCTAGGACCTGATATGACAAACAGCGATATTTTGAGAAACTCCGCTGTCTACTACCTTTTTCAAAACTATTTCTTCAACGGACAGCCTTAGAGAAGATTGATATTAAATACTTTATGTAAAGAAAAAAGCCTAATCTCTGAGCCGGTAACGCTTTGGGCATTACACATTAGAAATTAGGCTTTTAAGGTGAGGTGTGAAAAGTGTGGTCTAAGACGACTTAGCAACCTTTTGTGCTAATCAGCAAAGCTAAATTTTTCTGTCTAAGCTCTGTCGATTATGTCTTTTGCTGCATCTTTAACATCCTCTACAGCATGCATTGCTGCTGCTTGGCTTTGCTTATCTTGACCCTCAACTTTATCTCTGGGATTACCGGTTACATCGCCGGTTACTTCCTGAATTTTACCTTCGACATTTTTTGCAATCGCTTTTGCTCTATCTTCAATACTCATGTTTGTACTCCCTTATAAATGATGTAAAGTTAACCTTTCGATTTGAAGAATAACACTCGAATAATAGAGACACATCGTTCCCCAGGCAGACTGGCTACATCTCCCTAGAGATGTATTTCTAAAAACTCTAATATCTGCCTGTCAAATGATATCAATTGATACTAATTCTCTTCGCTCTTCAAAACATACAGTTTCCTGTAGAAACGCTATGAACAAAAATGGGGGCATAAGCCCCCGTAACAATCTACTTATTCGTAATACAAATCTGCTGACTATTAGAGAGACGAACTTAAACTTATTTAGAATGCTCCTACCCTCGCGAAAACCACGTAGAGAGTTCTAAAGATCACGAACAGGTCGTAAAGGGGAGTCCAACGGCTCTGGTAGCGCAGATCCAAATCTACAATCTGCTCAAAATCTTCGATGGCAGAACGACCATTGACTTGCCATTCGCCGGTAATTCCAGGCTTGACATTCAGGCGTTGCCAATGGCGATCGCTATATTGAGATACTTCATCAATGGTGGGAGGACGAGTTCCCACCAAACTCATGTCACCCATCAGCACATTCCAGAACTGGGGCAGTTCGTCCAGGCTGGTTTTACGTAGAAACTTACCTACTCTGGTAATGCGAGGGTCTTGACGATTTTTGAAGATTAGCCCTTTTGCCTCATTCTTAATCTGCGCCTTTAGCTCGTCTGCATTCGTGACCATTGAGCGAAACTTCACTAAGTGAAACACCTGCCCTTGTAGACCGCAACGCTTCTGGACAAAAAAGATGGGACCAGGATTGTCGAGTTTGATGGCGATCGCGATGGGTACAAAGACGATGGCTAGAACCAATAACCCAATAAGACTTCCACCAATGTCGAGTATCCGCTTGAAGTTAGAGGTTACAGAAGGGTGAAGAGAACTGAGCTTTAACGCTTGGGATTGAGAGGAATCGGCGATCGTAGGTGAAAGTGTAGATTGCATAGTTTATTTCCTTGCTATCGCTGTCGTATTGAGATAAAGCGTGTATTCACTCAGGTTTAATTACCTAAACATATATTCACTTCTTGAAGACAAAACAGTTTCCAAGACGACTTATCCAAAACTTTATTGCGGGATCAGTATTTTCCAGCTTGTTTAAATTATCTATAAAGTGGAAGAAAAACTGTTGTTTCACTTCCTTTAGGTAGATGCTGCTGAGAATGAAGTAGGCAGATGAAACAGCTTTCCTTTTGCACAAAAGAGCGTTAATCAGGAATACAAACTCCATCAAGCCGTCTTCTATCTATAGATATAGATTAGAAGAACTCGGGTCTTCCGATTCTCAGCGTGAAGACGATTAAGATGCTATTTGAGCTGTTTGTAGAAGCCTAGCAAATTGCTGTAAGTTCCTCCCAACAGGCATTTGAGCATCTCAGACCTTCTACGGGCAGTCCTAGAAGCAATGCTGTTTCAGTTCAGAGTGGAAAATTATATAGGGCGATCGTCTACAATCTATCCAAAGGTAGAAGCGAGAAAAAAAATTAGCTTCTCGAGTTAGCTTCATCGTGTTAACCTCCTGTTCTTGTAATCTTTGAAACAAGGAAAACAATCCAAATTGCAAGGATTTACGGAAGTATTATTAGAAGAATCGGGAATTATTTTCAAGCCAACTAAAATTGATCACATCCCACTCTCCGTATACGTAGTATTAATCTGTAAAGGTAATATGAGTGTTCGGTGAAGTTGCGCAGAATCGTTGATCTAGTAATAAAAACTGTGCGATATTTCTTCGCATGTCCTCTTAATACCTTGCGTAGATACACTTAATTAGTGATTACTCCACAACTGGTTTCAAAACAAATTCTTGATTTGAGCAGTTCTAACCTGGAGCAAGCAAAGTTACTAGAGTGTTCTCTACATATGTGCAAAGGCAAATTAAGAGCACATCACGCTGAACTCAAGAGTTTTTAGGACTCATGATCTTGTCCCCCGATGACTTCTAACTAAAAGTTTCCAGAATCTTCTTCACCAAACTCTAAGCGGTCAAGAGGCGAGGACAAGGGCGACATTACCATCTCATGACTCCTCCCAATAGCATAGGCTTTTCTCAAACTGCTGCCTTGAAGAAATTTGATTCAGATGAATCGCTCTTTTAGGCTATGTTCAGGAGTTTCCAGAGTCTTCATTCTGCGATAGTGATGATTGCTTGAGAGAACTGTAAGTTCTCATAGGCTATCTCGTGCTGTAAGTTAAAGCTTTGCCTCAGCTATCGTGAAAGATCAAATTAGTCAGCAGTTGAAGTTATTCAAGTAGAAAAGAACATGGGTCGTGAGGTCAAAAGGGGTAAATTCCAGATGACGGAAGAGGTCAAAATTCTAAACCTGTCTATTAGCAATTTATCTAGGACAGAATTGCTAAATCAATTAAAACTGGGTGTTGTTTTTACGCCTAATGTAGATCACTTAATCAAGCTGCAAAGCGATTCGGATTTCCTTAAGGTTTATGCTGCTGCGGATTATAAAATTTGCGATAGCAAAATTCTGTTATTTGCATCCAAGTTCTTGGGGAGTCCTATCAAAGAAAAGATTTCCGGCTCTGATTTTTTTCCTGCATTTTACGAGTACCACAAAAAAAATCAAGAAATCAAAATTTTTCTGCTAGGTGCTGCTGCTGGTGTAGCTAGCAAAGCCCAAAATAGAATCAATAAAAGAATTGGTAGACAGATTATTGTAGGTTCCTATTCTCCTTCTTTTGGTTTTGAGAAGAATGAGGAAGAGTGTCAAGAAATTATAGATATCATCAACCGTTCAGGAGCAACGGTCTTGGCAGTTGGAGTAGGTGCACCCAAACAAGAAAAATGGATTTGCAAATATAAAGATCAGCTGCCTAAGGTCAAGATTTTTCTGGCGATTGGGGCAACGATCGACTTTGAAGCAGGGTATAAGCGTAGAGCGCCCAAATGGATGAGTGAAGTTGGGTTTGAATGGCTTTACCGACTTATCTCAGAGCCGAGAAGACTCTGGAAACGGTATCTGGTGGATGATGTTTATTTCTTTTGGCTAATTTTGCAGCAAAGATTCAACCTTTACAAGATTCCAATCGCTTTGGGGTTGGAATCAGAGCAGTACAAATCTCCAAAGCAAACTAGTAACCTTTCAGCCAAGGTTTAGATTTTTGGGGAATATCGAATAACTTGGCTTGGCTTTTCACAATAGCTAGAGTTAATTTTTTGGTCTGGTTTTATCTGATTTTATTACCGCTGTGAGGACACCTATGAATCATCCTGTTATCGCCATTGGACTTGATGCTGCAGACCCATTGTTAATCGAAACTTGGATGTCGCAAGGGCATCTGAAGAACTTAAAGCAATTGTGCGATCGCGGACTCTACACTCGCCTCAAAACTTTCAATTACTATCGTGCTGAAACGCCTTGGACAACTTTCCTAACAGGCTGCTCTCCCCAGAACACAGGCTATTGGGCACCTGTAAAATTCCACGAAGGCACCTACGAAGTGGAAGAAATCGAAGCTTACGATTTCTCTGAACATCCTCCTTTTTATGCCCTAGGAGATGACTATCAGGTTGCAGTATTTGATATGCCGCAGTCCACTCTTTCAGAGCAGGTTAACGGGTTGCAGGTCTTAGCTTGGGGTGCACATTCACCACTTACACCTAGCCACTCAAAACCCGCAGGTTTATTAGAAGAACTGATACAGAAACACGGCGAACATCCCAGATTGCGGAAGGACCACGCGAGCTGCATGAATGTAGCAGCATTGAAGCGATTACAGTCAGACATTCAGGTAGGAATTGCTCGTCGTTCAGCCATTTGTCAGGACTTGTTGCAGCGTCAACCCTGGGATCTGTTTCTTACGATTTTTGGTGAAACTCACTCTGCGGGACACTATCTCTGGCATCTAAGCCAACCTAGTCACCCTCTGTATGACACTTACAAAGATCAAGTCTCTGGCGATCCGCTGCTAGAAGTATTTGAGTCGGTTGACCGGGCGATCGGAGAGATTTTAGACAAAGCGCCCAAAGATGCTCAAGTAGTCGTCTTTGCAGCACATGGCATGGGCAACAACGTGATGGATTTGCCCAGCATGGTGTTTTTGCCGGAACTGCTTTATCGGTTTAACTTTGGCAAACCGGCTTTGGCTCCTGGGCAGCTAGGCGCTCCACCATCAGAACCGATTACTAAAGGGCGAGTTGAGCGTGGCTGGATTGGTGCAGTCTGGGGCTTAAAACACGATGCAAATCGGCTTAGAAGCTGGTTGCGGCAAAAGCTGCCTAATAAGCTGTTCAAACATGTGGAGCCGCTATTTGGCAAAGATTCACAGCCTGATCTGGTTTCCCCCTTCAAGTTAATTGAGCAGGGCGACGCACTGTTCTTTCAACCTGCGGTTTGGTACAAGCCATTTTGGTCGCAGATGCGGGCGTTCGCGCTGCCTAGCTACTCTGAAGGCTACATTCGCATTAACCTCAAAGGTCGTGAGCCAGAAGGCATTGTTGAACCATCCGAGTATGAAGCGCTGTGTGACGAACTGAGCCAACTGCTTTACAACCTAAAAGACGCGCGGACAGGGCAGCCCATGGTGAAGCAGATTGTCCGCACGCGCCAGCAGCCAGACCAGCGTGACCCCAAGCTGCCCGATGCCGACCTAGTAATCATTTGGCAGGAAGAGCATGTCACTGATGTTGTAGATAGTCCTGAATTGGGACGAATTGGGCCCGTTCCCTACAGCCGCACCGGGAGCCATCGCAGCGATGGATTCTTGATGGCGCAGGGCCCAGGAATTGAGCCAGGTTCTAGTGCGCCAGAAGGACATGCGCTAGATCTCGCTCCAACCGTTTTAAGCCTGATGGGTGCATCGATCCCTCCTCACTTTGAGGGAAGACCGTTGATTGAGACGTTGATTTTAGCGAAGTAACGCTACGTTCATTCATTCATCACTAGGTAAGAACAAAGCTATGAAGTATCCGGTTGTTGCAATTGGTTTAGACTCGGCGGATCCGGTTTTGTTGGAGAAATGGATGTCTCAGGGGTATTTGAAAAACCTGCGACAGTTTCAGCAGCAGGGGGCATATGGGCGGCTGGTCAACATGGAGTATTACAAGGGCGAATCTGCCTGGACAAACTTCTTGACGGGTTGTTTGCCGCACAAGACGGGCTACTGGTCTAAATACAAGTTCAATCCTCAAACTTATGAGGCTAGCAAGATCGGTGATTACGGTGCTTACGACTATGCGGAATATCCTCCCTTCTACGCCGTTGGGTCTGATCATCGGGTGGCAATGTTTGACATGCCTCAAACGGCTTTGTCAGATCAGGTGAATGGGTTGCAGGTGTTGGCCTGGGGTGCGCATGCACCCATGGTGGCTCCTGCATCTCAACCTGAAGGATTGAGAGAAGAGCTGATCAGAAAGTATGGGGACTATCCGATTGATGTTTTGCACCACCAGGATCGCTCGGACTGGTACAACTCAGACTCGGTAGAGCATTTGCGGCGATCGCTCACAGATGGCATTCTGCGTCGAACTGCAATCACTCGGGACTTGCTGGGGCGTGAAACGTGGGATCTGTTTTTAACGGATATTGGGGAACCTCATACGGCGCAGCATTATCTGTGGCATTTGAGCCAGCCTGATCATCCGCTTTATCAGCCAAGTGCAACTGATCCGCTACTGGATGTTTTTGAAACGATTGACCAATCTCTAGGAGCAATTTTGGCTGAAGTTCCTAAGGATGCCTATGTGCTGATTTTCTCGGTGCATGGAATGGGGACGAATTCTGCTGACTTGCTCAGCATGGTGATGCTGCCTGAGTTTCTCTATCGGTTTAGCTTTCCGGGTAAGTCGATGTTGAAGTCGCAGGCAATGGGTGCGCCTTTGTCGGAGGCGATCGCCCCCAAAAAATCTGAACACTGGTACAAGCAAATTCACCAGCTCAAGGACGACCCTGACCCCATCGCCCGACTGTTTAGAGCCTTAGAACCCATCTTGCCAACGCGGTTGCTGATGAAGGCATACAAGCAGTTAGCAAAACTGCGCGGTTCAGCTCAGACAAACCTGTACGACTGGCATCCAGCACATTGGTACAAGCCGTTTTGGCCGCAGATGAAAGCCTTCTATCTGCCTGGTTTCTCAGATGGCTACATTCGGATCAATCTGGCAGGACGGGAAGCATACGGTGTAGTGCCTTTGGCTGAGTATGACGCAGTGTGCGATCAGCTAATTGAGCAACTGAAGGAACTTACCGATGCAAGAACGGGTAAACCCGTCGTCAAAGGTATCGTGCGGACCCGACAAAATCCGCTTGACCCCGATCCTAAGCTGCCCGACGCAGACCTGGCTGTGATGTGGGAAGACTCTGCGGTCGATACGGTTGATAGCCCCACCTACGGTCGTTTTGGACCCGTCTTCTACAACCGCAGCGGCGCACATCGAGCGAGAGGGTTTGTCATGGCGCAGGGTCCAGACATTCCGGCTGGAACCAGCTTGACAGAAGGACATGCGGTTGATTTGGCTCCAACGATTCTGCAAATGATGGAAGCACCGCTTCCCCAACATCTGGACGGAAAGCCACTGGAATATGCAGACGGCAAACCGCTAGTAGGTTTACCTGTAGTCAAGTAGTCCTGCTTCCTTAAATCCGTCTTCCTGGGGAGAGGGACTTAGATTCAGCTTCCTCTCCCCTCCTCGATAACTGATTTGGTGCGTTCTGATGAAAACGATTCAAGCCGTTGCTCGATATTTTCCAGAGAAGTGTGGTGGCATTCACATTCACTTGAGCGAACTGCTACCTGTGCTGAAGTCCCTCGGTGTGGAGAGCAAAGTTGCGGCATCGCAGGATTTACCAACCGAAGATCACTACACTTACCGGGACACGGAAGTTTATCGCTATCCAGTGTCTCCGCAGCCCAAGTCTGAGCCCAATCATGGGGCGATCGCCCACGGTGGGTTCGACTACTTTGCTCAATGGCTCAAAGCACAACAAGCGGACGTGTATCACCAGCACCAGTGGACACCCAAATGTGGCTTATCCCATCTGCGCCTGGCGAAGGAACTGGGAATGGCGACGGTGGTGTCCGTGCGGCTGCCCCAACCAATTTGTCAGCGCCAAACCATGATGCTGCATGGGGAAACAGCCTGTGACGGCAAAATTGACGTGGTGCGCTGTAGCCGCTGCTGTGGCGTTTCGTCTGATTTACCGCCCGCAATTGTTAAGGGGTTGAGCCATACGCCAATGCCGATTAGTGTGGCAGCAGCAGGAATCTTGCGGCGGCTCAACTCAGGAAGTGTTCGCCCGGTAGCAGAAGCGACGCTGCGACCGATCGCCATTCCTGCATTTGTGGCAGCGCGTCAGTACGGGCTACAGGAAATGGCGCAATTTGCCGATCGCATTATCGTCATGAGCGAATGGGTGCGGCAGGCATTGATGATCAATGGCATTCCTGAAGAGAAGCTGTTTTTGCTGAAGCACGGCATCTCGGATACGTTTGCTCAGCAAAAAGTAGCTCATGTGAAACGGGGCGATCGCCTTCGGGTCGGCTTTTTGGGGCGTTGGGCACACGATAAAGGCATTCACGTTCTAGTAGAAGCAATCAAACGACTACCAGAAGACTTTCCGATCGAACTCATTCTGCACGGCGTACCGCAAGATGCTGCCTATCGAGAACGCATCACTGCCCGGATTGGCGACGATTCGCGCATTCGCGTTGCTAAAGAACTGTCGCGGTCAGAATTGCCCCAGGCGTTGGCTGGATTTGACGTGCTAGCAGTTCCCTCACAGTGGCTAGAAACGGGACCAGTTGTGGTGTTGGAAGCTCATGCACACGGTTTACCCGTGATTGGTTCTGACCTGGGCGGCATTGCTGAGAAGGTAAACCACGGGGTAGATGGGCTGTTGGTTGCAGCTAGCGATCCGGGCGCTTGGGCAGAGGCATTTGCGCGACTGACGCTGGACGAAGGCTACTTAAATCAGCTACGAGCCGGAATTCAGCCTGTCCGCACGATCAGCATGGAGGCAGCAGAGTCGCTGATGGTCTACCAGAGCGTGCTGGCAAAACAGTCTGCGGCGGGTAATTCCTGGGCTGATACAACCTCAATGGGAGCAGGCGATCGCGCTCCAGTACGAGGCTTAGCCGGATAAATCACTAAATCGCTGGATCTTCCCAACTTACAAGACTTTGAACATACGGGTGAACGTGATGACTGCTGCAAACCCACTTCCTCAATCTCGCTGGACACACTACAAAGAAGCAATTCTGACAACACTAGTGGGCTGGGTGCCACTCTCAGTCGGTACGGCGCTGCGGCGACTGCTGTATCGAGCGATTTTGGCGCGAGTTGGTGCTGCCGTTGAGATTCGACCGGGGGTTGAGCTAATCAATGCTGATTGCTTGGAGTTGGGCGATCGCGTCAAAATCGATCGCCACGTCCGGATCAGAAACATTGGGCAAAACACGATTCGGATTGGCGATCGCGTCACCCTCAATCGCGGAGTCGATATCAAAATGCACTCCGGCAACGGGGGGCAAATTGAGATCGGGCAGCAGACGGCGATCGGACCCTACACCTGTCTCTCAGGTCGCCAGATCCGCATCGGACGGGATTGCTTGATTGCTCCCCAAGTTGGCATTTTTGCTAGCAGTCATGTGTTTACTGACCTCACCCGCAGCATTCGAGAGCAAGGACAAAGCTACAAAGGCATCGTGATCGAAAACAACTGCTGGCTGGGCAGCGGGGTCAAAGTGCTAGACGGAGTCACGATTGGCGAGGGCAGCATCATTGGCGCAAATGCAGTGGTCACAAAAGACATTCCAGCGTATTCAATTGCAACTGGAATACCCGCCAAGATCGTTCGGCGTAGGGTTAATGAGAACGACACCAAGCTTCATACATCTGAGTTGAGTGCAATTACAGCCCTAATCAGTCCCCCTTAACGGGTCAAACTGCTTAGGAACACCAGTGCTAGTCAGTGTCACCATTAGTTCACGTTTAATGATTTGCAGTTAGGAACGAAGTCCGCTATGAACACTGAAAAGCTTTTAGCACACCTCACTCATTGGAAAGAAGTTTTAGTCGTTGTCCTCTTTTCGTGGATACCTCTTTCTCCAGGAAGGATATTGCGAAACCTGGTGTACCGCAGTATTTTAGGGCGAATCGGAAAGTTTACCAAAATTGAAACGGGAGTTGAATTGGTTAACGCGAATTCGATCGAGTTGGGGTATGGAGTCAGAATTGACCGCGATGTTCGCTTGAGAAACATCAAGCGAAACACCAAAATTTGCTTGGGCGATCGCGCCTGTTTGGGTCGAGGTGTAAATGTCAAAGTACATCCTGGTAAAGGCGGCAAAATCGAAATTGGCGATCGCACTTCCATTGGACCCTACAGTTGCCTATCAGGTCTGTTTATCAAAATTGGCAAAAACTGTTTGATCGCGCCACACGTCGGCATCTTTGCCAACAATCACGTCTATGCCGACCCAACTCAGCTCATCGTCGAGCAAGGGCACTCCTACGAAGGCATTGTGATTGAAGACGACTGCTGGCTGGGCTATGGAGCCAAGGTGATGGACGGAGTCACCATCAGCCAGGGCAGCGTGATTGGCGCAGGAGCCGTTGTCACCAAAGACGTTCCACCCTATTCGGTGGCTGTGGGTGTGCCTGCAAAAGTGGTTTCACAGCGAGAGCAAACGCCTAAACAGGCTAAACACTCCAGACACTTGAGATTCCAAAGGCTGAGCTACTCATCAGTCGGCTAAGTCAAACAGGTTGATCGGTCTGGACAATCTAATTTTTTCAAGTCAGGTGAATTCCATGATTAAGGGTTTGAGGTTCTCTCTACTTACATCTGTTGCAACGGCAGCAATGCTGGCAGTTCCGGCGCTCAGTTGGGCGCTACCGCTGTCACCAGGCGATCGCATTCGGATTTCGGTTCCGGCTGACGATGCCATTCCTGAAACCTACCGCTTCAGCGGTATTTATGAGGTCAACCTAGACGGAACGCTGCAAGTCCCCTTCCTCGAGCCAATGCCAGCAGCGGGCTTAGAGGTCGCTCAAGTGCAAGAGCAACTAACCGACTCTCTAGTGAGCGGCGGTTTATTTCAGCCTCAGTTCCTTCAGGTGACGGCTCAGGTTGTGGATTGGGGCCCCGTGCAGGTGACAGTAGCAGGCGCAACCTTTGAACCGGGTCGCATTCTGGTCACCGATCAAACCCCCTCCGAAGCTGCACCCCGCGATGTAGTTGTGGAAGAAACTCAAACTGAACCCTTCACCATTTCGGGAGAGTATCCGGTTGGGCGCTATCTCACCTCTGTGCTGCGGCGGGCAGGTGGCTTGACTCCCAAAGCCGATATCGAAAACGTTCGCTTAATTCGCGGCGATGAAGAAATAGTTGTCGATTTATCGGGCGTGCTGAGCGGCGAACCTGTCGAAGACATTGCGCTGATTGCAGGCGATCAGATTGTTGTGCCGGAACTGACCCAAATCCAGCCAGAACTGGTGCGCCCCTCGCAGGTGACCCCTTCAGCGATCGCCATCTTCCTCTCCAACCAAACCACTCCAGGCGGCAGCGGTGGCAATGGCGAAGTGACTCAAGTTGCCTACGGTTCACGCTTCTCTCAAGCGGTTGTGGCGGCCCAATGTGCAGGTGGAACGCGATCGACCAATGCCAATCGGCGCGTCACGCTCATTCAAACCAACCGCAGTACAGGGCAAACCGAAGTCTTTGATCGCAAAGTTGAAGACCTGCTACGAAACTCTAACGACACCGAGATTAACCCCTACCTCATGCCTGAAGACAGCATTGTTTGCTATGACTCAGCCGTGACCAACACAACAGGTGTACTCGACTTTATTGGCAACATCCTTAACCCGTTTAGAACCCTCCGCTCAATCTTCTTTGACTAAATTCTTGCAGCCCCATTCTTTGATTAACCCTTTAGCTAAATGAGTTGAACATTATGACAACGTCTCCTGCAATTCCGGCTTATGTTCCTGAAACGACCCCCTCTCACGGTCGCTGGCTGCGCTATCTGCTGATAGGACTGGCAGCTAATGCACTATTGTGGGGACTGGCATTCGCCTATCTAAAGATGGCAAAGCCAGACTACGCAAGCAAGTGGGCGGTCGCCCTACCCTCTGCTGGCACCACTACCCGCGTCGCGCTGCCCGACATTGGTGACACCACCTCTGAAATTCGATCGCCCTACAACAACCCCGACATTCAAGACCCTCGCGAAAACTACAAATTTATTCTCACAAGCAGTGCTGTGATTGAATCCGCAGCCGAAAAAGTCGGGCTAACTAGAGGCGAATTTGGCACACCAGAGGTGCAAATCGTCGATAACACCACCCTGATCTCAGTCACGATGGAGGGCGACTCGCCCGAACAGGCTCAACGCAAAGCTCAAGCTTTGTATGAGTCCCTGGAAGAAAGCCTGAGCCAGCTTCGGATTCAGGAAGTTTCACAAAAGAACGCAGGCGTTCAAACGGCACTGGCAAACGCTCAGGCAAAACTAGAGCTAGCCCAAAACGAACTGTCGGAGTTTAAAGCTGAATCGGGCTTGAGCTCAAACATGCAAATTGACCAGATTTCCACCAACCTGGAAGAATTGCGTCGCGAACGTGCCATGATCGCGGCTCAGCAGCAGCAGTCTAACGCCCGTTTGGGACAGCTTTCTCGCAATCTGAACGTCTCTCCCCGACAAGCGGCGGATGCCTTTAGCCTGAGTGCGGACCAGCTTTTTCAAAGGAATTTACTCAACTATAGCGAAGCCAGCGCTGCTCTAAGCGTGCTGTCAAACCAGTTTGGTCCCAACCATCCCATGATTGTGCGAGAGCGAACTCGCCAAGAAGCTGCCAGAACCGCCATGCTACAGCGAGGCAGCACCGTTTTAGGACGACCCGTCGACCAGACCACCCTGGCACAGCTCAATCTGGGTGAGGGCGAGCAGCGCTCCTCAGCTCGAGAAAACCTGTTTCAGGAAACCGTTTCTGCCCAGGTTGACAGTCAGGGCTTGAGCGCACAAGCCGCAGAACTCGATCGCCAAATTGCTCAGCTTGAAGGCAGGCTGCGCCAGATGACCCAGTACGGCTCCAGGTTAGAGGCGCTGTCTCGTGATGTGGCGATCGCCGAAGCTGTTTTCTCTTCTACGATTACCCGCCTAGATTTGAGCCAGTCTGATATTTATGGCTCCTACCCGCAGGTTCAGCTAATCAACCAGCCCAGCCTGCCTGCATCCGCCGCTTCTCCCCGGTCCAGCCTGATTCTGTTGGGTACAGCCGCTGGTTCTCTACTGATTAGTATGGCTATCATTGCGCTCTGGCTCAGACCTCGTAGACCGCTGGCAGATGCAACCGTTGCAGCAGCAGGGCAGCCGTCCCAGCCATTAGCACCTCAGCCCTACATTGACATTGAAACCTTGCGAGCATTACTAGCTCCCAAGCCACATGAGTTAAATGGTTCAGCCAAGCATGAGTCTGCTCCAGAAGTATCCATTGTTAATGCTGAAGACAAATAGCCTGACTGCAAACCATTCTCTCCCCCTTCAATGAAACCCCAAAACTTTGAAGAAACCGTAATCTGGTACTACATTATTGGCAGCATGGGGCTGTATTTCATCGGAGCTTTGTTTGTTACTGGACCTGCCCTTGCTTGGCTCTTAGCCCTTTACGTAATTAAGCGACTCTGGCAACAAACAGACGAAACCCCTGCTGACCAAAGAATTTCAATTCCACTAGGAGTTTGGGTGTGGATTGGAGCAATGCTAATGATTGGCTTAGCGCTAATCATCGGACACATCAACTTCAACTACGATGACGCCAAAATCATCAAATCATTCATCAACTTCTTCCTGCGAACCTGGGCATTATTGGCGCTATTTCCACTGATTGGCTGCCTCAACATTCGACCGCAGCTACTCTACCGAGCAATTTGCATTTTGTGTTTGCAATGTTTGGTGCTGATTCCAATTGCCTACTTGCTGAGCACAACGGGAATTGAAACTCCTTTGTATAACGTTTCGCTGATGGCTAAGATCGGCGGAAACAGCGAACGTTTTTATAATGTCAGCTTGTTTTTGCGGCAAGAGGGCGAAGTTCGTTTGCTCATCTTTGCGCCGTGGGCACCTGCCCTGGCCTTTGCAGGCAACATTTACTTTTGTCTAGCGAGCCAAGATTCTGACAAAAAATGGCGCTGGATCGGCATGTTTTCTAGCGCGCTCATGGTTTGGGGTTCGGCTTCTCGACTGGGTTTACTATGCCTTGTAAGTTTGCCGTTTTTGAAGGCGATCGCCGCTAATCTCAGCCGCCCCAGTGTACAAATTGCAGCCGGACTCTCTAGCTTTGCGGCTGGTCTTTTTGGTCCTCAGCTAATTGGTTACGCAAGAGACTTTAAAGACTACTTTGATAGTCAAAGAGCTTCCTCTTCCAGCCTTCGGGGACTCCTGGCAAGAATGGCGTTCTATCAATGGCAAGAAGCCCCAATTTGGGGACATGGAATCAAAGCTCCGCGTGGTCCGGCCGTAACAAACTTTATGCCCATTGGTAGCCACCACACCTGGCTAGGACTGCTCTATGTACATGGAATCGTTGGCTTTATTGCCTTAGCAATTCCAATGTTGTACAGCTTTGTAGAACTAATTATCAAAGCCCAAAAAAGTAAGGCTGCTCAAACAGGATTAGCTGTACTTCTGATCCTACTTCTCTTCTCATTTGGCGAGAATTTGGAAACTCTAGCCTACCTTTATTGGCCAGGCTTAATCATGCTAGGTATTGCCCTTAAGGAGCCATTCCCAGCACTTTTTTCTCACCTCAAACCTCAACTCAATCAATCTCAAGCTTGAGTAGGGGCAAACGGTTGTTTGCCCCCTATAGCGACAAAACTTTAATTCCTAGTTTGTAGAGGCTCATATCATGCCGTGTGTGTCTGTGATCGTTCCAGCCTACAATGCTGAGAAGACCATACTTGAGACGATTAAATCTATTCAGGCGCAGACTTTTTCTGACTTTGAATTGATTGTGATTAATGATGGCTCAAGCGATCGCACCATTGAGCTTCTCAGCACGATTAACGATCCTCGACTTAAAGTTTTTTCCTACGAAAATGGCGGATTGCCTGTAGCGCGAAATCGCGGTATTCAAAGGGCTACAGGAGAGTTTATTACTTTCATTGATGCCGACGATTTATGGAAACCCAACAAGCTAGAAGCTCAGCTTAAGGCATTACAAGCATATCCAGAAGCAGGGGTTGTCTATAGCTGGACAGCTTTTATTGATGAAAACAGCGATTTTCTTTATGCTTGGGAGCCACTTCACTGGCAGGGAAATATTTATCCTAAATTGCTTATTCGCAATTTTATTTCTAGCGGTTCCAATATTCTGATTCGTAGGCAGTTTGTTCAAGCTGCGGGAGAGTTTGACCCTAATCTAAAATCCGTTGAAGATTGGGACTACTACCTACGCTTAGCAGCTTTGTGTCCCTTTGCTGTAGTTCCTGAATATCACATTCTGTATCGTCGCTCCACTCAGTCGATGACCTCCAAAATTGAGATCATGGAAAATGCAAACTTGACTGTGATTGAAAGGGCATTCAAGGCAGCACCCCCAGAGCTTCAGTATTTGAAGAATCAAAGTTTGGCTAATGCCTATCGGTATCTAGCGAAACAGTGTTTGTTTAATGGAAGCGATCGCCAGGGAGTTCAGCAAGCTCAGCGAAAGCTATTAAAAGCTATTCAACTATCTCCCAAAATTCTGTTGAACCGCGAAACCCTACGCCTAGTTCTCAAACTGCTAACCGTAAAATTTCTTCCTCAGGGAACTGCTCGTCGTTTCATTCAGTTTCTAGGGAAGAACTTTCCAATGGTGTCAGTATCAAAAGCAAATTGAATACAGGAACTTATTTTTTGATGTTGCGGTCGGGGTTATCTTTGTGAGTTTCGTTAGACAGTTCAGTGTTGGAATTAAACGAAGAGTCTACCAATCCAACTTTCGGAAGCGATTGCTTAATTCCTCTGTAAAATTCAAGCAATCTGAGAACAGAACTGTTTTACCTCCACAGCTTGAAAGTGTGAAACAGTTCATTCTCAAAAAAGTAATCAACAATGATTTCACTCGCAACTTAGGCTGGTTAAGTATTGCCCAATTAGCAATTCGAGTTTCTCGCCTGGCGGCAACAGTAATTCTGCCGCGCTTTCTAACGCCCCATGACTACGGTTTGGCGGCATTAGTTCTAACCACTTACGAATTTACTCAAACTTTTACCAAAATCGGCATCTTTGCCAAAGTCATTCAGTCTGATGATGAAAGCCTAGAGAGTACTGCGATCGGTGCATACTGGCTAAACTGGATCATTTATGCAGCATTATTTCTGATTCAGTGCATTGCATCTTTTCCAGTTGCTTGGTTCTATAACGACGACCAGCTAATTCTACCTATTTGTGTGCTGGCTCTAACGTTGTTAGTTAGCCCATTTGGGCGAGTACAGTCAGCTTTAATCCAGAGAGAAAATCGGTTTAAGACGATCGCGATCGCCCAAGCAGCACGTTATGGAACGGCAAATATTCTAACTGCAGTATTTGCCTTTATGGGAATGGGAATGTGGGCAATTGTTTTGCCAAGACTCTTAGCAGCGCCAATCGAGTTCGTCATTTATCTAATGAATCATCCCTGGCGACCTAATAAAGGATTTACAACCGAGAAGTGGGGCATAATCTTTAATTTTGGCATAAACATTCTTGGGATCAATCTATTAAAAACTTTGAGGGAAAATTTAGATTACTTGTTAGTCGGTCGTTTCTTAGGAGTTACACAGCTAGGAACTTATTTCTTTGCTTACAACGCGGGATTAGGAATTAGTCTAACCATCATTCAGTCGATTATGACGGCTTTGTATCCACATTTATGTAAGCTGCGATCGCAATTCGCTGCCTTCAAGAAAGGCTACTTTAAGAGCCTGAAAACGATTGGATTAATCATTACTCCATTCGTCTTGCTACAGTCAGGTCTTGCGCCTTTTTATGTTCCTATCCTGTTTGGCGAACAGTGGACACCTGCTATTCCAATTCTGGTTCTGATTTGCCTGTCTGCAATTCCTCGTGCTTTTGACTCAGCCGCTTTTAGCTTATTAGCGGCTGTTGATGAAACCCGTCTCGGTTTAATCGGCAATGTCATGTTTACGGCTATCTTTGCCGTTAGCATTTTGGTCGGTGTTCATTGGGGAGTCGTGGGCGTGGCGATCGCCGTCCTATTAGCTCATGCTATCTTTATTCCGCTTTATACCGCTTGGGCAACTCGCTATGTTTTTGCTAAGCAACGAGCGCTCGCCCAAGCATAAATTACTGTTACTGTCACGCTAAGGAATGTTATGAAAAAAGCGTCTGTGATTGTTCCAGTCTATGGAGTTGAAAAGTATATAGCGGCGACGCTGCGATCGCTCCTAGAACAGACTTATCAAAATTTTGAAATAATCTTGATTGATGATGCCTCTCCCGATCGCAGCATTGAGATTTGTCAGCAATTTTCTGATCCACGCATCAAAATTATCCATCAGCAAAACCGAGGTTTGGCGGGTGCTCGTAATACTGGAATACGCCATGCCGAAGGAGATTACATTGCTTTTTTAGATGGGGATGATTTGTGGCTACCAGAAAAATTAGCCAAACACATTGAGCATTTAGAAAATTCACCAGAAGTGGGTATTAGCTTTAGCCGTTCTGCATTAATCGATTCGGCAGGAAATTCTTTAAATACTTACTTAATGCCCAAATTGACGAATATTACAGTAGAAGATCTATTTCGTAGTAATCCGATTGGCAATGGTTCCGCAGCGGTGATTCGACGGCAAGTATTAGAGGAAATCCGTTTTCAAGATAGCCTCTATGGAACAGTAGAAGATTTCTATTTCGACGATCGCTTCCAACGTTCAGAAGACATTGAGTGCTGGTTAAGAATTGCGATTCAAACATCCTGGAAAATTGAAGGAATTCCTGAAGCCCTAACGCTTTATCGAGTTAATGCTGAAGGGCTTTCTGCTAACTTACTCAAGCAGTTGGAATCTTGGGAACAGGTGCTTGAAAAAGTTCGTTCCTACGCACCTGAGATAGTAGAAGAGTGGGGAGATTTAGGGGTTGCCTACCGATTGCGCTATCTTGCTCGGACAGCCGTTCGGCTCAAAGATGGGGCAATGGCAGTAAATTTGATACATCGGGCGATCGCTACTTCCAAACAAATCCTGTTAGAAGAACCGCGCCGAACTCTAAGAACCTGGTTTGCTGCCTATCTGCTTTACCTATTACCTCAATCGCTTTACTCAAAGATTGAAACCTTTGCAGCGAAAGCAGCAGGCTCAATTCAAAAAGACCGCATTCAGAAGGAGCAAATTCAACAGGCAACTTCCCCATAATTAAATTAACTAACCCTCTAACGCTGGATCTAACCCATGAAAAAAGTATCTGTAATTGTTCCTGTTTATAAAGTTGAGCAGTACATCGCTGTAACCGTTCAATCTGTTTTAGATCAAACTTACTCTGATTTTGAGCTCTTGATCATTGACGATGGTTCTCCTGATCAGAGCGTCAGTATTTGTCAGCAGTTTCAAGACCCGCGCATTCAGATTATTCGTCAGCCCAATCAAGGCGCAAATGCAGCTAGAAACGCAGGCATTCGTGCTGCCAAAGGCGACTACATTGCATTCCTGGATGGAGATGATGTATGGCTACCAGAAAAGTTAGAAAAACACGTTGAGCATCTCGAAAACTCACCCGAAGTTGGCGTTAGTTTTAGCCGTTCTGCATTCATTGACGAGCAGGGCAATGCTTTAGGTATTTATCAGATGCCTAGATTACAAGACATCGAGATTTTTCATTTAATTTGTCGAAATCCGATTGGCAACGGATCAGCGGCAGTGCTGCGACGAGAGGCGATCGCCGCCATCAAATTTGAGGATAACCTGCATGGCATCACCCAAGATTTTTACTGGGATGAGCGGCTTCAGGGTTCTCAAGACCTCGACTTTTGGTTTCGGATCGCGATTCAAACGCCCTGGAAGATTGAAGGAATTCCTGAATCTCTGACCCTTTATCGAGTCAACTCAGCCGGAATTTCAGCTAATCTGATGAAAAAGCAGGATTCCTGGGAGCAGGTCATCGAAAAAACCCGGTCTTATGCACCGGACATCGTCGCGCAATGGGAGAACCCTGCTAGAGCCTATCACTTGAGATATCTAGCCCGCAGAGCCGTGACGCTGCAACTGAGAAAAGATGCCGTTTCGCTGTTGCATCAGGCGATTAGAACTCACTGGCGCATGGTGATTGACGAACCGCGCCGCACGTTGATTACCGCTGCTGCTGCCTATCTGCTGTGGCTCTTGCCGCAGTCGCTCTACACTCAAATGGAGACGCTGGCACTGAAAATTACGGGAGCGACGCAAAAGCGACAAATTCAGCAAGACCAAACCGGACAGCTTGCATGAAGCGAAAATTTTGGATTTTGTTTGGCGTTGGGCTGTTTGCAGCGCTGTTCTTATCGCTTCTTCTGATGATGCGATCGCTTGGCGTGGAGCAATCCCGCCTAGAGCGGCTAACCCAGGGCATCAATGTGGCTCACTGGTTTGCTCAGGCAGAGTTGACGGCTGACAACTTCCAAAATCGAATCCAGCCTGAAGACATTCAGCTAATCAAACAGATTGGGTTTCGGCACATTCGACTGCCGCTCGATCCGACAATTCTATTTGACGAAGAACAGCCAGAGCGCTTGAATTCAGAAAATTTGCCCTATGTTGATGCTGCCCTGGATCAGATTTTGGCGGCAGATTTGGCGGTGATTGTGGACTTGCATCCCCGGTCGGAATTCAAGCGACGGCTGTATCAGGAAGAATCATTTGTTGAAGCAGTGGGCTTGTTTTGGCGATCGCTTGCTCAACACCTAAGTTCACGCAATCCAAACCAGGTTTTTCTGGAAGTCATGAATGAGCCTGCAACCCGAAATCCGCAGGATTGGTATGTCATTCAGGAAAGGCTCTTGGCTGAAATGCGGGCTGGCGCACCCGATCATACTCTGATTGCTTCAGCAAACCTGCGCGTAGAGGACGACTGGGACACGATCGTAGCCCTGCAACAAATTACGCCCGTGGAAGACCCTAACGTCGTTTACAACTTCCATTTCTATCAGCCGATGTCTTTCACCCACCAGGGAGCAGATTGGGGAGAGGACACCTGGGAACATTTTCGCAACGTGCCTTACCCAGCAGACGCAGAGGCGATCGCCGCTATCTTACCTGAGATCGAAAACGAAACGGCTCGGGACTGGCTGATGGACTACGGAGAGGAGGAATGGAATGCAGCCAAACTGAAGGAAAGCCTCCAGCGGGCGGCAGAGTGGGGGCAATCCCATCAGGTGCACGTCACCTGTAATGAGTTTGGCGTTTATCGTCGGGCTGCACCCGCAGAGGGGCGTGAGGCATGGTTGCGAGATGTGCGATCGCTGCTAGAGCAATCTCAAATTGGCTGGGCGATGTGGGAATATGACTCCGGCTTTGGCGCAATTCGCCGCACCGATGGAGCACGCGTCCCCGATCCGGTGGTGGTAAAGGCGCTTTTTAACTAACTGGAGGTAGTCAGTTGGACGATAGGCAAACTAGGATCTAGGATCTGCATACCTGGTAAAACTAGATTGCCAGGTTGAATAACTGGATTCAACAATTCAGTTCAATCTCAGATTGAATTTAACAGTACGAGTGATGGCGTAGTGATGGATCATGATCCTTTGATTGCGTATCGTTGGGAAGACTTTACCCAACTGGCCTCAATTTTGCTCTTAGTTGGGCTAGTGGGGGCAGTGACCGTTCTCAAGAATAGCTTTGAAGGCAGCTTCTTCATTGAGGCAACCTTATTTGTGGTTTTGCTGACCTCTGGAGCCATTGCAATTATGGCAATGGCAATTTTTCTAGGAAACGTAGCTTAAGCAGCTAAGCTTTTCTATTCAAACCGCTGATTTTGGGCTGACCAGCGCTGTAGTCCGTAGGTTTGACCATTCGCAACCAATAAAGCCGTTGTGCCGTCGCCGGGGTTGGCGATCGCCACCAAAAATTGAGCTGCGTCGGTACTCAGTTCACTATAAATTAACTGCCCCTGAGCCGAAAAAATCAGCGTTCGAGTTTCATCCTGATTTGCAGCCTGAGCGCTAGCGGTGACATAGCTTGAAGCAGCTAGCAGACTGGGCTTGAAGGTAAACACTGATTCAAGCTGGCCATCTCCAGTCAAATCTATCAACTCGACCGACCACTGCCCTACCTCTTGCAGCAAGTCCGGGTCTTCCAGATCGGTAGCTTGAACCTGACCTGCTCGCTGCAACTCCTGCCAAAGATTGGTCAGTAGCGCTGACCCTCCGTCGGGTTGCTGTTGGCTTAACTCGTTCAGCGTTAGCAAGTTTCCTGTCTCCAACCAACTGACGGTGGATAGGGTAATGGCTAATGGAGAAAGCGCTTGCCCAGCAGATGAATTTGCATTAGATGGCGGTGAACCTGCTGCCAGCAGTTGCAGGTTGCCGCCGCTAACACGAGCCGCTTTGACGGTTGCTTCAATCGTTTGAGGCTGACCATCGGCTGACCACACCAGGATTTGAATGGGCGAATTATTCGTTAGCCCCAATAGGCTCCAGAGCCGCTGAGCCGCTCCAGTAGAAGGTAAGTTCAGGTCAGAAAAGGGCGATCGCCGCCAGCGCTGCCCATCATGAAAATTAGCAAGCTGGATCTGATACCAAACTTGCTGCCCCGTTAAGGTCAGTGGACTGTTAGCTTGGGGGCGCAGCCAATCTACCGCATTGATGCTAGAAACCTGGGTCGCAGAGCCAATCATGCGGCTATCATGGCTGGCTGTAAGCGTTGGTGCTGATTGGGGATTAACCAGATTCAGGACTTGCTGGACGCGGGTATTGGTATCTGGAGCCGGGTTTTGTTGGCGCAACCAGGCGATCGCAGCAGCGCGATCGCGCTGAGCCGTTAGCACTAGAGCGCCCCAAATCTGGACATCGGGCTGGTTGCGGTTGACTTGAAGAGCAGCATTAACTCGTCGCCAAATCCGGTCAGAGTCAACCTCCAACAGGCTCGACAAATCATAACCGTTGCGAATGGTGGTTTGCAGCAGTTGCAGTGCATTGCCCCAACGTCCGTCAATTAGCTGCGCCAAAATCTGCTGGCTGGGGCTAGCCCAATCACGCTCTGCTTGAGCTTTGGTGGCGTTGGCATGGAGCGCAATCAGGTCTAGCTGAGCCTGGGCTGGAGCTGACCAATTCGCTGCATCGATCTGCTGCTTGAGGGATTCCAGCGTTCGCAGTGCTGCCGACCACAACCCATTTCGCGCCAGAGTCAGCCCATTTTCATAAGTCCGACTATCAAGAGCAGCTTGTTCCAACAAAATTGGTGTCAGGCGAATCGGTTCCGTGGACGATTGCAGCCTCTCTACCTGATAAACCTTAAAGCTTGGTTCCAGCCCAACCGTTTGGTTAACAACCAGTTCTGTAGCTTCGCTGCCCGTAATCTGCTGCCAGGTGGGAAGTTTCCCAGCGGGGCTTGTCCACTCCACTAGAGAATAGAGCTGCGGAATTGCCGGATCGTAGCGCACCACTTGCCCATAGACGATGCGTGTGCTGCCCCGCATCCGTTCGCCGCTGAGATGTAGCCAGATTCCCGGCTCTGTGGCATTGCCTTCGATCAGGGTGACGGTGCTAAGCGGCATGATCCGATTGGAGCCAGGGACAGCCGTCGGCGAGGTAACAAACGGGTCAAGCACAAAAAATTCTTCAGGGCCGTTTACCGACATCCGGCTCATCAGTTGAAAGGAACCAGGGCGCGCTCCCTCCCTGGCTGAAAGCGGACGATAAATTCTGACTTCGACTAGCCTGCCGCAGCCAGACGGAACGGAGGCGATCGCCCCCCTGCCACCACAGTGATCAGATTCCGCCAAAATTGGGATCAGCAAATCCTGCGGCAACCCTACCGTTGCCGGGAGGTAGAGCGGAGTGCCTAGCGATCGCCCTGCCTCGGTCGCTTCTGCTTCAATCTCAGCCAGCGTTTGAATGACCTCTCGCTGGAGTGCGTGACGATTCCACTCTGGCATCATCCAGCTTAGCCATCTGACTGACCCAGGGTTGATGATGAGCTGCACCGCCAGCCAACCTCCGCCCACAACGGTTCCCGCCATACCCAGCAGGACAAAGGAAACGAGCAAGGCAGACTTGATCCTTGATCCTCGTTTCGGTTTAGGCGTAACTAAGACATTAATGGCAAGACGGCCCGCTTCATCCTCTAGCTCTTCGTCCAGTTCCTCTTCTTCGAGCCACTCTGGTTCTGCCTTTCGGGGCGATTGAGCTTTCTTGGAAAATTTTTTGGATTGAGCCGACACCAACACGTTCACCTTGACGGGCACCTTGGCGGGTGGGGTAGGTGTGCTGCTCGTTGGTTCTGTAGATTGTCCGTTTTGGGCAGACAGAGTTCCCTGAGTTAAGCGTTTTTGGTTAGAAACCAGCACATTCACCTTAACCGGATGAGAGGCGCGATCGCCTCTCTCCTGTCCCCCTGAACGCTTAGGAGGAACGGGCTGATGCTTTTGCCGCTCCTCTGAAGCTGAATCTAAGTCATGCGGTCGTTTCGCCATCCAAAACTGCGTAGATTTCTACCCTTCAACAATTGCCCGCTCATAGCGCTGTCCGGCTTGTTCCCAAGTATAGGTGTTCTCGACCAGCGATCGACCATTTTTGGACAATTGACCCCGCAATTCTGGATTCTCAAATAGGCGGCTAATTGCGTTGACGTATTCCTCAACCTGGTTGGCCCGTAAAGCCGTTAGAGGATTAGTTTCGCCATCTACTGCCAGTCCTTCTAAGCCGCGATCGCTGCCTACCACAGGTACCCCAGCCGCCATTGCCTCTAACGTCTTGTTTTTGATCCCAAACCCGGTTCGCATGGGCACCACACAGACCGTTGCCCGGTGCAGGTATTCCGCCATCGAGGGAACCTTCCCAGTAACCGTGACACCAGAGCGATCGCCCAATTGCTGCACCTGCGGCACGGGACGGGCACCCACCAACTCCAGCGTCACATCGGGGTAAAGGGCTTGGATTTTAGGAAACACTTCCTGGCTAAAAAAGCAGACCGCATCAATGTTAGGCGTGTTGTCCATCGCGCCGATAAAAATCAGCCGATGCCCTCCCGGATCAGCAGCACGATAGGGAAAGGCAGAAAAGTCCACGCCATTCGGAATGACAGCGATCGGTGTCTTCGGGCTAAACCGCTGAAGCTGATCTCGGTCTTCCTCAGTGGTCGCCACGATGGTAGAAAATTTGCCGCAATATTGCCGTTCATAGCGGTGCAGCAGCGGCAGATTAAGGCGATCGCGCAGCCAATTCTCAGAGGTGCCCGTCTCAAGCTGATTTTTACAGGTGCCGTAGACCGAGCTATGGATGTTGACGATAGTGCGAAGTTGCGATCGCCATTCTGGCTTCACGTAAATTTCATTTACACTATGTTCACAGGTCACGGCTGCAAATTTGCCTGATTGTACTGCCTGATCCACCCAATTCTGAATCTCAGGCGAATAAATCGAGAGAACGCTGGGCGGCGTTCCCTCAGCCAAAAAGGTGCCGAAGCGCTTTAACTTGCCGCCGATGCTTTGCCTAGCAGCGGCTTGAGGGCGCGGAAAAACTACCAATTCTGTGATTGCCTGCCGCAATTCCTCTATCTCAGAGTCAGTTACATCAGGGGAACGTTGTGTTATCAGGGTGATATCGTGACGCTGGCTCAAATACTTGATTAGGTTAAACGTTCTGACCTGAGTTCCTCCCCGTGTGGGTGGGTAAGGGAACGTTGCAGAGAGCATCAGGATCTTCATCAGGGGAATTATTGGGATAGATATCAATTTCACCAGGGCAATCGTAGCTAATCGTAGCGACTGGGTCACCTGTGTGAACAGCAATGCTTCAGAAATCCAAACCTTCCATGACTGAAATTCAACTTGGTGCGATCGCCATCCTCGCTCTAGGCATCTTCTTTCGATGCACAGCTTTAGGGCAAAAACTCTATTGGTACGACGAAGCTTTCACGTCTCTGCGAATCTCTGGCTACAGCGAAGCAGAGGTGATGCAGCAGGCATTTCACGGCAAGGAAATTACTCCGCAAGAGTTGCAAAAATTTCAGCATCCCAATGCTCAAAAAGGCATTTGGGGAACGATTCGAGGACTCGCCCAAGAAGAGCCACAGCATCCGCCGCTGTACTACACGCTGATCCGGTTATGGGCGCAATGGGTGGGCAGTTCGGTAACAGAAGTGAGAAGTTTGTCTGTAATTTTTAGCTTGCTGGTGTTTCCCAGTCTCTACTGGCTTTGCCTGGAGCTATTTGGGTCAATGGATGTAGCGTGGTTAGCGATCGCCCTGGTTGCGATCTCGCCACTGCATGTCGTCTTTGCTCAGGAAGCCAGACAGTACAGCCTGTGGACAGTGCTAATTTTGGCAGCCAGCGCTGCGTTGCTTTACGCGATGCGAGTCGATAGCTTTGCCAGTTGGGCGCTTTACGCTGTGACGCTTTCCCTGGGACTGTACACGTTCCTGTTTTCAGGACTGGTGGCGATCGGGCACGGCATTTATGTAATCGGAGTGGAGCAATTTCGTTGGACTCCAATCTTGGAACATTATCTGCTGGCTTCAATCGTCGCCTTGCTCACATTCGTGCCCTGGATCTGGGCAGTCGCCACCCGCCACAGTTCTGTGCAAACCACCACTGCCTGGGCAAACCGGCCGTCTAGCTGGAAGGCGATCGCCAGAGTTTGGGCATTGAATTTGAGACGCATCTTTTTCGATGCAGACTTCAAACTTCATTCTCAGTTTGCTTACACAGCCAGTATTTTCGGTGTCTATGCTTTTGTGCTGCTGTTGGAAATCGGTGCAGTCTACTGGCTCTGGCAATCTACCTCGATTCGGGTTTGGCTATTTGTCTTCACCCTGATTGGCACGACGGCTTTCACAATTCTGCTACCCGACCTGATTTGGGGCGGACAACGATCCACCGCTACGCGATACGCCATTCCCTGCTACTTGGGCATTCAAATCGCGGTTGCTTATTGCCTGGTAAACCTACTGGAATCCAATGCTTTTGGTTCATGGCAGCAAGTGTTAGCGCTGGCTGTTTTGGCAGGGGCGATCGCCCTCAGCATTCTCTCTTGCAACATTGGCGCTAAAACCCCGATCGGCTGGAATAAGGTCATCAGCTACTACAATCCGCCTATCGCCAAGATCATCAATCAATCGCCACGCCCCCTGCTGATTGCAAACACCTCAATGGGGGCGGGTGAAATTTTGTCACTAAGCCGTTTACTGAATCCAAACGTGACGCTTCAACTGACCGTCGAGCCGAACGTGCCCCAGATTCGAGCAGGCTTTAGTGATGTTTTCTTAATGACTTACTCGCAGTCCTTGCGATCGCAACTCGCAGCACAGCAGCAGGCATCTGTCCAACCTGCTTACCAAGAGCGAGGTAGAACCTGGCTTTGGCGGCTCACGAGCAAAAACTAGCCTCAGTTCAAGGGATCCGTCCCATAGCTTCTGAACAAGCAGACAGAATTAGAATTGGGAACCTTAAAGAGTAACCAGCTTGAATCTTTCAATTCAAATTCATCTTGAGTCTTCAATTAACTAATGCATTTCGCATTCTAGAAAAGGATTTATGCAATCGCGCGGACTCTATACCTTGGCAAATGATCGGGTCTATGACCAACTCATTGCCCTGCTTAATAGCATCGAAGCAAACGTTAGTTCAAATATTCCTATTCTGGTTATTCCTTTTGATCATCAGATTGAGAGAATCACTCAAGAAATAGAATTCAGACCTAATGTAAAACTTTTTCAAGACTGGAACTCAATTCAACGCTGGGAAGACTTTGCTCGGCAGGTTTGGACAGCCCATCCTATCGCCCAATCTCAATGGCTAACTCGTTTGCCAGCAAAAAATATAGGGCTGCATCGCAAATTTGTTACTTTTGACGGACCGTTCGACCAGTTCGTATTTTACGACGCAGACAGTCTAGCGATGAAGCCGATTGACGACATATTTGAAAAGCTAAATACCTACGATTTTGTATTTAACGATTGGGAACATAACAAACCAGAGGGGCAGACTGCCCTTGATTTAGCATTAGCAACTCAAACAGGTTGCTACCCTGAAACTCAGGTTAGAACTAAACTGCACTGCTCTAGTTTCTTTGGCTCAAAACGAGGCATTTTTGCGGAGCAAGAACTATTAGCTCTAAAGCAAAAACTGATTGATTGCCAGGAAGTATCTTGGGTTCCTCGCTGGTGGGATGATGCTTTTCTGTTTAACTATTTGACCTTGAGAAGCGATCGCCCTCAATTTAACTTTACGCTGAGTCCCAACGCGCAGGAACGAACTGGCAACTGTGCTGATGCCGATCCTTTCGTCAACATTAATAACGTTCTTTATAATGAACAAGGCTTAAAGCCCATTCACCGCTTGCACTACATGAATTACTCTCCAGAAGACTTTTGCTGCCTGAGCAAAGGAGAGGATATCGATGTATGCTACAGGGAAATCTTTTTACATTACCGTTTCTTAAAACAACCCGATCAAGAGCCCAAACATTTACAAGCGGTCAACTTTCCGACTCAATTGGGTCGCTACATCCAAAAAATTTCTCAAAAACTCAGGTAAGCGCTTCTAGTACTATACCTGCCTGGAAAAATTGAATTTAACCTTCCTCAAGGTACGCACTGTAGAGGGAGAAATAATATTAGAAATTTTTCTTGTTTTGACCTTCAAAGTATCCCATTCCTTGTTGCTTCTCACAACATTCAGAATCTCTACAGTCATCCTCTTCAGACTCTTGAGCCTGCTGCTTTTAGGGAAATCCAGGTTAACTGCAAAATTTGAACCAAGGCGGTTAACGGGCTGCCATGCAGCACTGACATCAAAGTTGGTTCGCACATTATTACCATGAGCCACCATTAACCAAACAGGTTCAGCTACAATCTGGCAAGTTTTATAGTTGCTAATTTCAGTATGACCGTATTCAAGAACGGTTTTGAAATCGCCTTGATAGGATTCGATCAACGTATGGAATGGCGAAGTCAACCATTCTCTCAGATAAAGCTTCTGTTCACTAACTCGATACAAATAGCCGAACGGAAAGTTAATAAATTCGAATTCTTGCTTCCTAAATTGGTTTTGAACTAGCTGCAAGAAGTCCTTTGAAATTGCATCGTCGCTATCTAAGCTAGTCGTAATCAAGTACTTGCAATCCTGATCTGTGTGTTCTCTGACTACCTGCTTAACGGAGTCTAGCAACGTCTCCCGACTCTCTATATAGATGGGAACAAGCTGAGCGATCGAGCAATATTTTTCAACTCTCTCTTTAAATTGAGTCGGTAAGGCTGCATCTAGAAGCATCAACCAGGTAAAATTCCTGTTGGTCTGTGCTGTGATGGACGGAAGGCAGATCTGCTCGAACAAGGCAAACCTTCTGCTGAGGAACTCTGGCTCGTTGCGATCGCTTCTAGGACGCGAAATCTGCCAGTCCACGTTCATCCGAGTGATGATAAAGTGCTTAAATTCCTGGGTCTGCATCAGTTACCTCACTTTAGTTAGAAAAACTGATTGCCTTGAATGGCTTAAAGCTGCCGCTGACGTTAAATTCTTCTCAACTTAGTTAACATTTGCTAAGACCGCATCCCCACTAGGGAAGGTTCCTCAGCTTAATTTTGGGTTTGCACAACCAAGGTTGTATGCCTAGGAGTGAGGCTATGCGACCGTAGAATTCTTACGAACACCGATTAAGCTCTGTTGCTTAATCCACAAGGCTTCTCGGCAATCATCTAAAGAATCGGGTCTGTTGGGTTGGCTAATATACGTGAGGAACCTGGCGATCAGGCTTAAGCTGCCAAACCAGAGCAAGCGGACAACCATAGTCTGACTGTTAATCCCCCTTTCATTAATCTGTCCACAATTCAAACAGATGCCTAAAGTTAGTGTTTGTATTCCTACCTACAATCGAGAAAAACTGCTGCCGATCGCCATTCAAAGCGTGCTTCAGCAAACTCTCCAGGATTTTGAACTGATCATTTGTGATGATGGCTCAACCGACACCACGGCTGAGATCGTGACTCAAATCGATGACCGTAGAATTCACTACGTTCGCCATCCTCGAAACATTGGCAAGAGCAATAACATGCGCTCTGGTTTTGAAGCTGCCAGTGGCGAATATTTTATTAAATTTGATGATGACGATCGCCTTACGCCTGACTTCCTGGCACGAACTGCAGCAATTTTAGACGAACAGCCCGACGTAGATTTTGTTGGTACCGATCACTGGGTAATCGACATTAATAATGCGCGCGATCCGCAAGTGACAGACGACAATTCCCAGAAGTGGGGGCGCACCAATTTATCTGCTGGGATCATCCCAAACTTACTAGAAGTCGTATTTGTGCAGCAAAGTTTTCAAATTGGCGCAACCTTGTTTCGGCGGCAAGTTTTAGCAGAACAGGGCTACATGCGTCCTAATATTCAAAACTGCGAAGACAATGATTTGCTGGTGCGTTTGGCTCTAGCAGGTAAAAAGGGTTATTACTTACCAGAGCGGCTAATGGAATATCGCTTTCATGCTCAGCAACAGGGCATTGGACGAGCAATTCCCTACTTAAAAGACAAAATCCAATACCTGGAGAATTTTCAATTTGAGTCAGAAAAACTAGAGCAGATTAGGCGATCGCGTCTTGCTGAATCTCAGCTTCTTTTGGGATTGCGTCTGATCGAGACGGGCGAGACACAAGCCGGAAAGGCGCTAGTTCGGGTCGGTCAATCTGCTTCACGTCCTAAAGCTTTAGTGGGACTGGCTCTATCTTTCTTGCCCATGACTTTAAGAAAACCTACGTTTCATCTATTGAGACAAGTACAATCTCAGTCGATTTAGTCCAATTTGATCTACTTCGGAGTACGATCTTAAAAGCAAGGTTTGGCGATCGCCCTGAAATAGCAACTCCGCCAAACAAGCAATGACAAACCCTCCGGCTGAGGTCTTAATGGAGATTCGGGAACAGCTAAGCCAGCAGCGCGTAAAATACATCATCAGTAGCTATCAGCTGAGCGGCAATGAAGTAGATAGATTCAATACCTATCTGGACGAACTTCTGCAAATTTATCCACCGCCCCTGATCGAGCTAGCCTTGGTTGAAACGCTGGTCGATCAATGGTCAAGCGTTCCAATGCTGAGAGGGGTTGAGTTTTTAACTCAGTCTCATAACAAACTCAAAACTTGGGAAAATCAGCCGATTGTTAGCACCATTACCCCATCTCAGTTTCAGCAAATTGCTGGGCTCGACCCGACTCCCGTGTTTGGCTCTACCGAGTTGCCGCCAACTCGCCCCATTATGCGTCCCTCATAGGCTGCTTTGAGTTTTATGCTCAAGCTTGTTTTGGGTTTCCATGATGGGTTTAGCGATCGCTACCAACCCCACCACTTCAATTGCATGATGATGCAGGGTTTGCATCGCAGCGCGAGCAGTCGCTCCCGTCGTATAGACATCATCCAGCAACAGCACCGCAGATGAGCGATGGCGCTGAAGCTCTTTACCCAGTCGAAATGCGTCGCTCAAATTTTCCTCGCGGGCTGTTGCAGAAAGAGTAAATTGCGCTTCCGTCGAACGAATCCGCTCTAGACCTCGCCGTTGTAGAGGCAAACCTGCGAATTCGCAAAAATGTTTTGCCAGCAGTTCAGCCTGGTCATACCCCCGCTGCTGCTTTTTGGCAGCGTACATTGGAATAGGCACGACCGTCGGCTTTTGACGCAGCATCTTTTGCTGGGATGACTCTAGCCAAGCCTGAGCTAACCAATGTCCCAAAGGGCGTGCTAGACGAGGTTGGTTGTCATATTTGAGGGTGGCGATCGCCCGTTTCAGCGCCCCACCGTACACCCCCCACGCAAATAAGGGCAGTGGTTCCTGCCACTGAGCGTCACTGCCTTGACATCGTTGAATTTGCCGTTGACACCCCTGGCACAGTTCCCCCGGGGTAGACCGTTGACAAAGCGAACAGCCCGACTCCAAAAACAAATTCAGCAATCCGCGCAAACTCTGCACCCGCCCCTCCCCCATTTGTAGTAGGCAGACACCCTGCAATTCCGAGTAGAATGCGGGTAACAAATCTATAGTTCCACTTTCTGCTGTGCGATCTAATATGTTTGTTATCTCGTTTCATCGCAAACCCTAGTAAGTTCCCTCTCGCAACCGCAAAACATTAACAAAGGACAGCTAACACAATTGCACATGGCTCTGATCAAGCAAAACCGAGACTTACCGACTATTAACGAACGAATTCGCTTTCCAAAAATTAGGGTTATAGATACAGATGGTGGGCAGCTAGGAATTATGGTGCCCCGCGATGCCCTGAAAATGGCAGAGGAAAAAGAGCTGGACTTGGTGCTTGTCAGCGACAAAGCAGACCCGCCAGTTTGCCGGATCATGGACTACGGCAAGTTTAAGTTTGAGCAGGAAAAGAAAGCGCGGGAAGCCCGGAAGAAGCAGCACACTTCTGACGTAAAAGAAGTGAAAATGCGATACAAGATTGAAGATCACGACTATCACGTTCGGGTAAACCAGGCAGAAAAGTTTCTTAAAGCAGGCGATAAAGTTAAAGCTACGATCATGTTCCGGGGTCGGGAGATCCAGCACAGTGACCTGGCAGAAACCCTGCTGATGAGAATGGCAACCGATTTGCAAGAAGTTGCTGAACTTCAGCAAGCTCCAAAACGTGAAGGGCGCAACATGATGATGATGCTCTCTCCCAAGAAGTAGGAATACTGCTTACCTGGCGACACAGGAAGTGGTCAAACCATAGGGATTTTGGACGTGGAGGTTTGACTTCCACGTCCAAATTTGTTGATACAGAAAATAGCTGTGAAAGCTCCAAGGCGTGCTTATATGATAAGCATTGACAAAAAGCTGTAAGGGCAGGGCAAGACTGCATGAATCTGAATGGGTGGTGGTCTGCTGCGAGTCAAAACGCAGCCCAATGGAGGTGGTTACAGTGGTTTAACCTCCGTCCAGAGGAAAGCGAGCGAACATTCCTCATGTTTGCTTTTTACACCGCTACGTCTATTGGTATTCTCTGGCTGGAGGTTAGTGCCGCAGCACTATTTTTGGGTGAATACGGGGCTGACTCCCTACCCTGGATCTATATTGCCAGTGCTGGAATTGGGACAGGTTTAGGATTTGTCTACTCGCTGATGCAGAAGTTTCTGCCGCTGCGTCGGGTGATCGTAATCATTGCAGTGCTAATGGCGATGCCGCTGTTCATCTTTCGTCTAGGGCTGAATCCGGCTTTTTTGGGCGGGTATACCATCTTCTTAATGCGGCTTTGGCTGGAAGCAATCTATGTTCTAAATGAACTCAACACTTCCATTACAGCTAATCAGCTATTTAACATTCGGGAAATTAAACGCACTTACCCTTTAATCAGCAGCGGTATTTTGGCGGCTGATGTATTGAGTGGGTTTTCTTTGCCACTCTTGCAGTCCTGGATCGGACTCTCTAACGTTATTTTGTTGGCAAGTTTGATGCTGCTGGTTGGGGCGGGGATCTTGTTTTATCTCAGCGAGGCATACCAGCAAGCCTTTCCTGACTCTCTCAAGCGTAGATTGCAGGAAACTCAACATGACTTTACGGCGCGTCGTCTACGAGGTCCGCTTCAGCGCTATGTCATTTTGATCGTCGCTTTTTTTGTGATGGCGCAGATTTTGTCGCTGCTGGTTGATTTTCAATATCTCAGTCAGCTAGAGCAAAACTTGAGCGTTTCCGATATTGCGGCTTTTTTAGCGTTATTTAGCGGCATTCTCGGCATCTTTGAGCTGATTACACAGTGGTTTATTTCAGGGCGAGCAATTGAGCGGTTGGGGGTGTTTGCGATCGCCATTCTCCCCCCGGCCCTGCTCACGGTGCTCAGCTTTCTCTCCTCCATCGACTTGCTGCGGCTATTTTGGGGCGTCATCATTCTCAAGTTTTTAGATGAACTGCTGCGCTACACGCTGCTAGCGAGCATTGGCCCGGTTCTCTTTCAACCCATTCCCGATACGGTTCGCAGTCGCATTCAGTCTACAGTTCGGGGGATTGCTGAACCGATTTCTTCAGGCTTAACTGGCGCTGGAATCTTAATTACCATCTGGCTTTGTCAGCGGCTTTTTCCTAACGTAGACGCTAATCTATTTCAAAACCTGGAGAGCCGAGTCTTTCTATTTCAAATTTTTATTTTTGCAGGGGTCTGGCTGGGAGCCGTTCTGCTGTTGCGCTCTAGATATCTGGGGCTGCTGGTACTCAGTGCAGAACGGGGACAGTTAAGCCTATCAGATGTAGATTTGCGAACATTTAAGCGGGCGGTTGTGGAAGCGCTCGATCGCCCTGGTACTGAGGCGGACAAACATTCTTGCATTGAGTTACTCGCCCATATCGATCCCAAAAATGTTGGCGAGGTGCTGTCTCCGCTTCTGCCAAATATGTCTCCTGCTTTGCAGCGTCAGAGTTTGGAGACAATGCTCAACTTTCCCAATCCGATTTACCTGGATCGAGTCAGGGCGCTGATTCAGCAATCTGACTTGCAGCCAGAAGTTTTGGCAGTTGCTTTGCGCTATGTCTGGCTGACGGAACCCGATCCAGATATGCAGGAGTTGCGACCTTATCTGAAGTCGGAGGTTGATCCAGTTGTGAGAGGAACAGCCGCTTCTCTCATGCTCAGGCGTGGCAATCCTCGTCAAAAGGCAGAAGCAACGGATACGCTGCGACGAATGTTGACCCATATGCGGGAACGAGAACGGGTGATGGGCTGTCGGGCGCTAGGTGAGGCAATTTATTTGCAAGCGCTGCGGCTGTATATCAGACCGCTACTGCAGGATCAGTCGTTGCGGGTGAGGTGCGCTTTGCTGGAGGCGATCGCCGCCACTCACTTAGAGGAGTACTACCCTTCACTCCTGCGCGGACTGCACTACAAATCTACCCGTGAGGCGGCAATGCGGGCGTTGGTGCGTCTAGAAAATGATGCGATCCCAATGCTAATCGAACTGGCAGAGGACGTTCGCAAACCGGAGCTGATCAGAACCTATGCGCTGACGGCAATTGGTCAAATTGGCACGATAGAAGCATTGAATGCACTGGTCGCTCAACTGATGACTGCCTGGGGAGCAACTCGTCGCAACATTCTGCGAATTCTGCTGAAGCTACCACAAGAGATTGGCATTGATGCAGTTGCCGATATCTTAGGGCGAAGCGGGGTTGAGAATTTAATTAATCAGGAATTGCTGTTCATTGGGCAAGTTTACGCAGCCCTGCTGGATTTGACTCCAGAAAGAGTGGCTGGGCGCGAAGCAGATTTGCTGCGGCGATCGCTGAATGATGCTCAGGTCGATGCATTCGAGCGGCTATTTCTGCTGATGCGGTTTCTTTATCCTTCTAGCGCAATTCAGGCAGCATCCTTTAACCTCCAGTCTGACTCCCACGACAGCATGGCACGAGGGCTGGAAATTTTGGATAATACCCTCGACATTCCCAGCAAACGCGCCCTGTTGAGCATCCTCGATCGCCGCTCTACACTTGAGAAGCTGGAAAGTTTAGCAGAGATTATGCCTTACACGCCGATGTCGCCCAGTCAGCGGTTACGGCATTTATTAGAGCTACGCAGCTTTTTGTCAGACTGGACGCTATCCTGCTGTTTTCACCTGGCCCGTCAAGCCCGCTGGAGCGTTACTTCGGAGCAAACACTTTCTTGCTTGCGCCACCCGACAGGGTTTGTGCGGGAAGCTGTGCTAACTTACCTGAAAGTTGCTTCACCCAGAGTGCTGCCAGAACTGCTGCCGCTGTTGCAGAACGATCCAGATCGTTTGGTTGCAGCTCAAGTACGCCAAATGATGGCAGAATTAGGGCTTGAGCCATTGAACGCTGCAATTTCTGGTGTTGAGGGGCAGTCAAATGGTGCGGTACGGTTGCCCGGTCATTCTGGGCTTGAGCCGATCTAGGCGATCGCCACGACATTGACTGACAGACAAAAAAAGCTTGAAAATGGGCAAGCTAGTGGCAGACCGCTTGTCTCACTTGCCGTTTTTGGGGTTATGCATCTATGGGGAAAGGTGAAAGCGGTGTGGCTTGGTTCAAGCAAGATTGCCCAGGGAAGTTTAATATCGGTTTTCTATGCTGACTAGCGTTGATCGTCTACTGTTTGTTCGGGGAGTTCCAATTTTTACAGAGCTACGGGATGATTTTCTCGTCCGGTTAGCTTCCATCATGGATGAGCTATCTTTCCCAACCAAGCACACCATTTTTACACAGGGGCAAGAGGGGCGATCGCTCTATATTTTGGTGTCTGGGCAAGTGCGGGTTCACATTGGCAATCACGAAATTGTTAGATTTCAGCAGGGAGACAGTTTTGGCGAAATGTCGCTGTTTGATGCAGAACCTCGCTCCGCTTCAGTCACCACTTTAGAACCCTGCGAATGCTTGATGCTAACCCAACAGCAGCTCTATGAAGCGATTGATGAAACCCCTGGCATTGCGGTGAACATTATTCGCTTGCTGTCTCGACGGATTCGAGAACTTAACCAAAAAATGAACACGCTGCAAGATGGCGATGGACACAGATTGCCTTCTATGATTCAAGAAAAGCTAGCAGAGCTTTGATCTTGATGATGCAGAGGAGAATTCAGTGTCGCGTGAACGTATTGCCCCCGGTCCTGGGCAGGAGTCTGTTTGGGATTATCCCCGTCCTCCCCGGCTAGAAGACTCGACTAAACACATTCAGATTGTTTTTAACGGCGTGGCGATCGCCGACACCCATCGTGCCAAGCGGGTATTAGAAACCAGCCACCCACCGGTTTACTACATTTCGCCTGAAGACATTCAGCAGCAGTACTTCAAGCAAACTTCGCGCTCAACCTTCTGTGAGTGGAAGGGACAAGCAGCTTACTACACGATTCAAGTTGGCGACAAACAGGCTCAGGATGCGGCATGGTTTTATCCATCTCCCACTTCCCGCTTTGCTTTGCTCAAAGACTACGTAGCGGTTTACCCCAGCCGTATGGAAGCTTGCTATGTGAACGGCGAACAGGTGCAGCCCCAGCCCGGTGACTTCTACGGCGGCTGGATTACCAAGGATATCGTCGGTCCATTCAAAGGCAGTGCCGGAACCTGGGGTTGGTAAGGAGCAATTTTCCAACCCAATCCATACCCATAGACATCCCGTAGGGGCGTTTCGCGAAACGCCCCTACCAGCGCTTGCTAGTTGGCAGCAATGCCCTCCTGACGGGCGGCTCGCTGCACAGCAGCGGCGACTGTTGGGGCGACTCGCTCGTCAAACACCGAGGGAACGATGTGTTCGGAGTCAAGTTCAGAGGGATTGATCAGAGAGGCGATCGCCATCGCAGCTTCCAGGTACATCGTGGTGGTCATCGCGGCGGCTCGGCAATCCAGCGCTCCCCGAAAGATTCCAGGAAATGCCAGCACGTTGTTGATCTGATTGGGGTAGTCGCTACGTCCGGTTGCCATTACTGCCACGTCGTCTTCTACGAGTTCTGGCTGAATTTCCGGGATCGGGTTTGCCATTGCAAATACAATCCGGTCTTTCGCCATCGATCGCACCATTTCTGGGGATAACACTCCAGGCGCACTGACTCCCAAAAATACATCTGCGCCAACCATCGCGTCTGCCAAGGAACCGCTCTGATCAACAGCAAACTCGCGCTTTTGCGCAGTTAAATCGGTGCGGCTGTGGCAAATAATGCCGCGTGAGTCGCACATCCAAATTGCTGTAGCTCCGGCTTTGTGCAACAGACGGGCGATCGCCACCCCTGCTGCGCCTGCTCCGTTAATTACAATTCGCACCTGCTCTAGCGGCTTTTGCACAAACTTCAGCGCATTGAACAAAGCAGCCAGGGTGACAATAGCGGTGCCGTGCTGGTCGTCATGAAAAATCGGAATGTTTAGCTCTCGTTGAAGTCGAGCTTCGATTTCAAAGCAGCGAGGGGCGCTAATGTCTTCCAGGTTGACCCCACCAAACACAGGCGCAATATTTTTCACCGTTTCGACAATCGCATCGGTATCTTGTGTATCTAGGCAGATGGGGAAAGCATCGATCCCAGCAAATTCGCGAAACAGCATGGCTTTGCCTTCCATCACAGGCAGTGCACCCGCCGGTCCCAAATTACCCAGTCCCAATACAGCACTGCCATCGGTGACGATCGCCACCGTATTGCTTTTGATCGTCAGTGCATAAACCTGTTCTGGATCTTGAGCGATCGCCGTACAGATTCTCCCCACCCCCGGTGTATAAGCCATCGCCAAATCGCCCTGAGTCTTTAGCGGAATCCGGCTCTGGACGCTAATTTTGCCGCCGCGATGTAGGTTGAAGGTGCGATCGTAAACGCTGATTACCTTGATGTCTGTGAGCGCTTTCACGTCTGCCACTATCCGTTCAGCATGTTCAGTGCTGTAGGCATCAACTGCAATGTCTCGAACCAGAGTTTTACGATTTTGCTCAATTAGGTCAATCTGCCCGATGTTGCCTCCAGCAGCGGCGATCGCCTGCGTTACACAAGCCAGCGTTCCTGCCCGATTAGGAAGCTGAAAACGAATCGTTAGACTAAAACTAGGATTGGGTGTCAGGCTGACCATACTGCTGCCGCTGCTCTCCTTGGATAAAAAATACGAGTCGATCTAGTCAGGACTTTAATGCTACAGCTTTGAGCCTGTTCCTGATTGCTCTACCCAGGAATTTCTCAAAGACTAATGCTGTACGCAAGCCCTTCACAGCTTAGGCTAGCGATAAACTCATGACTGTACTCCGTCACACCGAGTAGATCAATTTCACCTGTATGCCAAGTCTCTACGTCGAAATCGAGATTGACGCGCCCCGCTCAGCAGTCTGGCAAGCATTGCTCAACAAGCAAGATTGGCTTCGGTGGAATACCTTTCTCTATGATCGTGATCCGGTTCAGCCCTTCGAGCAAGGCAAAATGGTCTGGCTATCACTCAAGCGAGTTTCCCGCGAGGAGGAAACCGAGTTTCAACCTACGATTACCCTACTTCAGCCGGAAGTGTGTCTCCAGTGGCTTTCCTCTGCCCCCGGATTTCGCAACGAGCATGTCTTTGAGCTACTAGATATTGGCAAACGCACCAAATACATTCACCGGGAAAACTTCTCCGGTCCACTAACCCGTCTGTTCTTCCCGTTTATTCGTCAGGACGAGCAGCAGGGCTTAAGAAGAATGGCGCAAGAGTTGAAGCAATACGTCGAACGTTCCTAAATCAACAGGAACAGGAATTTGTACACCTTTGGCTGGGTGATACATTACAGTAGTCCTAACAATTTGTTGACGGATGCCACCTGAAATGGTGCATGAACTCTTTGATCTGGAGTATTGGAAAACCGTCTTTCCAATCGATCGCCTGCACGAAACTTTTCCTGCATACCCTTACTGGAACGATTTAGGAGATTGGGAAGTCACTAGTCCATTTCACCTGGTTGTCAATGAGTATTTGAAGGAACAGAATCTAGCTCATGAACAAAAAGGAGAGGGTTTTCCAGTTGATATATTCGTTTGGGCTTACGGAGAGCCAAAAAAACGTGAGGTAACAAAGATGGGAGGGCTGCCTTACTTCCCTGCGTCTCGTCCTTGGCCCCAATCTGCTGAGGGCGAACCTTTAGAATTTTTGGCTCAAATTTGCTTCAAAGATTCACTTGACGTATGTGGATCACTGCCTGGGGATGTACTAGTTATTTTTGCAAAGCCAGATCAGAGAATCTACGTCTCTGTATTTGACGACGATCCTTCCGTACTTCACTTTGAATGGGTTTCAATTGGCAACTCTCCTCTCGTACTACCAACCGATCTTCCTCCTTCCAAATTGAACGTCTTTCCTTGTTATGGAGCAATCCATCGAACTACTGAGCCAATTGCAGGAACCAAAATTGGGGGAACGCCTTCGTGGATTCAAGAAGAGGTTTCAGTTCCAGGTCGTTTCCTATTCCAAATTCACTCTCTAGCACCAGAAAGCTTGTTACCTTATCCTTTCATCAACGTTCCCTCACGACCAGTTCTTCCGAAAATAGAACAACTTGGAGTCTATGATCCGTGGCATGTTCTTGGACTTCCTGTAGGTTGGGGAGATTTAGGGCAGGTCTATTTCTTCCTAGATGGGGACAAGTTGCATTGGGTTGCTCAGTGTTCGTGATTGATGCCCACCTGCTTGCTCCTGCGAAAGCTGTAGAAAATATTTACCGTCCCTAGTACAGCGTCAGGGACAGGAATTAGGGTTGGCGATCGCTGAAACTGCTTAACCTCGTTCCCCAGTTCTGCCTGGGAATTCCGACCGTGAGGCTCTGCTTCGTGGACAGGAGGCAGAGCCTCGTAATCAGACATTACAAGGCTCCGCCTTGTAACGAGGAAGAAAAAGGGTTAGATGGACATCTGTTGACGCTGATAGAGTGACCAGTACAATCCTTTTTGCTGAATGAGTGAGTCGTGCGTTCCCCGTTCAGCAATTACGCCTTTTTCCATCACCAGGATTAAGTCGGCTCGTTTAAGCGGTGCAAAACGGTGAGCAATCAAGAACATCGTGCGGTCTTTGGAGACGCGCTGGAGGTTTTCTAGCACCTGCTGCTCGGTTTCTGCGTCAAGGCTGCTGGTGGCTTCATCCAGGATCAGGATCGGAGCCTGAGAGAGAAACAGCCGTGCCAGGGTAATTCTTTGACGCTGTCCACCAGAAAGGGCAGTGCCCCGTTCCCCTACGCCCGTTTCATAGCCATCGGGTAAATCGCAGACAAAATCATGGGCAACAGCCATACGAGCAGCTTCTACCACCTGCTCTGCCGTTACTTCAGGATTTCCCAGCGTGATGTTTTCCAGAATGGAGCCGTTGAATAGGAAATCCTCTTGCAGCACAACGGCAATTTGAGTCCTGAGCGAGGACAGGTCTGCACTTTTAATGTCAAACCCGTCTATCAAAATTCGCCCTGACTCAGATTGGTAGAGCCGCTGAATCAGTTTGGAGAGGGTACTTTTACCAGAACCACTGCGTCCAACAATGCCAACGAACATGCCGGGTTCTACGTCAAAGGAAACGCCACGCAGGATCGGCTCCTGGTTCGCCTGATAACGGAAAAATACCTGGTCAAAGTTGACCTGTCCTCTCAGCGGCGGCAACACCAAACCCGTTCCGGGTTCTGCTTCGGGGGCGACGTTGAGAATGTCGCCAATGCGGTCAACGGCAAGCAGCACTTCTTGGAGGTTTTGCCAGAGCTGCACCAGGCGCAACAGAGGGCCTGTGACTCTAGCGGAGAGCATTTGAAAGGCAACCAGTTGACCAATGGTGAAGTCCTGGTTGATCACTAGCCTTGCACCAAACCAAAGAATTAGCAGTGCCGAGAAACTGGTTAGAAAATCACCGATGTGGTTGCTGATGTTAGCGGTGGTGGTGGCTTTGAATCCCGTGCGAATGAAGCGGGCGTAGAGCCCTTCCCAGCGATCGCGCGATGTCTTTTCTGCCGCGTGAGCCTTAACCGAGTGAATCCCCGTTACCGTCTCCACTAGAAAAGATTGGCTGTCAGCACTGCGGTTAAAGGTTTCATTCAGCCAGTTTCGCAGGATGGGGGTGCTAATCAGCGTCAAAATCGCGAATAGTGGGATCACTGCTAACGCTACTCCGGTTAGGCGAGCGCTGTAGTAGAACATCACCGCCAGGTACACCACCGAGAAAATGCTGTCGAGGATAACGGTCAGAGCAGTGCTGGTGAGGAATTGACGGATTTCCTCCAGTTCTTGCACTCTAGCGACCGTGTCTCCTACCCGCCGCGCCTCAAAGTAGGACAGTGGCAGCCGCAGCAAATGCCGGAAAAGCTGGGCAGAGAGCCCCAAATCGAGCCGATTGGTCGTGTGGGTGAAGATAAACATCCGCAGGGTGCCCAGCAGCGCCTCGAAGATGGCAACGGCAAGTAGGGCAACTGCCATCACATCCAGCGTGGCCAAACTTTCCTGCACCATCACCTTATCGATCACCACTTGCGTGATCACCGGAGTCGCCAGCCCCAGCAGTTGCAGGGTGAAGGAAGCCAGCAGCACTTCCCCTAGCAGATTGCGAAACCGCCAGACGGCAGGCAAAAACCAGGTCAGGCTGAATTGTTCTTGCTTTTGAACAAGTTCGACCTGCCAGAGTTGCCCATCCCAGACTTCCTCTAGCATCGCTCTGGGAATGCTTTCGCAGGTCTGGCTAGGATTCATTGGATCGGCAATGACGAGGCGATCGCCCCTCACTGCATAGACGACCACCCAGCGCTCTTGCCGCCAGCGAATCAGCCCCGGCAGGGTAAGCTGCCGCAGGTCTTGCCAGTTGCTCACTAGAACCCGTCGCAGTTGCAGCCCTAGCTTTTCGCCTGTGTCCGCCAGATCTTTAGGGCGTTGTCCTCGGAGTTGACGTTGCACCCATTCCAACTGAGCTGGAGTTTCTAGGTACTGACACAACATCGTCAGACAGGCAGCAGCGGTGTTGATTGCGGATACAAAGGGGTAGCCAGAAACAGGCTGCGGCGCAGTCGAAAATTCGGGTTGATAGCGCGATCGCAGCGTTAGCCAAAATTGTTTGATTTCAGGAGTAGCGATCGCCTTCCAGACCTGAGCATCCCATTGAATTAGGACGACTTCTTTACTGGAAGCTCTAGCTTTCCACTGGTCAGTCAGTTCTGGAAAATCGCCAAACCAGTCGCCCGACTTCAACACCGTTGGTTTGCCCTGATCAGGAATCAGGCGAACATTCCCCGAAATCACTAGAAACTGAGTGCCGGGTGTATCTGTAGACCAGATCACCTCTCCTAACCCGCAATAGCGAGTCCTTGCCTGATCTTTAAGTCGAATTTGCTGTTCGGCAGATAGCCAGTTCAGCGGGGGAGAATCCCACGGAATGCTGGCTAGCTGGTCATCAGTAATCATGAGCCCACCTGTAGCTTGATCGGCAATCCCTGAATTTTGTCCATTAGCCATTGTTCAAATAGCTCGTCTACCAGGGTTTGCCTTAATTGCAGATCGTCAAGTGAGGCCGGAAGAAATTCTTCCACGCGAAATAATCCCCACCGATCTTCCATTCCCAGTGGTCCGACAATTTCTCCGGACTTCGCCAAATCAACTGCCGCCCGAAGCGTATCTGGCATTGTCCCTCGGCTGATTGGACCGACCATGCCGTTTACGATGCGGTCATCGGTCAGGGAATATTCCCTAGCAAGCTGTTCAAATTTTGCGCCTTCTTCTAGAATTTGGCTTCTCAGTTCCTCAGCCAGTTCTTTATCGACGACGATGATGCGGGACAGTACAACCCGATCTAAGAAAATTTTGCGCTCAATGAAATATTCTTGCAGCTTGGGTAACGCCACATCTTCTTTCAGCTTTCGCAGCTTAAACCCAGAAGAGACCTGATTGTGAAATGTCTCATAATCCATCCCATTGCTAGAGAGCCATTCCTGAAACTGCTTTGGATCAGTAAGCTGCTGCTCCAAGCGAAAATCAATCACAGCCTGCTCAACTGCGGCCGTATTGATTTTAAGGTCTTCACGGGTTTGTAATTCCTGGTCAACGACAAACTGGCGAATGATTTCGCCGATGAATGCGTCGAATTTTCTGCCCGTCTGTAAATATCGAATGGCTTGCCCAAGAGAAATGGGCTGGTCGTCAACAGTCAAAAAGGGTTCGGATGTCATGAATCGGCCAGTTACTCGCTAGCAAACTCAATTATGCCCAAACCCAAAGGTACTTCACCCAAACTTTATTCATTAAGTTAAGTAAAATTACTGGACTACAAACTCAGCCAAGAAGCTAAACAACCTGCTCCATCGTCGTCACAATAAGGGGCAAGCCTGCCATCAAGCCTGCGAGGCAAACCCAGAGGCAAAAAGCTTCAACGTCTTCGTCTTGATTGAGGGAAACCTCCATTTGCACGATCGAAAATGGCAGTACGGTCAGAACTAGAGCAAAGACAAAAGCGTATTCTATGAATGACATGGGATCTCCTTTAAAGTTTGTTGCGGGAAATTGTTATGTCCGGTCTAAATGAGATGAGCCTGTTGAATTACATTGGTGCGGCAAACACTCACCTGTAGGAGCCAAAGCATTCGCGCAAATCTTTGTAGCTATTGAGAGAATGTTTGCTGAGTGCTTTGCCCCTACGAAATCGTGAACTAATTCAATCCCTGTTCTTTGGCGATCGCCACTTCGTCAATATCAGATTCGTATAGTAGAACTGTTGTTTCGCTACCAATTCGACCCATTTCTGGTTCTGGTCCTAACTCCATCTCCACTCGATACATCCAGGTACCAAAAGTAGGTTGAAAGCTTTTGATCGTACCTATACCCCCTAAGAAACTTACCGTTTCACTCCGGTTAAATTTGGGTAATACAGGGACTTGATGAAGCGTAGGAGCGATCGCTATTCCATCCAAATCTCTGGTGCTACAGCCAAGCTCTTGCTGAATTAATAGAGTATTCATGATTCTAATTTGAAGATTAAAGAATTGAATGTTTTGTTGTTGAACCCAGCTATTAACACTGTTCAGCTATAGCTAGTACCTGAATAACGCTGATGTCCAACAACCAATGATTATTGACCAGGTGTATCACACACCGATTTAGATAGATTTCGCAGCGTATCAATTTCTGCAAGGGCGTGCCGCAGCGTGCCCCTACCCACATCTTTAGATACAGCTGGTATCAGATAACCAAAAGCAATACACGTTAATAAGTGGTTGAAAACGGATTAACTGAAAGAGTATTAATGTCTAGATAAAGCCACCAGTTCTCTAGCCTGGGAACTGGGTATTAATGTCCAACCCGCTTTCATCAATTTCTGATAAGTTGCCCAACCTTTTGAACCCCCAGGAATCTTGTAATCTGGAGCGGCAAACTGGGGATAGGCAGTATACGGCAACCAGGGTTCATTCGGTTGAGCTTTTAAGTGTAAAATTTTCTCCCCGTCTTTCCCAAGTTTAGATAGCCAGCACATTTGACCAACCATAATAAATTCTCCACTTGTTCAGAGAGGAAGCTTAAACTTGGAGCACATTTATAGGAGTTTTATTAAGGTTCCTTCGGTAAATAGAAACAGTTTTTGGCTAACAATCCAGGCTGAATTTGTGTGTAGAAATAAGGATTGTTTAAGCAATAGTTTGGTTCTATCTAGCTGCGATCGCCTTTCTACTTCTATAAATACGCTCGTAGTAAAACTTCCATTTAACTGCTCTAAATTTATTCATTAGAGTAGTATCTAGGTTTTAGCTAAAAGTTAGGGGTAAATATCTCTGTCAAGAGTTTTGCTTTAGATTCAACTCTATAGATCTACAGAAGCAAGACTCAAGGAAGTCTTTCGCTCTTAGGGAATAGAATTAGGCAGTGTTGTGCACCACAAACCTAACTGCCGGTTTCCGCCTCTGGCCGTGAGAACCGCAGCCCTACTTAATTTGCGAACAAGACGCCATTTGTAAAGACAACTATGCTCCAAATGGATGCCTTTACAAGTTCTTTTCGGGTAGATTCCATCAAATTGAGAGATCAGCAGTCCGGGGGTAGCGCTCCATCAACTCCTGTACCTGCTCAGCATGATAAGAACTGCGGGTCAGAGGCGAGGAAACAACCTGAAGGAAACCGATAGATTCACCAAATTGCTGCCACTCAGCAAACTGCTCAGGCGTAACAAACTGCTGTACAGCTAAATGCTTAGACGTGGGCTGAAGATACTGTCCAATCGTCAAAATGTCGCAGTCTACCGATCGCAGATCTCGCATTACCTGACGTACTTCTGCATCAGTCTCGCCCAGACCTACCATAATTCCCGATTTGGTGTAGAGCCAGGGAGCAATTTGATGCGATCGCCTCAACAATTCTAGAGTTCGCTCATAGTCTCCCTGAGGACGAACCCGTCGATATAGTCGTGGAATGGTCTCCATATTGTGGTTCAGCACATCCGGCCGTGCTTGCAGAATCACTTCCAGAGCTTCCCAGTTCCCACACAAATCTGGAATCAAAACCTCAATGGTAGTCTTAGCAGAAATGACCCGGATTGTTTCGATGCACTGAACGAATTGAGATGCACCGCCATCCGGTAGGTCATCGCGATTCACAGATGTAATCACGACATGGTTTAAATTCATCCGGCGAACCGCTTCTGCCAACCGAGATGGTTCAGTTGGGTCAAGTGCTTGAGGTTTCTTCTCAAAATCAATGTCGCAGTAGGGGCAGGCTCGCGTGCAGGCTGGACCCATGATCAAAAAAGTTGCGGTGCCGTGACTAAAGCATTCACCAATGTTGGGGCAGGAAGCCTCTTCACAAACTGTATTCAGCGACAGGTCACGCAAAATTTCCTTGACACTGCCAACCCGCTCCCACTGAGGCGCTTTAACCCTTAACCAATCTGGCTTAACAGTCACGCTTAACCTTACCCAAACGTTAACAAATCTAATCTTAGCAAGAGTCAGGACTTGAAATCAGAGCCACAAGTGAATGACTTGGATACCCGTTTGCTGTGATAGGCTAGTGTAAAGTTGAAAAACTACGGGATGTAGCGCAGCTTGGTAGCGCACCTCGTTCGGGACGAGGGGGTCGAAGGTTCAAATCCTTTCATCCCGATTTATGTTGTCGAATGTCCATTAAAGAATTAATGGGCAGTTTTAAAGAATTAATTTCACAATCTTGCCAAATGTGACCTATTTGCAGGCCATTAAGAGCTTGTGGTGTCATATTGACTCACCGTGGACTTAAACAACCAGTTTTAAAGAATTAATTTCACAAAAACTGCTGTGAAGGACGTGCTGCTGAAATTGTTTGACTGGAAGCACAACCTGCTACAAGCGAAGTTGCCCAATCGCAAAACTGTTTTTATGGTCTGCGTACTCTAACCCATTAACTCTAACCCATTACATGTCTTACGAGAGTTAGGAGCATTTGTTCACCTTTTCCAAGGTCTAGATCTGCACATCTCACTGAATACCAGTTAAATTTCTACAATAAAAGTTGCTGCGACGAAAGTTTTGCGCAACTTATTTGCTAACACAGTACCCTTATTTATTGATACATCCCCGTTCCTCGACGTTGCGCTTCGTAGTTTTCATTAAGCAGAGATCGAGTTCCCTTTCACTAGCAGGCATTCTAGATTGACCACTTAATAAACCTACTTTCCACCTCATCAAGCGTGTTTGGTTCGGCACCCTTGGATAAAGATGTTGGTTGTGGTGATCCACGAAATGCCGGACTAACTTACGGTCATAGTCCTCAAAGACAACACAAGCATACTTCTCAGCATCTTCTGGACCATCCTTTAGGCTCCCCTTTAAAGCCAAGTATCAATGCTGCAAATTCGCTTTTCAGTTCCAAAAATAACCGTTCTACTATTCCGCCCTGTTCCGTGTAAAGACGAAAGCGCAACTTGATGCCCAAGTCTGATGCAATGTGTCTCAAGTGTGCCGTTTTAAACTCTTTAACCCGATCAGTAACGATGTATTCAGGTAGACCACAGACTTCCCACTCCTTTTGGAGTTGATACTCAGCTCCGTAGTGTTTCTGCAAGATAGCGTGGCGGAGTGCTAGAGCAACCTCATAAGATCCAGCAGAGCCAAAGCTGAGGTGGTACCCCATCGCACAGCCTGACCACGTATCTATAACAGCAGTAATCCATACAGAGCCAGCGAGATTGCCCTTTTCATCACCAAGCAAGTTGTCTAACCGAGTGTGGTCAATTTGCCAAACTTGATTGCTTCGGATAACCTCAATATCTTCCTCAAGCCATTTGCCATCTTTCCTGCCGCTCGTAACTTTAACAATGATTCCGGGGCCCTGCCCTGGATTACGAATCTTCTGTTTCCTCTTTTCGATGAGGGGAGCTATGATTTTGTATACAAACATATGAGAAGGGTATTCCCCTCGCTTTAACCCTAATTTCAACTCGGCATGGCTCTTAACTTGATTGTTAACAAGACTTGGGGTCATACCTAATTTGGCTTTAACACCATCGTTATAAGTTTTCAAGATAAACTCTGTCCAATATTGGACAGAAGGCTTCCACCGCTTATTACCCCTAATCCTTCCTGCATCAGACCGAGTAGCCCTAGCGATCGAAGCTAGATCCTCTTTCTCAGCCTTCTCCAGTGCTCGTTCTATCGTTCGGGGGTGCTTCTCCAATCGGTCTGCCCACAACTGAATTCTCTCCTGTTGAAGATCGTCAGGAGCTTGGATAATGTCTTCAATCGCCTCGATCCACCGCATTACCTCTCTTCGCTTATCTAAATCCTCAACATCCTCAATAAGATCGGTCAAAATCCTATGCACGGGTTGCTGATTTTCTTTTACGGAGACGGTCACCTCTGTGGAAGCAGGCGGTTGAGCAGCAGATGCAGTTTCTGGATCTTTCATAAGCTGAACTGATGTATCTTAGGAATTGCTAGAAAAAAGGCGATTGTCAATTTAAAAACTAGACAAATAGCCATTTAATGGACATTTCCCGAACGAAGTGCGCCTTTCAACCCACCCGACTATTTCAACCCGCCCAATTGTGGGAGGGTCGATGCAACCTTCTCCTCTTGCTCAGCCATACATTTAGGTTTGCTACTTTCAACCCGCCCAATCGTGGGAGGGCTGATGCAACCGAGCCTGGCGAGTGCGGTTAACCGCTAAGCTACGCCTTTCAACCCGCCCAATCATGGGAGGGCTGATGCAACTCCCATCCTCAAAGCCTTTGTGCTGACACAGTTTTCTCCTGAACGATTGGCAAGCTCTTATCAAACTTAAATGGATGTCCCTTTTCTTCCTTGGAAGAAAATGCAGCAATTGGAGAGAGCTGTGTAGATTTGAGTTTGAGGGATTGGCGAACCTTTGAGGATTTCTCCCTTGCTTTGGTTTGCCAAAGAAGTAATCGGTGGGACCCTTGCTTGGGCTTTTGGTAGCCGACATACATGTATTTCTGTATCCTTACTACTAGAGGCGAGAACCACTAATAATAAGAATTACCCTTTAATGCTAGGCGCGACCCTGCATTGTGCCTATGGAAATTCACAGGAAGAGCATTCAGCTACCGGGGCGGAAAGCAATAAAACTGACCCCTTCACTTAACACCGTTTAGTAACGGCGCGCTATTGCTTCAAACTATTGCATTGTCCAAGTACAGATCAAAAACATATTCTGAAATCAGGCAAGGCTGTGAGCGGACAAAGCAATTTTGCGGGACTTGTCTACAAGACTTCCCGTTACTGGTTGCCTTCCAACTTTGACTGAAATTCCCTCACTCAAAACACGGCTACGAATAAATTCAGTTAACATTGTATAGCTCCAGCGATGTCCCTCAATCCGAAACTGCTTAGCGTAGTTTTTCTGTTTTTCCCGGTGGTTCGGAAATAATTGCTTAGCTCTAGCTTGAACTGCACTTTCGATGTATTCACTCATACCTTCTAGATCTGGAATAACAACACTACTTGCTTGCCATTTCAAAGCAACTTGAGCAATTCTTGCAGCAATTAATCGCTCTAAATACTGACTAAGGTTAGACTCTGTGTTACTTTCAACGACTTGCCCTTGTTTTTGTTCCTTCTGCCTATAAACCAAGTTGCGCCTTTTCAATTTTCGTAATCGGTTCACTAAACGATATTTCTCCAACTTCAACTGAAGCAAGCTTCGATTGCGTCTTAACTTCTTTACTCGTCGATTAGTCAATAGTTTTCGAATACTGTAATACTCAAGCACTTGTTGAGTTTGCAAATCCACAACAGCCACGCCTATTAACTCTTGACGACAAAGGCTAATACCCAGTGTGATGTTTGCCTCACCTTGATACGGAACCTTACTGGGACGCGGTGGTATATTGTTCAGTTGAATTAAGCTTGTCTCGTAAGCTGAGATCCCTTTGCGTCTCTTAGCTGCCTCGTACTTTAGTTCCTGCCTTTCCTGCTCAGTCAAGTTGTCCGCAGATGCTTGTGCTAGAAGCTCTTGCTCTTTCTTCTTAGTGTTATCAAGTTTTTTCCTTGTCTCAGCAATCTTCCTTAAGCGAACCTTTTCAGTTCCTTCTGCTGTTAATAAATCTGGATCAAATGAGCAGTGAAGATAAAGGCGATGAGTTTTCCAGGGCGGAAGAGATGTGGGTTCTAGAGAGGTATTAATATCTTCTAGATTTGCTTGTTTTGTTGTTTTCTTCTTATGGAGTAACTGCTTATCCTCCTTCCAAATTAATTTTGCTGAGCGGAATGCAAATAATCCCAAGGAGTACTTGTGTTCTTTGTCCAGCTTTTTGTGGGTGTCATAATCTGTAGCGAATAGTCGGAACAATGGTAATTGACGGCGATCGCAATTCACTCTGAAGACAAACTCACCAAATCCCTTGAAACGAACAGATATTCGTTCTTCTGACCGTGTTTTAAGCTTTTTTCGCTTGCGTTTTGAAGGGCGTTTTCTCAACTTTGTACCTTCGCATGATTGCCTAAGCTCAGGATCTTGTTGATTCCCCTCCTTCGTTTCAAATAACCAGTAAAGATCATCTGTACTGCCAAAGCTAAGCGGATACAGCGAAGAGTTTGTTATTTTTGCCGCATTAGCAAGTCGTCCGTCCACCGATTCTTGCCAAGCTAAAAATTCTGACTCAACAATTTTTTGCTCAATCAGGCGCTTTTGAAGCAAGTAGACGGTGTACTGCACGTAAGGCGTTGGTAGCAAAGCATAATGGTAAAAGACATTAAACAGAAATAAAGGTGGATAACAGTTTGGATGTTCTGGAAGTTGAATAGCTTCTTCTAAGAAAATCAGCGCTTGCTCACCTGTCGGGTCACGTCCTTTAGGTAAACGACTTGCTAGTTGTTCTTCTAAACGCTGAATTTCTTCCCTTTTTGTTACTAACCTCTCCTCCAACTTTTCTGGCTTCTCTATCTCCTCATTCACCTCACCCTCATTCTTCAATAGGTGAACAATTGCACGGCGAGAGAGGAAATCCTCTGTCACCTTGTACATGTCATACGTGTCAAACAGAAGGGTGAAAAGCGATGGTTGGCTGTCTGAGCCTTCATCTTCTTGCTGATCTTCCTGCGAGTTATCCTCTAAACTCTCCAAGGATTGGGACTCAGAGTTTTCCTGTTGATATAGTTCCAAGAGAATCTCTTTTGCCCGATTCTGAATCATCTCCGGGCTTAAATCGGTAATTTTGGAAAGTTCAATGTCCTCCTGAACAGATTTCAACCACCGCTTCTTACCATTGCTCTTGCCCAATAATTGCTTCTGTAGCTTCACCCAGCTCTCAACCATCTCTTTTACTATCGACTGAGCTGATATATAGAAGCGGCTAGGGAAACCTTTAAACTGGTTCTCTTGCTTGAGAGCTTTGCACCACTCTACCAGAGCCTTATCCGGCAACCAGCCTTGCTGTTTCCACTCTTCAAACTCAAGTGAGTGACCAACTTGGTCTAATAGGGCATTGATTAGAAGCCCGTGCTTTTCCATCACTTCCCAGAGGAACTTACGAGTTAGTTCATCTGCACAAAGGTAGCAGCATACTGTTTTGTATAACTTGTCAGACTCCTCCTTTTTCCTCAGCTTGTCAGACTTTTGTTTTTCCTTCAGCTTGTCAGACTCCTCCTTTTTCTTCAGCTTGTCAGACTTGTTCTTCTTTCCCGAAGGTTTCGGTTTAGATACAACCATTTCAACCTCGTCATTAAGTGAATGTGGCGGTTTTAGCTGGGTTAAGCGAAGTCACTACTAGTTGATTACTTAAAGTTTTCACGCTTCATGCAGTGTCTGACAAAAATTACTTTTGGGCAAAACGACAACTAGAACAGATGCTCAAACCCTTGCTACAAGCTCCGATCGCTTCTACGTATAATTGACGCGGAGGCAAAAAGTAATTGTCGTCAGACACCTAGTGTTAAATCCCCAAAACTTTAAAACACAAAGTTTCAAAACAATACAAATAAATTTCTGTCTTAAAGCACTACCTTCAGAGTCAATGTAGATCAGGGATTGAGTGCAGAAGTAGAACTATGACTACTAGCAGGCATAGTTTTCACCTACTAATTTCAATGAATGTTTTGATTTTGCAAGTTTAAAAGCTTACAAAATCACTCTTTTCCATTTACATCAGGAAGTCGAAATATATAGTCAGATTACTTCTCCTTCTTTTGAAGTCGCTATTCCTATGCCACTTAATGCTGACTACACCAACCCAGGTAGTTAAAGCCTTTAGTCGCACTGAAAGAATCCGAACTCGAATGCGATCAACTATAGGCCCTCTAATGTAATTTTGCAACCCACTTTTTCAAATTATTTTTGAAGCATTTGTGCTTTTTTGAGGCTGAGGCTATTATAAACAGCAAGCATAAACTCCATAAAATAAAGCTTTCAAAGGTTTAACTCTACATCTTTAATCCTTAAAAGAGATCAGCTAGCTATTAGATAAAAGAATTTTCAGTTAATTCTGATCAATGTAAAAAGACTCGTGGCTTCTACTTTGGACTGGAGTAAATCTGTTAAATCCTGTCTACATAAGGTTTAGTTATAAAAAATCAAATAATGAATAGGAAGTCTTGTGGCTTGCAATAAAGATAGCTAAGACAAAAGCTTTTCTGAAGTAGGTTTAGTTTTAGCAGCAGATGCTACTGGTGAATTCAGTACGAGCAGAATTACAAGCGTATAGCAAACGTTGTATCACTTGACTTTCGTTTCGTTACTCATCAACCCTTGTAATATGATCGTCAGGGCAGTTGTAATATCTTCACCAACAGCATCGTTACTAGAACTAAGCCAGTAAGCCTGGTAGCTAATTTGATAGATGGTGACGGATATGAGTGTGAGTTGCCCGAAATGGAGGGGAGGATTACAGCTATTAGAGGAGGCAGGATAGAAATCACATGGCTTTCTCCGCTCTCGGCTAATAGTTGAGCAACATCGATTTCTCCTAAGCTCAATTACCTTATGCCCTTTCTTAGTACAGCCCCATAATCCATCTTGTTTCTTGCCGCCAACCTCAAGGACACAGGGCGTTTACGGCTCGACTAGGAGCTGCGCGACATTGGTGAAGGGTTACAACGCGCTCAGAAGCGAGACCAATTCAATTTAGAGCAGCGGTTGGCAGTACGTCCTCGCGGTATTCAACGTGCAGACGCAAAAATATCAGGTTTCTGGGTGGGAGTTTCCTACTCAGAAGTTTGATTGGCGTGGGGTGGTTAAGGAACATGTGGTACTGTTGCCGCTGAGTGTGAAGCAATGTCGAGGGCTACGGTTGGAGGGGCGGCTGTCTATGCAGACGGCAGCATTCGCGTTCCAGCAAGTCGGTGAATGCTAAGTTCAAGGCACAGTTGCGGAAAGCGATCGCGATTCTCAGCAGCTCGGCTCCAGCGCGAAAAGTCCCGAGTTTTCACGAATGTCGCTTTTGGGACATCTCAGGTCAGTACTGCTCAGAGCATATTAGTGGTCAGGTTAGAGCAACCTCAGTCAGAGCATGAGCTATTCTAAACTGCAATCTCAGTAGATGAAGCTAGCTCTGCTCAATGGTTGCGGACTGAGGATCTAACAGTATCAGAATCAATGCAATACTGACCCTCTCATCGAGGATCTTGAACGCTGAAAAGCAGCTAATCCTAGTTCAGGTGTCTTGTAAACGCTACCGCGGCCGTAAGGGCCTTTGAAAAGGAAAGCGCTTTGGTGGGGCTTGCTCCACTTGCTCCACTGGCGCTGATACTGGTTCTAGGATGAAGTAACCCTCAACGACAGAGCTTTGAGGAAGGGCTACCATTTTTTGCTCAAACTTAGAGGGAGTCAAGTTCTGGGCAACCAATAGGTCGTATTGGGCAACATATCCCTCGAACACATTACTCCGAGCAATTAGCTTTCGTAACGCTGGCATTACCATCGTTTGTTCTTTCTCTAAGCCAATGCCGATATTTTTGTTTAACCCAGAGCCACCATTCATCATTGGGAGCCAGCTTTTCGCATACCAGGCTTCATCTAGTTTGCGCCGCAGGTCATCGACCCACACATAGCCTTTCACTTCTTCATTGGCAAAATCCAACCATTCCACAAACTCAGAGACGGAAACAGAGTTAACAAAATCACTGGCTAGAAATCGTTCTGGGTACTCACCGACTAAAATTTCTTTGGCAATCCTCCGCCCCTGAGTTTGCCAGATGCCATTTGCTTCTTGAATTTCATGCTGGGCAACATCCAACATACCTAATTCAGCAGTACAACGAATTTGAGCGAGGGCTGTCAAGACAAAATATTCCTCATACGCCATCGCAGGTTCGATTGTTGTAGCACTCGAAAGTAGTTCACGATAACGCATATTGATTTCGGTCAGTGTTTGCCGAGCGTTGTGCAAAATGGTGTGGCGATGCTCGACGGGTGTTTTATCTAGCTTAAGTAAGGAATCGAGTGCGGCAAAGAGCTTGCCGCGTTCGCTGCTGGCTAAGAACTGTTGAATCGCTTGAACGTCTTTTTGGATATCCTTGAGCTTGCTATCAATCGCGTTGAGCTTATTGTTAATGGCAACAAAGCCAACACAACTGATTACAAGTCCTAAACCCGATAAAGCAGCAGCACCTGTAGCAAACTGAAGAACCTGATGCGTACTTTGTGAGAGTGATCCTACCTGGCTGGAGAGTTGTGTAAGTTGCACGGTATTACTTTTCACCACGTCTTTCAACTCAGACATTTGCAGGCTGTTGACGATGCCTGGGATAAAGTTGAGTCCTGGGACAAAGTTAAGCAACTGCGCCCCTGCTGGAACTAAGTGCCGCACAATCTGCCCTGCGTTTTCTGTGCCTGCCGCCCAACGAATTACTCCGCCGTAGAGCTTATACTGTCCGCTCAATAGACCTATGATTACGTCGGAAGGAATTGCGCGTGTTAACTCCCAGCCTGGGAATACCATGTATTTTTCCTCAACTCATGTTTAATAGTGAACATCCCTTAAGATTGCTCACAGTTATTAGTGTTCCTTGGCGGTTACAACTTCTAACTTGTAAAAAGCTGAACTGTTGGAAGAAACTGAATTGTAAACAGTTGTATAAACACCAACGTCAGTAGGGATAAAAATCTCGATTGCTCAAGAACCATCTTTATTAATCGCCGACTGTTCAGTCTGCCCAATCTTTACAAAAAGTTTCAGCTTAATGAATGATGGCTTGGGTTGCCTTCTCCTGTTTACAGGTGGATAATCGTATTTCCGGAGCAATCATTTGACAGTACGGAGTTTGGCTCTCACGGTTTCCTGCTTTGTTCAATCAATAGTGACGTTACAGCGAATGGCTTCCACTAGCTCACAGGTAATTGTTCCCAACGTTTCGTCCCCCAACAGTTAAGCAGCTAGGTCAATTACTGCAAAAGGTCGAACTATGGTTAGAGCCAGTCTTCAAATCCGTTAGCCAAACCGTCACTAACCTACTTACCGTGTTGGCGCAGCAGGGCAATCCGGCTGCGATCGCTGCTTTGGAGAGGGCTAACGATTTAGACGGGGATGTTGAGTTTGTTGAGAATGATGGTGCTGGGTCAGTCAAGGTTGTGCTGGATACGGCAGAAGGAAACCATCTGATTACTCAACATGGGCAAGTTTCTTGCCTAAGACTGACTAGGACAGAGAGAGTGACGCTTAAGCCAATCGACACAGGCAGTTCAAGAGCGTTTGCTTTAGGCGGATAGCAGATGATTCCTAATACTGGAAACTATCAGTCTTAGCAGCTTGGAAAGGCAAGACCGATGTTTGAGTGGTGTATAGGGCGATCGACTGATTATTAAAGGATATTAAAGATGATGCAGTCATGCAGTAACCGAGGCTAGATTCTGGGAAAACTGAATCGGGTTACGCAAAATGCCATTGAAGCAAAGTAATCACTTTTCGCACTGCCAAAGCTTTAGCAGCTTTGGCATGAGGGTTGGCACAATACTAGGGCGGCTTGGCAAGTAAAAGCTAGCACACCGTCTAATTCGGACGATCAACACAAGTTACAGCAAGGTTGTCAACAGTCGTGACAGCAAACTACTGGTGTAAAAAGTCTTGATCGTGCATAAGCCAATTCATTTATCTCATGTAGGGGCTTTTTGTATGGATGAGTTCGTTAGAAAAGCTGCCGGAATCGGTCTGCCAGCAATCATTCTGCTAGTCGCAATGGCTACAACGGGGCTAACAGGGGCTGCTGCAATTACCGCAGCTTTGGCAATGCTAGGACCAGGTGGAATGTTTTTGGGCGTTGTATTACTTGGAATTGTTGGGTTAGCAGCCGATATGCTCGCAAAGTACGGTCTTGAAGCCTTACTAATTGCTATTTATCGGGAGCGGATACGCAAAGGGGAAGCTAGATCCAGATTGTGTGGTGAGATTGGTGGATTGCCTATTTCTGGGGACTTGAGACGTACCTTACGAGACGCGATTAGCTGCTAGCTCGGTCTAAGTAGAAGACTATTATTTTTCCCACCACAATTTGTGTACAAATTTAAAGAATTGCAGTAATGCAGTAAGTGAGGTTAGATTTAGGGAAATTTTAGAACAAATGTACTCCTGAAGCCGCATAATCAGTTGTCATGAAGCCTAAATTTGCTGCTCATACTCCTCCAAGAGACTCTGATACATGGCATGGATTAAAGCAACACCTTCAGAAGGTAGCGACTAGAGCAAAGCAATTTGCGGAAAAGCTTGATGCAGGTGAGTTAGGTTACTATGCTGGACTTTGGCATGATTTGGGCAAATACAACTTCAATTTTCAGAAATACTTAGAGCAATGCAAAGCAGCATCCCAATCAGAAGATGCAGAGCCTCGCGATCGAGTTCCTCATGCGATTTATGGGGCAAAACTAGCGGCTGAGAGATTTGAACCATTAGCACCACTGATCTTCGGACATCATGCAGGCTTACAAAGCTACGGGAAATTGGGCGATCGTCTCAAGGAAGTGGATGCTACTACTTACCAAAGTGTTTTACAAAATGCAGCATTAGATGCATTAGACCTCAATATTTCGTCCAGTGCGGCACAGCAGTTGATGGGGTTATTTCAAGACAAATCAGGGTATGAACTGCTGCTACGGTTATTGTTCTCCTGTTTGGTCGATGCTGACTATCTCGATACCGAAACCCACTTCGATCCAGAAATGGCGGCTCAGCGTGGCTCTCGAACAACGGTAAAAAAACTTTGGGAGAGTTTACAAGTCGCTCAAGATCAATTGCTGGCTCAAGCTGCTGACACTCCGGTTAACCAGGTGCGATCGCAAGTCTACCAGGCTTGTACTGAGGCAGCTTCATTACCTCCTGGTGTGTTTCGTCTAGCCGTGCCCACTGGAGGAGGCAAAACCCGCAGTGGTTTAGCGTTTGCCCTAGCTCATGCGGTGCAATATGGTTTAGATCGGGTGATTGTAGCCGTTCCCTACACCAGCATCATTGAACAAACTGTGGAGGTTTATCGCAGCATTTTTGGACTAGATGCTGTCTTAGAACATCACAGTGCCGTCAAACCCGACGAGGGAAACGAAGAAGATGCCCGATCACGCCAGGCTCAGGCAAGATTGGCAACCCAAAATTGGGATGTTCCCCTCATTGTCACAACCACAGTCCAACTGTTCGAGAGTCTATTTGCGAATCGTACAAGTCGTTGTCGTAAGCTCCACAACATCGTCAAAAGCGTCATCATCCTGGATGAAGTTCAAACCCTTCCGGCTAAGCTATTAAAGCCGATTCTGAGTGTCTTAAAAGAACTCTGTCGGCAATATCAAGTAAGTGTCGTGCTATGCACCGCAACCCAACCCGCATTGGAAGGGGAAACACCATATTTAGAAGGGTTCACGGCTGGAACTGTAAGGGACATCATCCCTAAAGCAACCGCAATCCAACATTTCACAGCACTGAACCGCGTGAGCTATACCGTACCGATAGAAGCATGGAGTTGGTTAGACGTAGCGCAAAGCATCCAACAGCAGGATCAAGCCCTGGTAATTCTGAATACACGCAAAGACGCACTGGCGATTTTAGATGCACTGCCGAATGCAAACGAAGACTACATCTTCCACCTCTCAACACTGCTGTGTGGTCAACATCGACGACAAGTATTACAGCAGGTACGCGATCGCCTTACCACTCATGAACCCTGCATTCTTGTCTCTACACAGGTTGTAGAAGCAGGAGTTGATCTCGATTTTCCAATTGTCTATCGAGCAATCGGACCACTCGACCGAATTGTGCAAGCCGCAGGACGCTGTAACCGAGAAGGACGTAGACCCCAAAAAGGGCAAGTCATTATCTTTAACCCTCAAGAGGGCAAAATGCCTCCTGGTGAATATCGCAAGGCGTTTGAAGAAACGGCAATATTGCTGAGTCGTGAAAACTTAGATTGGGATGACCCAAGCATTTTTGAAACCTATTTCCGTAGGGTTTATCTAGGCTTAGATACAGACGCGAATAAGGTGCAGAACTATCGAGAGGTATTCGATTTTCCCGAAGTTGCAGCCCGCTTCAAGCTCATTCCAGACGACACCACACCTGTTGTGATTGAGTATAACGATCGTGCCTCAGAAATCATTCACCGCATTCAGCGGTACGGATTGCGTTCAGGAGACTTAAAGGCACTGCAACCCTACCTCATCAACCTACGTAACCGCGAATTTCAAGAAACTGAAGAACTACGAGAAGCGATCGCTCCCGGTCTTTGGCTCTGGCAAGGCAACTACGACAGCCAAAAGGGAATTGCTATTGGAGACATGGCGATCGTGCGTGATCCAGCCGATTTGATTTTTTGAAGAGGAAAAAGGATGAGTCCACCTTTGATAGTTAAAGTCTGGGCTGACTATGCCTGCTTCACACGCCCTGAATTCGGTGCAGAGCGAGTTAGTTATCCCGTCATGACCGCAAGTGCAGCACGAGGAGTATTAGAGGCGATTTTCTGGAAACCAGAGTTTCGCTGGCTCATACGAGAAATTCAGGTGTTAAAGCCTATCCAACATTTCTCCATCGTCCGCAACGAGATGAACAGTTGGCAGAGTGCCAGTTCTGCCAAGAGTGCAGACTATCACTACTTTGCTGACGACGATCGTGCCCAACGTCACACATTAGGACTACGCGATGTAGCGTACATCATCAAAGCCGACATCGAACTCAAAGCCCATGCTGATGCGAATGATGCAAAATATCGTGATCAGTTTCGACGACGGGTGAAAAAAGGGCAATGCCACCATCAGCCCTACTTGGGAACTCGTGAATTTAGTGCCTTTTTCGATGAACCCAGTCCAGAAGATCATCCCATCGCCCATAGCGATGAATTGGGGTTAATGCTGCTAGATATGGAATTTACTCCCACAACTGAATCACCGACTTTAGAATATTTTACTCACGACAGCAGCGGAGCAAAAGTCACCAGGGGCAAAGCTCAGCCTCGATTTTTTCGAGCCAGGTTAGAAGACGGCATATTGAGGATTCCAACATGATTCTGACGAAATTGAAAGAGTATGCCGATAACCGGATGAAAGACGATTTGCCACCTCCCATGTATGGCAAAACCAACGTCGCCTGGTTCATTAGTTTATCGCCAGAAGGCAATTATGAGGGGCTTGTTCCTCTGAAAACAAAGGAAGCAAAACGCGGTATTGCGGTAGTTACTCCACACATTGGTCGTACAGTTGGTGTTAAACCAAAGCTTCTAGCTGATACAGGTGAGTATGTGTTGGGGGTTGGACGACCAACTTCCAAGCCTGAAAGAGTTGCAGATTGTCATGAACAATTCAAGCAACTAATTCAAGCGTGTGCTAAAGCAACCGAAGAGCCTACAGTTAAAGCGATTGTTAGGTTTCTTACGACATCCGAATTTGACAAAGCCAAAGTCGATTTACCCAAAGATTTTGATCCGGGTGATGTAGTGACATTTAGAGTCGGAGACGTGGTCCCCGCTGATACAGGCTATAAGCTCCAAGCTGTAGAAGCATTCTGGGCAAGTTACACATCAGGAGAAAGTGAGGAAGAAAATAACAGTAATCCAGTTATGACCTGTTTAATCACAGGTGAGGAGGGCATTGTTGAGAAGCGCCTTCCTTTCCTAGTTAAAGGACTAATCGGTGGGCAACCATCAGGAACGGCGTTGGTGTCTGCCAATTCTCCACCATTTATGTCTTACGGGTTGCAGAATTCCTTAACATCACCTGTTTCTCGTGATGCCGCAGAACGATTTACTAAAGCATTGAACTCGTTAATCGCTGATGAGCAATCGCGTCTCTACATTGGCTCAACGGTTTACACCTTCTGGACAAGGGAGGAAACCGGATTCAACCCATTAGCTCTTCTAAATCAGCCCAAGTTAGAAGAAGTAGAAAATCTACTGAAATCTCCTTTTACAGCCCAACAAGCATCCAGTTTAGACGAGTCAAAGGTCAATCAATTCTATGCCCTAGCACTAACTGCCAACAATGCACGGGCAGTAGTCCGCGATTGGCTTGAAACAACGATTTCTAACGTCCAGACAAATTTACAGCAATGGTTTCAGCACCAGCAAATCGTTGACCCTTATGGAGCAGCACCCCGTTTCTTCAGCGTTTACGCTTTGGCGGCAAGTGTCTATCGTGATGCTTCCAAAGAAATGCAGCCAACTGCCCCCACAACTTTGATTCGCAATGCCCTACACGGCGATCGCATTCCTGAAGAATTGCTGATCAAATTAGTACGGCGCAATCGCACTGAGCAGGAAGTCACCTACCCTCGTACCGTTCTGTTGAAACTCATTTTTTCGAGTCACCCAACCCGTAAGGACATGATGACCAACATGGAACAGTTAAACCCAAACCCAAACCTAGAAGGCAATGATCTCGCAGCCTATTCCTGTGGTCGATTGTTAGCAGTACTAGAGTCTATTCAGCGATCAGCAATTGGTTCTGTCAACGCATCACTTACGGATCGCTACTACGGCACAGCATCAAGTACCCCTGCGGTTGCCTTTCCTCCCCTACTACGAGGGGCAAGAGCACATTTTTCTAAGTTACGAAAAACGATGCCAGGGACTTGCAGAGCCTTAGAAGAAAGAGTCGAAGAAATTATGGCTCCCGATCGCCTACCAACTTTTCCAAAAACGTTGAATCTACAGCAGCAAGGGCTGTTCGGCTTAGGCTACTACCACCAACGAGCCAACGACCGCGCCACTGCCAAAGCCAAAGCTGAGGCAAACAAAGCAGCTCAAGTCTCTGCCTCAGCTTAAGCAGTTATTCAAATTATTCTTCCTAGACCATCAATTGAACACTTCTGACATTCGTCCATAAAGAACTTTACATGACTAAACACCTCGATCCCAACATTCGCCACGATTTTGTTCTGCTATTTGACGTGGTTGATGGCAACCCTAATGGCGACCCTGATGGGGGCAATATGCCTCGCACTGATGTGGAAACTTCTCAAGGATTGGTGACGGATGTGGCGCTTAAACGTAAAATTCGCAACTACATCGCTACCTATGCAGATTATGAAGCAGCGAGTGATGAAGAAGCGGCAAGGCTGAAAATCTTTGTCGAACATCGCGGGGTGTTGAATGATCAAATTCGTCGAGCATATATCGCTGAAAAAATTCCAGTCGGTACATCTGCCAAAGCTGTTGTTGAAGATAACAAGGTTTTAGTACCGCTACGGGAGTTAAAGCCCTATCTTCCCACTGCATTTGTCTTTGTTGATAACGATGAGGAATCGGGCGAAGTAGATGCAACCTTAGAGTACAGCGGCGAGTTGTCTGAGGATGAGTTGAAGGAATTCTATGAGTTTGATGTAGTAGCAGAATCGTTCAAACAGAACAAGGCGTTTAGCAAATTTATCAAAGATTTAGTGAAGAAGGCGGGCAAGCCAGAGAAAAATCGCCTCAATGCTGAAAAAGCTCAAAAGTGGATGTGCCAAAACTTCTACGATGTACGGATGTTTGGTGCTGTCATGAGTACGGGTCTAAATGCAGGTCAAGTGCGTGGGGCAATGCAACTCACCTTTGCGCGATCGATTGACCCTGTTCAACCGCAAGATTTAGCTATTACCCGTGTTGCTGTCACCGATGCCAAAGATCGGGAGAAACTACAGACTATTGGGCGCAAAACCATGATTCCCTATGGTTTGTTTCGTGGGCATGGCTTCTACTCCCCCCACCTGGCATCTCAAACAGGAGTTAATAAAAAAGATTTAGAACTATTTTGGGAAAGCCTTGTCAAAATGTGGGAGTTTGATCGCTCTGCCAGTCGTGGCATGATGGCTCCTCGCGGATTGTATGTCTTCTCCCACGACAACAAACTTGGTTGCGCCCCAGCTCACAAACTCTTTGAGCGCATCCAAATCCCAAAACTTCAAGATCAAGGCATTGTTCCCCGGCAATTTACAGACTACAGCGTTCAGGTAGATGATCAAAACTTACCTAATGGTGTCACCCTCACCCGATTAATTGAGGGTTAACCCTATGGAACTCGATGACTATGTTCTCATCAGTGCCCTCCAGCATTACGCTTATTGCCCTCGTCAATGTGCGCTAATCCACGTCGAGCAAACCTTTGACGAAAATCTCTACACGCTGCGAGGGCATAGGGTTCACGAAACTGTCAATATTCCTGAGTACGAATTGATTGAGGGGGTTAGGGTTGAACGTGCCCTACCCCTCTGGTCACACCAATTAGGGTTAACAGGCATTGCGGATGTGGTGGAGTTCTACACCGATGGCACTCCTTATCCCGTTGAATACAAATCAGGACCGCGCAAACCCCGTGAAGCGGATGAACTTCAACTATGTGCCCAGGCAATTTGTCTAGAAGAAATGACAGGTCGCCCAGTGCCTATTGGGGCTATATTTCACCACGCTTCCAGGCGACGGCGCGAAGTGCAATTCAACGATGATTTGCGATCGCTTGTCATTGAAACCACACAGAAAGTTCGCAGCCTAGTAACAACTACTCAACTACCTCTACCTGTTGCAGATGAACGCTGCCCAGATTGTTCCCTCATCGAAACTTGTATGCCCTACGCTGTCACAGCGTTTACCCGTGTAAGCCAATCCAATGGATTGTTTCTTGTAGAGGGTGATGCATGAAACAACTCCTTAATACCCTCTACGTTCAAACTCAAGGCACCTATGTTCATCTTGATCACGATACGCTCAGACTCGAAGTCGAACGCAGCACTAAATTTCAGATGCCCCTACACCATCTGGGAAGCATTGTCGTTTTTGGTAATGTCCTGATCAGTCCATTTTTGATTCATCGCTGTGCGGATGATGGACGCGATCTCGTTTGGCTTTCAGAACATGGACGATTTAGAGCAAGGCTATCGGGTTCAACGACTGGCAATGTGCTACTACGGCGATCCCAACACACAGCACTCGATAACACTGATTCCACTCTGCTCATTGCCCGTCATGTTGTGGCAGGTAAGCTACAAAATGCTCGCAGTGTTCTAATGCGAGCGGCGCGAGAAGCAAATGATGAGAGCGATCGCATTGCCTTATCTAGGGCGGCTAAAGTTCACGCTGATGCTATTCAAAGTACAGAGAAGGCGGAAGACCTCGACAAGCTACGGGGCATTGAGGGCTATGCGGCTAAATCCTACTTTGCTGCATTTACTCAAATGGTTCGTACCAATCGTATAGCCTTTACGTTTACAGAGCGATCGCGCCGCCCACCTCGTGATCCTATTAATGCATTACTCTCATTTGTTTATACATTGCTTGTAGGAGAGTGTATCGCCGCCTGTGAAGGAGTTGGACTTGATCCACAGATAGGTTTTCTTCATGCCCTTCGGCCCGGTAGACCAGCTCTAGCACTCGATTTGATGGAGGAACTTCGGAGTCCACTAGCTGACCGATTAATCCTGACTTTGATTAATCGAGGACAAATCAAGCCTGATGACTTTATTGAAAGACCGGGTGGAGCAATCCACCTTACTGAGGATGCTCGGAAGACGCTGCTTACTGCCTATCAGAAACGCAAGCAGGAAGAAGTTTCGCATCCCCTTGTAGGTTCTAAAACTCCGCTAGGGCTGGTAGCGCACATTCAAGCCCGCCTTTTAGCACGGCACTTGCGAGGCGATCTGCCAGCCTATCAACCATTCATTCAACGCTAACCTCTCATTCTTGTGAACATTATTGTTGCTTACGATGTCAATACTGAAACACCAGCAGGTAAGCGCCGCTTGAGGAAAGTTGCTACTGTCTGCAAAAATTATGGACAGCGAGTTCAGTTTTCAATTTTTGAATGTCAGATTAACGAAGCTCAATATGAAACATTTCAGTCTCAGTTAGTAAAGATCATTGATCCAAAACTTGATAATCTCCGCTTCTACAAACTGCCAAATCCGAGAGAGCAATACGTAGAGTGTTACGGAATAGATAAGTATATTGATTACAATGACACGCTTATTATCTAACTTCAGCGCGAACCTGAAGCGATGTCTGAAAAGCAGTAGGGTTCGCGCCCTAGCTCTGACAAGACTTTCAAGCGTTTTTGGCAGATATGCAAAGGGCAAATATAGGTAGATCATTCAAGGTTCGCGTTATTATGCTCCGAATCTTGCATCCAGTAAGGGTTTGATACAATCGCCGTAGCGCCCAGCTTTCGGGCTGGGTGAGGATTGGAACAAAGCCCTTTTGGTTCAGCACTCCTGCTGGGTCCTTGTAGCGCCCAGCTTTCGGGCTGGGTGAGGATTGGAACCTCGGCAAGCTTGATACAGGCGCAATGCTGATTGGGTAGCGCCCAGCTTTCGGGCTGGGTGAGGATTGGAACACAGCTAAAGAAATTGCGATCGCCACTCACTACGAGTAGCGCCCAGCTTTCGGGCTGGGTGAGGATTGGAACTGCTGAAGCATCACAGTTTTCTCGCCACCAAACCGTAGCGCCCAGCTTTCGGGCTGGGTGAGGATTGGAACCCATCTCCAGTCTGAAGCGATACCAGTCCGGCGGTAGCGCCCAGCTTTCGGGCTGGGTGAGGATTGGAACAATGGGACAGTTTGAAGGGCCCTCGGTGGGAGTGATCACGTAGCGCCCAGCTTTCGGGCTGGGTGAGGATTGGAACATGCTAACAACTCAGCAAATGCGCGATCGCCAAAGTAGCGCCCAGCTTTCGGGCTGGGTGAGGATTGGAACATGCGAAAAACAGCAACCTCGCTCAAAAGCGGCACAGGTAGCGCCCAGCTTTCGGGCTGGGTGAGGATTGGAACAAAGACCCTGCTGGCGTATTGAACCAACAAGGCGTAGCGCCCAGCTTTCGGGCTGGGTGAGGATTGGAACACCTGAGAAACGCGGGTTTGAGTTAGACGCTGAAGTAGCGCCCAGCTTTCGGGCTGGGTGAGGATTGGAACCCTTCCATCATTGGTTGAGCGAAAAAATAGACAAGGGTAGCGCCCAGCTTTCGGGCTGGGTGAGGATTGGAACATACGCAGGGTGGTGACTATTGCAATCGGCTAACGTAGCGCCCAGCTTTCGGGCTGGGTGAGGATTGGAACACTACTGCGAGGGTTAGAGGTTTTTTTGTCACAAAGTAGCGCCCAGCTTTCGGGCTGGGTGAGGATTGGAACATTGGCGGTGTTGTCACTCGAATCGGATCTAATCCAGGTAGCGCCCAGCTTTCGGGCTGGGTGAGGATTGGAACACCTTCCTCCCCAACTCTCCTCGCTCAAAGTCCGATGTAGCGCCCAGCTTTCGGGCTGGGTGAGGATTGGAACAAGCCAAGTAGACAACGCTTTTTTTGGCGGAACTGTAGCGCCCAGCTTTCGGGCTGGGTGAGGATTGGAACCTTAGTGCGTAAGGAGATCGGTAAAATTACAGTGTGTAGCGCCCAGCTTTCGGGCTGGGTGAGGATTGGAACCCTGTTACGGGAATCGTTGGGGTCTGTGGTGTGACGTAGCGCCCAGCTTTCGGGCTGGGTGAGGATTGGAACATTTTTTGCTCCAAAAAGCTGGTCAAGTTTTTTGTGTAGCGCCCAGCTTTCGGGCTGGGTGAGGATTGGAACCGATTAAACTGAACTCAGGCTTGTTTTTGCTTAAGTAGCGCCCAGCTTTCGGGCTGGGTGAGGATTGGAACATGGGATAAAGCTGCTAAAAAACGAGGCAGAGCCGTAGCGCCCAGCTTTCGGGCTGGGTGAGGATTAGAACAATGTGCCAACGGCTTGATAGGGCTATCGTCGGTGTAGCGCCCAGCTTTCGGGCTGGGTGAGGATTGGAACTTTTAGGTCGCAGGTTGCTAGCACACCATTGGCGAGTAGCGCCCAGCTTTCGGGCTGGGTGAGGATTGGAACACCACGCGGGAATACACCAAGCATCTACAACGCTACGTAGCGCCCAGCTTTCGGGCTGGGTGAGGATTGGAACAACAACTAGTTGAGGAAGAACTTAAAAAGCCCGAAGTAGCGCCCAGCTTTCGGGCTGGGTGAGGATTGGAACGTCATCGGTCAAGGCGCTTCAGTTAGTAATTTTGTGTAGCGCCCAGCTTTCGGGCTGGGTGAGGATTGGAACCTTCTCTACCACTGAAACAGCCCAACTAGTTAGGTAGCGCCCAGCTTTCGGGCTGGGTGAGGATTGGAACTTTTCTCCCTCACCTGCACAAACCTGGCAACAACTAGTAGCGCCCAGCTTTCGGGCTGGGTGAGGATTGGAACTCCTCAAGTAAATGGTGAGCGGATTCTTTCATGGGTAGCGCCCAGCTTTCGGGCTGGGTGAGGATTGGAACTACTTACGCAAGCGTTGACGGGCTAAGAACACTGGGTAGCGCCCAGCTTTCGGGCTGGGTGAGGATTGGAACATCAACCCCGATACCTGCCGTGCCGACGCTCTAGAGTAGCGCCCAGCTTTCGGGCTGGGTGAGGATTGGAACAACAGCTAGTGGGCAAGCCTACTCAGGCGAATCTGGTAGCGCCCAGCTTTCGGGCTGGGTGAGAATTGGAACAAAAATGCATCGGCAAAGCATTGGATTTTATCTAGTAGCGCCCAGCTTTCGGGCTGGGTGAGGATTGGAACATCTAATCTCCAAGAAGCTCTAAACAAAATCAATGTAGCGCCCAGCTTTCGGGCTGGGTGAGGATTGGAACACTAACCCTGTGATCTTTGATCCTGAGAATGCATCGGGTAGCGCCCAGCTTTCGGGCTGGGTGAGGATTGGAACCCCCTTACCTTAAGGTGTCACTCTAATGGCTGCTTACGTAGCGCCCAGCTTTCGGGCTGGGTGAGGATTGGAACCATCTCCACACAGAATGGGTGCCCGATCGCCACATGTAGCGCCCAGCTTTCGGGCTGGGTGAGAATTGGAACTTTCGCGGTGGAGGGCAAGCGAGCCAGTTAATCTCGTAGCGCCCAGCTTTCGGGCTGGGTGAGGATTGGAACAAGCCTGCCCAACAACATCAACGATCCGTTAATGGGTAGCGCCCAGCTTTCGGGCTGGGTGAGGATTGGAACTCACCCAGCAAGGGTAAGGATTTATGCAACCTCTGGTAGCGCCCAGCTTTCGGGCTGGGTGAGGATTGGAACATGAAAAGGCGCTAGTCTAGTCTATTGACCGTTCGAGTAGCGCCCAGCTTTCGGGCTGGGTGAGGATTGGAACAACAATTACTTACCTTTGCTGCACAGCGGCTAGGTAGCGCCCAGCTTTCGGGCTGGGTGAGGATTGGAACATCCACTGATAACAGTTCTCTGCAAACACTCCAAAGTAGCGCCCAGCTTTCGGGCTGGGTGAGGATTGGAACTACACAAGGCTAGAATCAAAGCAACGAATTGCGAGTAGCGCCCAGCTTTCGGGCTGGGTGAGGATTGGAACCCTTTACCGAGCCTAACTGAAGAAATCATACCCGTCGTAGCGCCCAGCTTTCGGGCTGGGTGAGGATTGGAACAAGCCATTGACTGGTAGGGATCATGTGGCGCAGGTAGCGCCCAGCTTTCGGGCTGGGTGAGGATTGGAACCTCCACCCGTGCGATCGCGTCGGCAAGCTGCGCGTAGCGCCCAGCTTTCGGGCTGGGTGAGGATTGGAACTCAGGCATCAATGGGGAATTGAGGCTAGACCGCAGGTAGCGCCCAGCTTTCGGGCTGGGTGAGGATTGGAACAATATCTGTATCAACTAGCTCATTACTACGCTTGTGTAGCGCCCAGCTTTCGGGCTGGGTGAGGATTGGAACCGCAATACAGTCATTTAGTTCCCGACAATCCTATAGTAGCGCCCAGCTTTCGGGCTGGGTGAGGATTGGAACTCCATTACTTCAGGGATGTGGGAAATATGCGGGAAGGTAGCGCCCAGCTTTCGGGCTGGGTGAGGATTGGAACCATTTGTCCATTACAAACGGCTGCAATTGCGGTTGTAGCGCCCAGCTTTCGGGCTGGGTGAGGATTGGAACAAGCGATCGCTGCGCTGAAATCGGAACAAGTACAAGTAGCGCCCAGCTTTCGGGCTGGGTGAGGATTGGAACATCCCTGATTTGCTCAAGATAGCTAGGGCATGGGAGTAGCGCCCAGCTTTCGGGCTGGGTGAGGATTGGAACCCTAGTTGCGATATGCGCGGCGCGCCAATGGTGAATGTAGCGCCCAGCTTTCGGGCTGGGTGAGGATTGGAACATGTGGCGGGTGGTGGATTCACCTGGTCACACGCTGTAGCGCCCAGCTTTCGGGCTGGGTGAGGATTGGAACACGGGCGATCGCAACGTTGTAGAAGCAGCGATCGCGTAGCGCCCAGCTTTCGGGCTGGGTGAGGATTGGAACCCCGCTTTAGAGTGGCAGATGCAGATGACTGGCAAGTAGCGCCCAGCTTTCGGGCTGGGTGAGGATTGGAACCCGAAAGTGCCCCTAATACAGCCAGATGCAGCAGTGTAGCGCCCAGCTTTCGGGCTGGGTGAGGATTGGAACTCGTTCCGGATGCCGCAACGATCGCTAAATTCCCGGTAGCGCCCAGCTTTCGGGCTGGGTGAGGATTGGAACCATTCCACCATTGGCTATCAGAACGAATAGAACGAGGTAGCGCCCAGCTTTCGGGCTGGGTGAGGATTGGAACCATGTCAAGGCGATCGGCTGATAGCCCTTCACCTCGTAGCGCCCAGCTTTCGGGCTGGGTGAGGATTGGAACAGGGAAGACAGATGAGATTGAACGACTGGATCTAAGGGTAGCGCCCAGCTTTCGGGCTGGGTGAGGATTGGAACTCTAGAGTCGAGGTAAAGCTTTTGGCATCCCGGAGCGTAGCGCCCAGCTTTCGGGCTGGGTGAGGATTGGAACAATTTCCAGAATGGAGGGCAACGCGATCTTAGATGGTAGCGCCCAGCTTTCGGGCTGGGTGAGGATTGGAACCGATACGCTTGGCGGATTGGGCGATCGCCGCAGCGTAGCGCCCAGCTTTCGGGCTGGGTGAGGATTGGAACTATGCTTTCGGGTGTATCTCCTCGCAGTTGTGCCCGGTAGCGCCCAGCTTTCGGGCTGGGTGAGGATTGGAACAGATGGTTTTGCCTCATGCCCTTCAAAGGGTCAGACGTAGCGCCCAGCTTTCGGGCTGGGTGAGGATTGGAACAGAAGGATGCAAATCGATAGCTGTGATGGGTCTAGGTAGCGCCCAGCTTTCGGGCTGGGTGAGGATTGGAACATCTCCATCTTTCGCCAGAGTAACTGATTGGCTTGAGTAGCGCCCAGCTTTCGGGCTGGGTGAGGATTGGAACAGCTATAAGCCATGCCTCAATCCTAAGTTGGCGGATGTAGCGCCCAGCTTTCGGGCTGGGTGAGGATTGGAACAAGCGAGTCTCTAGCTGAGATTCGGTGCGGACGGCTGTAGCGCCCAGCTTTCGGGCTGGGTGAGGATTGGAACAGTCTGAAGTGCTGTTGGCATGATGATGATTTCTCGTAGTGCCCAGCTTTCGGGCTGGGTGAGGATTGGAACCTAGTCAACTGTTAAATCTGTTACAGCATCCACTCAGTAGCGCCCAACTTTCGGGCTGGGTGAGGATTGGAACTCTGGACAGCGCCGTTGGCACGGGTTTGTCAGCCAGGTAGCGCCCAGCTTTCGGGCTGGGTGAGGATTGGAACAGTAATCGCAAACAATATTTAAGGTAATTCTAGATAGGCTCAGCTTTAGGCTGGGTGAAAATTGAAATGGCTTACAACCAACTAGAGAGGTGCCAAACAACTTTGATGAGAGTTATTTACTTTCACCAATTTGCTTCTTAATGACAGCACCACATTGAGCATGAAACCAATCACAAGCTATAGAGAAATTGCGATCGCTCCCTAGATAAATTGCTCCCATCAACGCCTCAAACATTTCTCCAAACATATCTCCCTGCCTGTCTCTATCGCTGATTCCATTGCCCAAAAAGCAGACTCGGTTTATCCCCACAGCATGAGCATATAAAACCGCTCCTTTTCGCTCTTTCAGTGGTTGAGATTTCTCAGTGAGAATACCCGCATCATCATTTAGAAACTTGAAAAAAAGATAGTCCGTAACAGCAGTATTCATGATACCGTCGCCCAAGTGAGCTAAGCGCCTGTGTTGTACAAGCATCCAACTTCGTTCTGTCGGGTCTTGAGCATAGGCTTCGTTGATATAGCTCTTGTGGTACAGCGCCAGTTCAACAAAGTTGTAGGTTTGCAGCATTGGCAAACAAAGCTGATTTTTCAGATCGGTTGTTACGTCCATAGGTATTAAAGAAAATTAATGCGGCAGCAGCACCTAAGCTAGCCTGCTCAGGACTGTTCTTTGATCGCGCTCACACTGCTTGCAACGCCACTTCAACCCGTTTCACAAACTCCGAGTCCCGATCGCACGTCAGCACCAACTGATCGATCGCCCGTGTCATCGCCACATACAGCAGCCGCGCCTCTTCTTCTGGAGTGCTGTACTGACTCGGCAGATAGCCAACTCCAGGGATAAAGACAACCGGGAACTCTAGCCCCTTGCTGGAGTGCATGGTGATGAGCTTAATGCTCTGCTCAGTTGGCTTGAAGTCTCGGCTGTTGCCATTTTCATTGACCCACTCCACCGGGATCTGAGCTTGCTTCAATTGGCTACAGATGCGATCGCCCATAAACTTAGAGCGGTAGACGATTGCCATCTCGTTCCAAGGTGTCCCCCGTTCGTGGAACTGCTGCGATCGCTCAGCCAGGTAGTCTATCTCTTGCTTAAAGTTGGGTAGCCGTATTAGTACAGGCTTTGCACCATGACGCATTGAGCTTTCAGGTTTCACCAGCATGGGGGTATCTTCCTCCTGCCCATCGGTTGGCAGCATTGCTTCTCTGGCAAACTGGTAGGCAACTGTCAGCACCTCAGCCGTATTGCGATAGTTGATCTTGAAGATAGTTGTTCGCCCCTGAGCCTGAATGCCACAGCTTTTGAAGCTGAATTTCTTAGCTCGTTTTTCCCCGTAGAGATTTTGAGCGTCGTCGTAGAGCAGGAGGAATGAACTCGTTTTGGGATCTACCATCTGGGCTGTAAGCTTCAACCATTCCGGTCTGAAATCGTGCCCCTCATCGATTAGGACTGCTCCGTATTGACCCGCTGGGATTTTCCCGCTGTCAACTGCCCCAATTACGCGCCTGACCAGTTCCCTAACGTATTCATCGCCCTGAAACTGGTTGTAGCTAGGTTTTGCCATCCCATACTGCTGGAGCAGATCACCACACCAGCCGTGAAAGTGGCGCACGGTGACGCGATCGCCTACCCCTTTTTCGTGAAGCATCGATCGCAGTTTGGCTGCCAGCGTCACATTAAAGCACAGCACCAGAATTGGTTTACCGCTTTGTTGGGCAAGGTGAAGGCAACGGTAGACTAGAATCAGCGTCTTGCCTGAACCTGCTACACCATGCACCACGCGATGACCGTCGCCCAAGCTTCGAGCAAGCTGCTCCTGATAGAGATCCATCACTCGAAGAACGTCGGGCACAGCCAGTGCTTCGGGTTGGGATGTCTCCCTTTCAAGTGGGCGATCGCTAATTCGCACTTCTGGAAACAGATGCCAGCGGATGCGGTCGATCTGGGTAGGGGTTAGCGGTTCGCCAAATTTGTAGGTGCAGAAGTTCCAGAGGCGTTGCTGAAACTCCCCTGCATCGACACTTTCATACATCTCGTCCTGACAGATGACCAGGTTCGGCTCAAGGACTTCATTTAAGCCCTCGACCGATTCAAACTGCTTGCGGGTGATGTTAGCAAGAATTACCCCATGAGAAACGGGGAAAGCAAGCTTACCTTTGTAGTGCCCTGCTGACTCCACCAGCAGATGATCTCGTTCTAGTTCCTGCTTCACGGCTAAGGCATACCCTCTTGCTTGAGCTACGGGGTTCTTGACCCTCTCCTCTCCGTTGACAGTCAGTAGCGTGACGGAAACTGGATTGATTTGCCCAATGGTGTCAAGCTTCCAGTCCTTAACCTCCAGAACAATCAATCCTCGTAACGGATGCAGGAGGATGAAGTCTGGATGCAGCCGCTTTTCACCGACCGGGACATCGTACCAGAGCAGATAATCGTCTTCTAGTTTCTGTTCAAGTCTCTGGGCAAGCCGCCGCTCTCCGGGTGTCATGTATTGGGAACGAGAGCTGAAGGCTGGAATTAAGGTAGCCATAGGAGGTCTGAGATGTCACCTAAACTTTACTCAGAATGCCCTACTGCTTTGGGAACAATGCAGCAATGCAGTAACTTAGCGTTCATCTGATAGAGCGATCGCCTTCATTCCTCCATGTCTACCCCACCCGCTACCTACTCTGAAGAGCTAGTTCCTCAACCTCCCCAGCGCTGGACTCGTGCCCAGCAGCTAGAACTGCTCATGTGGCATCCCTTGTTTACGGGCAAATGCCCTCAGTGCGGGCAGGCGCGTTCTCAGGATCAACAGCTTGCTCTATGGACATGTGGGTGTGGATGGAAGGATGAGACGGAGTAGGCGATCGCCCCCTTGCCCTAGCGATCGCTCGGCGTAACCCATAGACTTAATTCAATGGATGAAAGTAGATGTGCTGATACTGCTTGCTACTGCTGAAGTTTGTACGAGTCGATGGGGATGTACTTGGTGGGAAATGCTAGCCAATGTGCTCATTTTTTCGAGCATTGGGCTATTCTCAAGGCGCAAAAAGTAGAAGCGATCGGTTTTACCTGAATTTCGTCGAGTGATAATGAGGCGATCGCATCACTTAAGAGTTTCAGGCTCTGTACCCAATTCTTTGCAGTCTCGGTTAGGGTCCAAGTTCGTTCCTGCTGGAAGCAGAGTTTGACAGAGCTTCGCGGCTCTCAGTTGTTCTTCTGTCCAACTTATAGTGTCGCTGAGGTCGGATTCGCTGAGGTTAGCACCGTTGAGGTCGGCACCGCTGAGGTTGGCGTTGCGGAGGTCAGCCTCGCTGAGGTCGGCACCACTGAGGTCGGACTCAGCGAGGTTGGCACCGCTAGGGTCATCGTCGCGGAAGTCGTCAAAGAGGTTGGCATCGCTGAGGTTGGCATCGCTGAGGTCAGCCTCGAAGAGGTTGGCGGAGCGGAGGTTAGCGTTGCGGAGATCAGCGTCGAAGAGGTCAGACTCGCTGAGGTCAGCACTGCTGAAGTCGGACTCAGCGAGGTCAGCACCGCCGAGGTTGGCACCGCTGAGGTTGGCGGTGCTGAGGTAAATTCCTTCTAGTGATTGTCTAGATTGGTTCAGCGCTTCTAACGCTCTGACCAGAGCAGGTCCTGATGCTGGGTTGTCTTCAGTGTGGGAGTTGACTGTTTCCCAGTGGGGGCGCAGCCTAAAGTATTCTGCAAGTCGAAAGCCAACGTAGATTGTTAGACTCAAAGGAGCAATTAAGCCCAGAACGACTAACTTTAAGCGATTGTTACGCCGTTGGTGCAGACTCTGCTGAATAAATCGTTCCGCTGTTGTAGATAGTGAAAAAGTTGCAGCTTGTTTCTGCTGAAATGCTTCGGCTTTTGAAAGCAGTTTGCCCTGCCATAGGTAATCATTAGGGTTGTCTCTAAGCTGCCATTCTTCTGCCGCCGTTTCAATTCGCTGTTTTTGTCTCAGATAGTCGCGATCGACCTCTAACCACTGACGTAATAGCGGCCAGTGTCGAATTAAGGCTTCATGGGCAACATCCACTACTGCTAAACGTGCCTGATCTGTACTCTTACCGACCAGTTCGCTGGTCACAATTAAATTTTCATCTGCCAGTCGTTTGACCACCGCATCAATTTGCTCAGTGGGGTGCTGAGCAGTGACCAGATTCTGCTTCAGCACCCGTCTGCGCGTATCGGCAGTTTCATCACCGAGTTGAGTCAGTGCTAGAAAGATGTGCTTAGCAGTCTGTTGTTGATCTGGGGATAGCTGCTCATAGACTGCTGTTGCCCGCTTTTGCAGCGTTCCACTCACACCTCCCAGTTGGATATAGGGGCTGAGCTTAAGTTGGTTGTCTAACCGCTGCTTCCACAGTTCCGTTAGCGCATACTGCATTAGCGGTAGACTAGCGGGTTCGTTCGCTACATCTTGAATGATTTGGCTAACCAGTTCTGGTTCTACGGTCAGATCCACGAGACGAGCAGGCTCTAAAATGGCGGTTTCTAGTTCTGCTGCGCTCATGGGCGTGACCGATACCAGGTTCTGCTGAATCCGTTGAGCCAACCCACTGTACTCCTGCTCTAGACACTTACCAAAGAAGTCAGCCCGCATTGCCACAATTAGACAGAGCTGTGGGGTAATTTCCAAAGCCCTCAGCAGACATTGAAAAAATTGCTGACGTTCTGCTGAATCGTGACAGAGGGTGAACACTTCCTCAAACTGATCTACTACCAGCACCACTCGACTTGCCCCTGACACCTGTATGAGCCGCCGCAGTCCGTCTGCACCTGCTTTCAGCAAACCCTCAGCTTTGCCAAGTTGCTCAGCCCGATCCAGCGTTGACGCTTCTGGATCGACAAAGGCTTGAGCCAGAGCTTGAAGTGGGTGTTCTCCCGGCAAGATAATGCAAATTTTCCACTGGTCGCTGCTCGAAAGCCGTCGCCCCTGTTTCAGTTGATGGAGCAGTCCTGCCCGTAATACTGAAGACTTACCGCTACCAGAGGCACCGACGATCGCCACAAAATTGCTTTGCCTGACGTGATCGAGGAGCTGGTCAGTCAGTGCCCTTCGTCCATGAAAGTACTTAGGGTCCTCTTCGTTGCAGTCGAAATACCGCAGTCCTTTATAGGGACAGATATCTGATTCAGAGGGTGCTGTTGCGATCGCTTCTGTCTCTCGCCAGGAGCGAGTCAGGTTGATTGGTTCTCCAAAGTTGGTGAAGACAGGGCGTTGGGTTGCCCCTTGCAGCCCTTGGTTGAGAAAATCTACCAGACTGTAATTTGTTACCCAGCGGTTGGGGTGGCGAGTCGGATCAAGTCCTGCTAGTAGCTCCTTGGTCAGAACGCTGTAGGTACTGTTGGTATCCTGCCAAGCGGTTTCAAAGTCACGGGAGGCAGCAATAAAGCAGCGATCGCGCGCTTGCCCCCGTTCTCCTGGGTCAGCTTCCGCAACGTTGACTAAGCTTCCGCTGTGACAGCAGTCCAGCCAGACAATCTGTTGCCGAATGGGGCTTTCATCTAGAATTTGCCGCAACCATCGCAAGGGCAACCCGAAGAAGTTGAATTCAGGATTAATGTCGCTGGTTGCTAGAAAACCTTCCTGGACTCCTAAATCCACCCGTAAGCCATGACCTGAGAAGTAAAACAAGGCACTGTCAGGAATCTGCTTGCTGTCGGGTTTGAAAAGCTGCTTCAGTGCTTCCTGCAATTCCCGTAGGGTGACTTGAGTTTGTTTGCCGACTTGCAGCTTGCCATCTTTGACCGTTTCAGGCAGTCGCTTCACCTGAAAGTCACCGTCTTGCTCTAGGCGTTGGGCGATCGCCTCAGCATCCTCCGAGGGAGCAGAGAGGTTGGACAGATTAGCGTAACTATTGATCCCAACAACCAGAGCATCCCGACTCATAGTATTCTCAGAAGCTAAATGCTTTGATATGAGTCTAACTGTTGGTTCTTAATAGAAGAACAAGTACTTTGAAAAACCGTTGAGCGGTTGGATGGAGTAGATGTTATAGTCCTGACCCTCAATCAAAGCCTTGTTCTGCAAAGTATCTCAGCAATTTGCTCTTTACTCAGCATCTAATGTCCTTATAAGTTTGTAGAAGCATCCTCCGACTCTAGCTTCCCAGTTTCGCTAGTAGTGCAACGATCGCCACTGAGACCAGTACTCGATTTCAGTGGTCAGATAGACATGGCAAAGACACCAAATGACCACCTTTAGGAGTGCCCCCTCAACAAGCTACACTCAATTTCTCACACCTTTCGAGTGCCATAGAAAATTTGGCTAGGCAACTACGATTCGCAGCCAATTCCGTCCCCTTCTCTATCAAAACCATGTGGGTCAGGAGGTAACACCTGGAACCGTCGATAAGGGATATCTCCACAATTCAAATCACCTTCATTAGGCGAGATGCAGATTCCAGGATATGAAGGGTCGCAGCTTTGTTCGACTGAACTAACTGCTTCTGATGGAGTTTGGCTAGCGGATGGTGTTTCTGGTTCTTCAGGCAGTGATGGCTGTCCAATTTCTCCTTTGACTGCTGAAGCAAACTCTTCTGCTCTACTGCGATCGGTGAAGCTTGCTAGTTGAACAGTTTCAACTCCTGTATCTTCACGCTTTGTCGCCACTGCATCAGCGCAGTAGCTATTGCGGATAGACTCTAAGTTGCCGCTGTCAACAAAGACCGGATACCAAGTGTCATCTGAACCAGATGAACTATCACCGCAAGTTGAACGGGGAAAATTGAAGGGATTGGGTGCTGTCTCGGTTTCTACGGTTTCTTGAGGATCAGGCACAGACTCAGCTTGGGCTACTTCAGATGGACTTTGAACAGGTTCAGGGACGGTGGTAGCTTCTGACACTGGTGTTTCTGCCGCTGTTGTAGCTGATGGTTCAGTTTGCGACCTAACGATTGAAGCTAGCAAAGCAGTAGGAGTCCACACGCATACCGCTATAGTGATCAGAATCTTGGCTAAAAGCTTGGTGGAGGTCTTTCGATCGCCCAGCAGTCTATCAAGACTGTTCCAGTAGAAATTGCATAGGGTGTAGAAAAATTTCATGCTGATTAAAATTCCTGGACATTTTCAACCTGCCCAAAATAACCAGCACATTCACGAGCATCAGAACTAAAAACGATGAAGAGTACGTGAAGCCTCAGTACTTTTTGACACTTGGCCCAGCAAGGCAGTTGTCTGTTACTTCTTCCCCTACCGAGGGAACTCTGAATTACATGAAAACATCCGACCCAGCAGAAATGCTGGATCTTTTATTTTGCCTCTACTCTAGTTGCGCGGCTTCTACTGGAAAGTTGCAAGCTCTAGCTCCGTACAGCACATCTAGGCTGCCTTCTGGGTCAAACTGCACACACCTGTTCAGACTCTTGCCCCCATGTCTTAAACGCGCCCCAAAATCGTCGCAACCGCTGAAAATTATTCTCGCAACGCTAAGCTAATTCCCTACGTACACTTGGCTTGCCAATGCTATCAGTACTTCTTTCGCTTCTTTAACTACTGTTTCTGAAGGATTCCTCAATGAAATAGAAATCGTTCCGTCGTCATCCACTATAAATTTCAAATTGCCAGTGCTGACTCTAAAGGGGCACCATTCACCCTCCACAGAGTAATCTTGCTTAATTCTTTCTAGATCAAGTACACATTCCTTTGCAAGTGGTAAAGCGACTAAACCTTCAATAGCATTGCGTAGCCCTAGCTCAATCACCTCAAAGGGAGTTTGCGCTTCGCTTACAAATTTTTGTCGCTCACCAATACGGTTCGATTTCCTAGATTTTCCTAACTCCACCCCTAACTCGATCATCTCCTTAGCAAGAGCTTTCAGTGTTCTTCGGACAATGGCAAAGTAAGGGTCAAAGTCAAAGTCAATTCTGTCCTTTTTCAGACGTTCCTGTATCTCTGTATTGGTCTCCTCGATCGCAGCTTCTAAAAGCGTACTGTCTCTACGAAACTTGCCACTCTGGGCAAGTTGCCGCATTGAACTTCGCACCAATTCAACTAAGCTCCACTCCAAGCTGCTGCTGTAGTCCTCCAATTGCTGCTTTTTAAGGTAGCAGACCAATTTCACGATCTCACGTAGGACAAACTCTTCCTGGGATAGAACTTTGAACCTCATGCTCTAACCTCTGTAATACAGCAGTGGTAGTGCAATTCATCAACTAAGACAGTACCCATCAAGACACCTATGACGGGTCTAGTATCTAATCCAGCGCAGGTAGCAGTGTGAATAGTCATGCGAATTAGCTCTTTCTCAAGCACAGTTTTAATCCTTTTAAGAGAGCTAGTAGTCGCTTTGGACTCCACAAGATAGGTGTTGCCGTTTCCCTCCATCACAATGTCAGGGTAGTCCTGGTTAGGTCTAGCAAGCTTATGAGCACGATAGTACCGCTGCATCAAATAACCAGCGATTCCTTCACCTACCCCTGCAACTGCACTTTTGTTAGCTGATAGCGACTCCTTTCCTGCCTGGCTGTAGAACAGAGGAGGATAACCAGGTTCTAGGAACACACCGCTGGAATGGGTGAACCAGTACTGCATCTCCTCCAGCGGTTGGTACATTAGCTGCTCGGAGTATTTACGAACCATCCATTTCAGTGAATCTTCCTCGATCGAGATAGGATCATCCGGGTTATAGGGGAGTTGTCTGCCTTCGAGTTGAGATTCCAATTGGAGGCGTGCAGCATCTCTACTCCCAGAAGCTTTAGCGAGAGCGCGCTCCGTAGGATACAGCCGGAACTGTCGCCGTTCCAGCGTAATTTGAATCGTCATTTGGTTGTGTAAAAGCGATTGGCTAAATTGTAGCCCAAAGACTACAAAACTTAGTCTGTTGCCTGTAGACCTGTCATCCGCATTCTATGAGTATTGTGCGGTGACGGAAAGTAGCAAACAACCCATCAGGCAACGATTTGGCAAAGCGATCCGGCGGCGACGGCGAGAGTTAGATATTTCTCAAGAAGAGCTGGCAGAACTGGCTGAGCTACATCGAACTTATATTTCGGATGTTGAACGAGGGGAGGTCAACCCGTCCCTTGACAATATTGAAAAGCTGGCAGCAGCATTAAATATCACAATCTCCGATCTTTTCATTCAGTACGGAATTGAGGTAGAAGATGTTATTTAAGCTGTTTTTTCATCAGATGCTAGAAAGGTAAAGTTTTTTGCTAGCTTTATCTCTTCTTGGATAGGTTGTGCTATAGCAGAGGAAGCTTTTTGTTCCACTCGTAATTTTTAACCCTTATCTAAAATTGCTGCTATGGATCCTGCCACTGCATTAGCTGCAAGTGCCATTGCAAAACTCGCCTTCGATGAATTCGTTAAATCTGGGGCAGGGGAATTGGCAAAGAAATCCCTAGAAGCCACCGGGAGTCTCGTCAAGAGTTTACGGGACAAAATCCAAGCTAAGTTTAAGGGCAATTCGCGAGCCGAAGCCGCTCTTGTAGAGGTAGAAACTCAAGGGACTCCAGCTACCCTTGATAAAGTCAGCAAGTACCTAGATCTGGAAATGATGGAGGATGAAGCATTTGCGGCTGATATTCGGCAAGTGGCTCAGCAGATAATCAATATTCAGAACCAGTCAGTTTCCAATCGAGCTTATAGCAATTACGGTCGTGATCAGATCAACATAGAAACTATTCAGGGTAACCCTACAATCGGCGGTTCCTAATAATGAGCCGACAGTACGACAATCGGGGACGGGATCAGATCAACATTGAGCAAGTTCAAGGAAATGTCCTGCTTCAGGGGCGAGAAGCTCCCACCCGTCCCTGTGAGGAACTGCTGCTGCTACGAGCTGTAGAAGATGAGGTTGTTTCTCGCTTAGAGCAATCCCTTCATTATGCTGTCCTAATTAACTTGGAGAAGGAAACGCAGCCAGAGCAGGTCAACCGCCCTTGGGAGCGAGAACTCCGCATTGGCTTAAAACCTCCGACTCCTCTTCCAACCGATCAGACCATTGCCCAAGTCTTCGATGCCCCTGCTATCACGGGAAAGCTGCTGATTCTGGGGCAACCAGGAGCCGGGAAGACCACAACCCTACTAGATCTGGCAAAGGTTCTGCTGGAGCGATCGCAGGCAGACGTTCATCAGCCAATTCCTATCATCCTGAACCTATCCACTTGGAAAGATGAAAAGCAACCAATTCGAGAGTGGATAGTTGCAGAACTGAAATTAAAGTATGGAGTAAGCCTGAAACTGGCTCGCCAGTGGGTCAGCGATCGCAAATTGCTGCCCTTGCTGGATGGGTTAGATGAGGTTGCATCTGAACGGCAGGAAAGTTGCATTATTCGTATTAATGAGTTCTTGAGTTCAGAATCTTCGCCTCTCTATATCACAGTTTGTAGTCGATTAGCAGAATACGGGAACTTGACTAATCGGCTGAAATTGAATGGAGCGATTTGTCTGAAGGAGCTAAGCGATGAACAAATCCAAGCCTACCTGACCCAGCTCGATCGCCCTCTTCTATGGCGGATACTTTCCCAGCATCCAGATCTATTAAACCTAGTGCGATCGCCTCTCCTGCTAAGTATCGCCCTATTAACTTATCCCCAAAATTCAGATAAGCAGTGGCAGCAACTCCAGAATGCTAGTGACCCGCTCCAGTTTCTGCTAGATGCCTATGTTGAGCGGATGCTGCATCGTCAATTTGAGAGTCGGGCTTATGGCAAACGTAAGTCCCCTACCGCTAGGGAAACCAGAGGATGGTTGATCTGGATGGCTCGCCAGATGGAAGTGCGATCGCAGACTGAGTTCCTAATTGAGGAGCTACAGCCTTTAATGCTGCCAAGGAGGCAAGAATGGCTATACCAGTCAATTTTTGGACTAATCTTTGGGCTAATCTTTGGGTTAGTTTTTGGGCTAATGGGTGGGGTGATCGGTGTATTAAGTGCTGAGTTACCCGTAGGGCTAGTTCTTGAGCTAATCCTTGGGCTGATTGTTGGGCTAATTTTTGGACTAGCTGGTGGACTGGTCGGTGGGCTAATTGGTGGGCTGGTTGGTGGGCTAATTGGCAAACTAAGTGTTGGGTTGATTAGTGATGTTAAACGTGAAAAAGCCTCAAGATGGTCTTGGCACAGTTTTTTACACGATTGGCTGATTGTTGGGCTGATTCTTACATTCTTTTGTTGGTTGAGTGGTGAGCGAATTGTTGGGCTGATTGTTGGGCTGATTCTTGGATTGATTTTTGGGCTAATCGGTGGGCTATATGCTGATGTTAAACCTGTAGAAACTTTGAAGTGGTCTTGGCACAGTTTTCTACACAATGGACTAATCATTGGGCTAATTTTTGGTCCAATGATCGGTTTGAGTATTGGGTTAATTTTTGGGTTGCGTGATGGGCTAATTATTGGGTTGCGTGATGGTTTGAGTGTTGGGTCAATATTTGGGTTAATTGTTGGGCTAACTTCTGGATTAGTTAGAGAGACAGTAGAACTAAAAATTAGTCCAAATCAGGGAATTAGGCGTTCGTCTAAAAATTCTGTAATTTTTGGACTGGGTGGTGGGCTGGTTTTGGGACTGTTTTTTGCAGTAATTAGTAGTTCAACGGGCAATTTAACCGATTCGACTGGCGGGCTAATTCTAGGGCTGATTTTGGGGCTAGCTCTGGGGCTGGTTTTCGGTGGAAAAGTATGCATCAAACACCTTGCTCTTCGCCTACTGCTGTACCAAAATAAGCAAATTCCCTGGAACTATGCCCGTTTTCTTAACTACAGTACCGAACGTCTCTTCCTTCAACGCATTGGAGGACGTTATCGATTTATCCACAAATACTTGCAAGACTACTTTGCCGCAATGTACTTAGGCCCCTTGATTCACAAAAGGTAGCACGGCTACTTCTTACCCTATAACCACGCTGGAGCAAAATACAGCAAAAAAGGCTAATAGGGCTTTTGCCTCTTCACCATTCTCTTGTAAGGCATTCCACACCGACATTTCCCCTCTATCATCAAAGCAGGAATTGTAAAGGGTTTTTCACACCCAGGACACTTTGAAAGGAGACGAAGCCTGTGCTGACTACACCCTGCCGTTGACTGAAACTGCCATTCAAGTCGATGATAGGGAGCTTCTGCATAGCAAGCCGCACACAACCGGATCGGTTCTAACTTCATTCGCTCCCCTTGGGGTGGAAGCATAGCAACGAATTTTTCTACTTCTAAGCCCACAAAGCTACAAAACCTCTCTATTTCCTCAGCACTTGGAAAAGGATTGAAGCGGAACTTTTCCCACCGAGTTAATGCGATCCCTAATCCGATCGCTTTACTAAAGCTACTAGGTGCAGATATTTGGGTAATTTCTTGAGAACGAAAACGCACGAGATAGCTGGCAATACTCTCTCCCTCGTGGGGTTCAGGACACCAACGCGGTAAATCAAACTCGTCGTTTTCCATACAGTGCCCATCCAGACCTGGTTCTGCAAATCCAGAGCCAAAGAATTTTGTGAACTGATCTTTTCTAAGATCGATTCGGTATCATTCTCGACGAAAGCATCTTCTCAATATTGGCTTTATTAAATTGATAAGAAGGGTTATCTAACTTAAAAACTGCTATTTTGCGGAGAATTTCGTACAGTGGTTCTGCTTGTCCTTCACAGCGATGGTGAAGAAAATCAGGAACACCAGCAATACTAATTAAATCCAGTTTTTGAGTCCAAGAATTCAGCACTTGGTTCTCCCAACTTGCAACTAACTGCTGAATCTCACCCTTTTGAAAAGATTGATACTCGTGAAAGTCTAGAAAATTGTTGTAGATATCCCTATACCGCTTACCCCGACGCTTCAGGAAATTACTAAAGATTTCACTCAGGTACAGTGAGCCTGCAAGAATCACTGGAATTTTTAACTTCCAGGTAAGCCGTACAAGCTCATTGTAGGATTCATACGATAAACAATCTGCATTACCAACAATCAGAATTTTGACTCCAAAAGATTTGAGTGTACCTAAAGTACGTGATCTAATATCTTTTAGCGGTCCAATCTCTGCAAATGGGCTTCCAAGTGATTCCAGAATGGCGATAAACAGATCAATCGGAGAACCGTGCTGTTCAACTTCGGCATAGGCAATCGGCATTGGAATTGTGTAGAGAACACCTTTTCTCCGAACATATTGAAGTCGATAAAACTGACAAGCTTTCCGTAAATCTGCAAAATTAGCCCCAACGATGTACCCATTCGATCGTGAATCTCGTTGTGAATTGAGCCAACTGAACAACGCTACATCACGAGATACATGCCGATAAGTATCGCTACTGCGAACCCGATCGACCTCCTGCTGAACTTCAGGCGATCGATCGGGTTCAGCAAAAGGTCGAACTGGTGCAGGTTGCGGTACTGCAATAGTTTGAGGCTCGATCGCTGCTTGCCTAGCCTCATTTCCTGGTTGTGGAACTGCGTTAGACTGCACCATTGAAATCTACCAGTTATCCTCTAAAAGTTGACTCCAATCGTAGGCAACAACATCAGGTGCGATCGACTCTGAACTTGCTGGTGTATATGTAGACTCTACAATATCAGTTTGGTGTTGATCAGCAGTAGAGGCTATATTTTCCTGAACCTCCGGCTGATTCTCAGGAGCAACGTTTTGAGGAAATAGCTCAACCACCTGCGATTGATTAGTTTCTTGGCTATGTTGCTGCTGAGCTTTTCTACGACGCTGCCGCTTGGATTTCCGCTTCTCCTCCACAAACCCATACAAGCCTAGCCGTTCAGCCCAGATTGAGTTACGGTCAACCTCCTTACCCTGTTTCTTCAATTTTCGCTTTGTCCACTCCAGTTCTTCCAGAGAAAGCTGCTCCTTCTCTTCATCTCTTGCATGAACAGCACCAATCAATTCTCCTGGTCGATCATGTTTTGGGAACGTATAAGCTAAAAGTGTAAGGATGTTGCGTTGATCATACCTAAGAGAGACGTAATCTCCCTCATAGTCTACTAAACAGTCTCCCTGATACACTAAAGTCGCAAATTGAACACTGCCATGCTTTTGAACTTTGCATTTAGCAGTCTTCATGAGGCAGATGTCAAGGTCACGTTCACTCAGTACCTCTGGGTCTGCTAAGAGTGCCGCTTTCCATCGCTCCACCCGCTTTTGATTGGCTACTCTTGGATAATCGTGTTGGTTGTAATGATCAACAAAGTATCTTACCAACAGCTTCTCTAGCTCATCAAGCGTCAGACAAGCGTACTTCTCAGCTTCCTTGGGACGTTCTTTAACGTTCGACCCAGTATAGCCTGGAAGATGAGATAAGAGTTCCTTATTAATCTTGTCGAAAATAGATTCAATCAACCCACCTGCTGATGGAAAAGCCCTCAAACGGCGTTTGAAGCCTAGCTGCATCGATATTTGTTTCAGGTGATTGGATTTGAATTCCTTAGCCCGATCGGTTAACCAAATCACTGGCTTCCCAAAAACTTGCCATTCCTGCTGAAGTTCGTATTCTGACCCATATTGCTTAGGCAATATAGCGTGACGTAAGGCTAAACCCACTTCATGAGAACCTGCGGCTTCAAAGCCCAAATAAAACCCTACAACACAGCCGGAGTAGCTATCCATAATCAAGGTTAAGTAGGGACGACCAAGAATGTCTTTCTTCTTGTCATCATCCCACTCCAAAATTACTTCCCTGTCAGCATCGACCAGCAGAATGTCAAGTTTAGTGTGATCACATTGCCAAACCTGGTTGCTGTGAGTCAGTTCTATAATTCCTTCAGTAGTTTGAATAATTTGTCCTTCCGCAGGTGAACCGGGGTGACGAACATTCTTATTTGTTTGTTCGAGATGAAAATTAACAACTTTATAAACAGTTGGATGAGAGGGATGCTTTCCCACTATTAAATCTTCAAGTACTTTTGGATAGCCCTTAAATCCATTGGCGTATTTCTTATCCCGTAATGCTTCTCCTTGAGATGCTAGGGCAACTAAATGAACATGAACCCCTCTTGTATTGATTCGAGAACCTTCTCGTTGTCCCCACTCGTAAATCTTTACGATAAATTTGAACCACTGCTCAGGAATGCGAAACTGCCCCTTGTCTTTACGACCAACTGCAAGAATAGCAACTCCCTCATCCTGAACGTTTTTCATCTTCGACCGTATGGTTCGGGTGGTCTTTCCGAGCGTTTCGGCGGCCTGAAGAATAGCTTCCCTTCGAGCCTTTTTGTCAGGTGCTTGAAGAATAGCGTCAATTAGGTCGATCTCCTGCTGAAGCTCATTTGAAACTTCATTAAGAAGCATAGGGGGATTGCCCTGTTGTGCCCGTTCTAGTCCCAAACCGTCAGCAGCACGGCAATTTTCTGAGTCGTTTTCCATATACCTAAAAGTCCTCCTGAGACACTATAAAAAGTGAAGTAGTTTGATTTAAAGAATATAATGATGGTTGCAAATTTGGGAAGTAGTTTGATTTAAAGATCGTTGACAAGACAAAAAGACGCATAATTAGCTTCAAAGCCTTATTGAATGGAGCTTTGAAGCTAATTATGCGCCCACTTCCGAAAGTGAAGTTATCGCTTTAAAGTGGAAATTAATTCTTTAATGGACATCGAATAACACTTTATTTGACATCGTTAACAAGTTCATGTCATCGTTAGCAAATTCATGTCACTGTTAACACTTTACTGTCGTCAAACACCTTTACCTGGTCGTTAACGCTTTATTGTCACTGTACTTTTTGACAGCCATGAGACCAACTCTACTGAGAGTTGAAGCTAACAATCCCGAACAAGGTGCGCCTTTCAATCTACCCTGTACAAAACTTTAGCGTAAGTTTTCCCTTAGAAGAAACCAGCTTCATCAAATTCTTCTAAACCTCAATCTTCAATTTGCCTGATGCCAAAATGCTAATGCCAAAATGGCGATTGCAACTCCTAACAAATGCTAGGGCGTTCGGAGGTTCCTTAGTCCTTTCAATCTGCCTAATGCCGAAATGCCGATCGCAACCTGCACTGGGATAAGGATGCAAGCTGATGTGCTTGATGCTTTCAATCTGCCTAATGCCGAAATGCCGATCGCAACTGTGTAAGCGCCACCCTCCCACAAAAACCTCAAATCATCTTTCAATCTGCCTAATGCCGAAATGCCGATCGCAACTGGAGTGCTGGAAAATCAATTCCACTAAAGCTTTCAGCTACGCTTTTGGCAAACCTCCTTTCTAAGTCGGCTTTTGAGAAACTCAAAAGCGCCTTCAACTGGTGAAAAATCCTTGAAACGTTGACTAAATATGAACTGTCAAACCTTCCAGGATTTTTGCCCTTGCTTCGGTTTGCCAAATTTTAAGGGTTAAGGTAGATTCCTCCTTGCTCGGAGGTGAGAACGGTTAACCACCACTGCGGTAAACCCGCACCTTCTTGCTGGGAGCGCACCCAACTTCGAGGTGGACAGTTAACCAAAGCCAGAAAGCATGACCACCTTCCAATAGTCAAACTAGCCTTTTAGCAATAGCACAGAGACCATTTCTGGCATGAACTATGGCGCATCTAATTTATACAGTACATTTGAACTGATTGCAAGTAGTTTTATTTTCGAGATTGGTAGGCTGCGATCGCTAAGTCTTTGGCTTTTTCTTGGGGAGTTCCTACAAGTGGTTGTTTCACGATCTCGATAGAGATGCCAATTTGAGCAGCTCGGCTTTGGATAAACTCGCTCAGTTGAGCGTATCTCCAACGATGGATATTTGCACGGTACTGAAGGGCATATTGTCGCTGTTGTTCTATGGAGCCAGGAATTTTTTGCTCTGCTCTAGCCTGGATCTCACTTTGGATAACCTCTCGAATATTGCCGAGGTCGGGCAACACAAGACTGCTAACTTGATGTTTTTGAGCGATTGCTAAAATTTCATGAGCTATTAAACGGTCTAAATGTTTTCCTGCATTAGATTCTCTAAGTTGATTGAATGCACCTTTTTGCTGATTGTTGTGTCGCTCATGAGCATTGCGCTGTTGTCGCAGACGGTATCGATTGAGAAGCTTATAATTCTCTCCTAACAGCTGGCGGATACTTCTATAGGTGATAGCCTTTCCAGTTCTAATATCGACGATTGCGAGAGTAGCAGGTTTATCAAGTCCATAGCTTACCGCTGCTAGGATTGATGGCTGCCCTTGGTAAAGAAGGCGGTTGGGACGAGGAAATGGACTATCAAGCAGAGCTAGCATCCTTTCCCGTTTTCTAATGAACGCTTCCTGGTTCTCGTTCAAATTCTCTTTAGCTTTAGTACCAGCAATAACTTTTGTACATTCATTAGCTTTTCTTTGCCGGATTTGTTCTGTACCTTCTTGAGTCCAAGTATCGGTATCTACAGCACAGGATAAAATCAACCGATGTGCTCTCCAAGGATGCCCTTCGTTTCTACCCTCCTGCCATGCGATTCGTCCAGACCGCAGTGTAAATAAGCTAGATGAGTGTTG
>NZ_JACJPC010000082.1:0-63093 GCF_014695875.1 Leptolyngbya sp. FACHB-541 | reverse complement strand
GGGCTTAGCCCACGCCCTCTCTTTGTACAAATAGCTCTTAAGAAGGGGCATCCCGCCCTGCGGGATGCCCCTTCTTATAGGAATAGTATTACTGGGGAGGAGTAGACTGGTTTGGCACTGTACCGTCGGGTACAGGAATAGCCCCACCTGGCACAATTTCGACGGTCGTTGCACTAGTGCCGCTGAGTTGAGCTAAAGTCGCCTGAAGTTGAGGCAGTCGCAGGAGGGCTTGAGTATCGTTGAGCAAGCGGTCGCCCCAAAGCTGTTCTCGCAAAAATTCTACATCGGCGTATCGATCATCTTGGCGGAGAGCGGTTTCTGCTTGCTGAACGGCCGCTTCTACATTGCCCTGACCGTAAGTCACGACGGCGATCGCAAACTGAGGCTCTGGCTGGTTTGCATCAACTTCTAAGGCTGCCTGCCATTTTTCTAACGCCCCTTCAACATCGCCCATTTCATACAGAACCAAGCCAATGTTGTTTGTAGCAGGCCAGAATGCCTCGTCTAGCTCTACTGCTCTTTCGTATTGGGCGATCGCCTGGTCAAACTGATTTAGCTTGTAGTAAGCATTGCCCAGGTCAAACAGCGCACCTGGCACTTCCGCGTCAAGCGCCAACCCCGACCGCAGGTATTCCACCGAACGGTTGTAGTCTTCTAGTTGAAAGTAAGCTGAGCCAAGCGCAAACAAAATTGCTGCATTCTCTGGGTCTAGCCGCCGCGCCCGCTGCAAAGCCGAAATGCCCTTGTTTAGATCTAGCGTTTCGGGGGTCAGGTAGAGACTTCCTAGCAATGACCAAATTTGAGCATTTTCGGGAGCCAGCTGAGTGGCAAGCTGCGCTCTGGACAACGCTGGTTCATACTGCTGAAACTGTGCAAGCTGTGCTGCTTCTTGGGCCAAACTTAAGCCCTGCTGCTCAAGCTGCTCAACCTCTAAAGGCACAATGTGGGGAACTAAAGCCTGTCCATATACTGGTCGAGCAGCGCCCCACAAACCAGCTAGAACCAGGAAGGAAAGCAAAGAAATACGCTTAAGCACAATTTGACTAGAATTACGAGGGTTTTCAGCTAGCTTAAATCATCTACCTGCGATCGGGGAAGAAAATTCATAGATGGGAGACTAGTGAAAGCGGGACTAGTGAAAGCGCATAAAAATCAGCTTCAACAGTCTCCCAAACTTGCTCTTGCATTCCGCCTCAACATGGCAGGCTTGATGCGGCGGAGGGCAGACGCAGGGAAGCGCTGATCCCATTCCTCGTCAGAAAGTTCAGCCAGTTCTGTCAGTTTTGGAGATACATTCTGGGGATATGGCTGAAATTCAGCTACATCCGTAGGTTGGGCAAAGCGCTGATTCCAGGGGCAAACGTCTTGGCAGATGTCACAACCTGCAACCCAGCCCTGGAGTTGAGGGGCAATCGCCTCTGGCAATTCTTCAGCACGGTTTTCGATAGTGTGATAAGCAATGCAGCGGTTGGCATCGACGACAAAAGGTTGGGCAATCGCTCCCGTGGGACAAGCCTCAATACATCGGGTGCAGGTGCCACAGTGCTGAGTGTGAGGGCGATCGCTTGCTAATTCCAGATTAGTCAACACTTCTCCCAAAAACACCCAGGAGCCATACTCCCGCGTGATCACATTGCTATTTTTGGCAATCCAGCCGATTCCGGCTCTTTCTGCCCAGACCTTGTCTTGGACAGGACCAGTGTCGGCGTAGGGTCGAGCCTGAACCCCTTCAGCTTGAGCCTCTAGCCAGCTAGCCAGCGCCTTCAGCTTTTTGTGCATCACCTTGTGATAGTCTCGCCCCCAGCCGTAGCGAGAAATTTTGGCATACTCCTCACCGTCAGGGCGGACGTGAGGAGTGTAATAGTTCATCGCCACGCAGATGACTGACTTTGCGGTGGGCATAACCCGATGAATGTCTTGCCGTTTGGGATTTTTCATCCAGTCCATCTCTGCCTGGTAGCCCTGCGCTAACCAGCGGTTTAAAGCCTCGTCACTTGCAGCATCTAGAGGCTTTGCCGTTGGACTGCCGGTGGTTTGTGCTGGCACTACAGCAGCAATTCCTACCTTATGAAAGCCTAAATCCAGAGCTGTTTGCTTGATGGAAGCGCAATCCACAGCCGGGGGAGCGACAGGAGTAGGGCTGTTTAAATCCATAATTCTTCTAAACGCGTCTGATCTGTAACGTTGCAAGTAAATGTTTCATAACGAGCAGCTTCAGGTTATGCCCTTGGCTAAACGCTAATAGCCACTTCTATGGGATTCTCAGCGCTAATACTAAGCTAGCGTTTGTCACTCCGTTGGTTGATTAGGGTTCGATTTAACTGCGATCGCCTCAACATCAAAATGCAGTTGAAGCTCACTGAACTAGCAAGATCTCTCGGATGGAGCAAGCGATCGCCTGTTCCGTTTGATATTTTTGCCTTAATGCTCAGCACCAAGATGCTGTATAAGAAGCCCTAACTGGAAAAACCTTGAGGAGCCTTGGCAATGACTGTTAAGCCTGAGACAATCTCACCCACTGAACAAACTATTTCAGGTATCTCAGAACCAGTCATTTATCACTATTTTGAGACTCTAAATTCAACAGACTTTCAGGCAACGGCTGCTTTATTTGCCGCAGATGGGGTGATGCATCCTCCGTTTGATGAAGACCAGGTTGGAGGAGAGGCGATCGCCAATTATCTACAAGCAGAAGCAAAAGGAATGAAGTTTCATCCGCGTCAGGGCATCTTCGAGACCCTGGAGGACGGAACTCACTACAAAATCACCGGCAAAGTACAAACCCCTGTGTTTAGCGTGAACGTTAACTGGCTATTTGTGCTGAACGCTCAGTCAGAAATTCTCTCAGTCAAAATCAAGCTTCTAGCATCGCCCCAAGAGCTGTTGGGCATGAAGCAATAGAGGCAACAATAGCAATACCTGATTCTTAGAGGTTGATTTTTAGAGAATGCGATCCTTAAAGGGTCGCATTCTTTTTCCGGATTGAGCGGAAATAGGTTTGGGAATACTAGTGACTTACCTTGACTCACCTAACGCTAGCAGCACAATCATTGCAATGTTTTGCCAGCACCCAATTTGTCTGTTGAAGTGACGAGACCCTAGCATTCGGTTTCCCAACTCCGTTTCATGCTGTATATTCAGCTACGACATGAATCGATTGCTAGCTACGGGTTAAGTTCACTCTAACGATGAAAACTGCGCTTTCAGACTAGTTTGTCAAAGAGCAGTGCGTCAGATAGATTGTCAGAACACCAATTCATTAAAACTTTTGCAATCGAAAATCGTAACTCTAAAATCCCAAATAGTTCAGAATCTGATTGCGAAATTGCTAAGGTAGAGCGATCGCCCAACTCAAGCCCCTCATCGACGCCCCTACAAACCATTCCTCAGCTACTCCTACACATTAGCGGAGGCGATCCCGCCCAACAACGATAACGCAACAATGACAATTAGCAACCGTTAAACAACCTATTAGACACCGACCGTCTCTATCCAAGCGACGAGACTAGAGCAACGAGGAGAACCTGAGACCGTGAGATTTGAACGAATAATTCCCAGTCTTCTGGGTATTGTGGGCGCTTTGATTATCGCTTCTCCAGCAGAGGCGGCTCGACTGCAATTCTGGCGCTTTAATCCAAGTCAGAATCAGCTCGTCTTCACCACAGATAGCGGCGTGCAGCCCAGGGCGCAACTCATTTCTAACCCAACTCGGTTAGTGATCGACCTACCAGGAACAACCTTAGGCAACTCAAACTTGAGTCAGCTTGTAGGCGGTGGGGTGCGCGAGGTACGCGTTGGACAGTTTGATGCACAGACTGCCCGCATTGTGATTGAGCTTGACCCTGGATACACGCTCGACCCACAGCAGGTGCAGGTACGAGGGGCAACACCTACCCAATGGACAGTGCAACTGCCAACACCTGAGCGAGTTGAATCTCCTCCCTCAGTGACCACTCAGCCTCCCAGTGAATCTACTCCCCAAGAAAGTTCTCCATCGGTTTCAGGAGCAGCCACTCAGCTAGAAAATGTGCGAGTGACCCCTGATGGGTTTTTCCTTCGCACCAGCGGGGCAGTACCAGAAATTGAAGTCGATCGCAGCCGTAACCGTCGTGAACTCTATTTCGACCTGGAGAACACCGCAGTTTCATCTCAACTGGCAGCCGAAATTCCGGTAGGTCGTTTTGGCGTAGAGCAAATTCAAATCAGTCAACTTGAATCTGACCCACCCACTGCCAGAGTCACCCTTGAGCTATCCGATCCAAACATCGATTGGGAAGCTACAGCCAGCGAATTTGGTGGAGTTGTGCTGATTCCGACCAGCGGCTTTGCTAGAGAAGACGAACCCCCCAGCGTTGCCCCTCCCGTTGCTCAAGCTGCTCCCGCAGAACCTGCCACTATCGAAGGTATTCAACTAAGCAACAACTCTCAACTGTTGATTCAGGCGAATCAGCCACTGACTTTTACATCCGGATGGGATCGAGCAACGGCCGATTATCAAATTACGATTCCGAATGCAAGACTTGCTAATAACGTCGACAGTCCTCAATTAGACGCGAGCAGCCCGTTGCGACGAGTTCGTCTACGGCAAGAGGACAACGACACCGTTGTGATTTCGGTGCAGCCTGCCGCTGGCGTAAACATTAGCGGAGTCAATCAGCCCAGCCAACAATTGCTTTCATTGGAACTGCAACGGGCAGGTCAGCGCCCCCCTAGTGGCAATCCAATTCCTGTTACGCCTCCCCGTGCTGGCTATCCACCCACTGATTTGCCAGGTGTACCCAACAGTCGCATTGTCGTGGTAGTCGATCCGGGACACGGCGGTCCTGATCCAGGTGCAATTGGCATTAACGGTATCCGCGAGAAAGATATTGTGCTGCCGATCGCCCTGGAAGTTGCCTCTCTGCTAGAGCAACAAGGCATTCAAGTTGTGCTGACTCGACAGGATGATCGTGACCTGGATCTAGAACCCCGTGTCCAGATTGCTGAACGGTCCAACGCCAACCTGTTTGTAAGTATTCATGCTAACGCCATCAGCATGAGCCGCCCTGACGTGAATGGCATAGAAACTTACTATTACTCGAATAATGGTTTGCGACTCGCACAAGTTATTCACGCGAGTATGGTGCAAAATACAGGCTCAGCGGATCGAGGAGTACGTCAGGCGAGGTTTTACGTTATTCGAAATACTTCTATGCCAGCAGTTTTGTTAGAAACTGGGTTTGTGACGGGGCGAGATGATGCCCCACGTCTGGGTGATCCGACATACCGTAGCCAGATGGCAGGAGCGATCGCCCGTGGCATTCTTCTCTATGTTCAGCAAAACTTTTAGATAAAGCTTTACAACTTTTAACTGTAGGCTTTACTGTGTTCACAGCTTTTTCTGTGTTTAATTCCCTGTGTCTAACTCTTCTAAAACCCATCCTTGCTCTGAAGCAACAGACTCCCAACTCGGCATTCACTCTCTGGCTGGTTCCAAGCGCTCTCCAATCGACCCTCTAGCAAATCTGGGAACCAATTCTCAACGCGCCAGAATTGGTGTATTTGACAGTGGGGTAGGGGGGCTGACTGTCCTGAGAGAAATGTATCGCCAGTTGCCCAACGAGTCGATTTTGTATGTGGGCGACACTGCAAGAGTGCCCTACGGCAATCGCTCTGCGGCAGAAATTCTCCAGTTTGCCCGAGAAATTCTGACCTGGCTGTGTCAGCAAGGTGTGAAAATGATCGTCGTCGCTTGCAACACCAGCGATGCGATCGCGATTGATCAGCTCTGTGGTGAAATCGAAGTGCCAATTCTGCGCCTAATTTTGTCAGGGGCACGGGCTGCCGTTCAGCAAGGCAAGCGCGTTGGCGTAATTGCGACACCTGCAACCACAGCCAGTAATGCCTACCGTCTGGCAATTTTAGAAGCAGACAGCACGGTTCAAGTCTGGCAAGTAGGTTGTCCAGAGTTTGTGCCGCTGATTGAGCAAAACCAGATTCACACTCCCTACACTAGAGCGATCGCACTGGAATATCTCACGCCCCTACTAGAGCAAAACATCGACACGCTCGTGTACGGCTGTACCCACTATCCTCATCTCTCGCCAATCTTAAGAACTCTTCTGCCGCCCTCCGTTCAGCTCGTTGATCCGGCTGTGCATGTGGTGGCTGCTGCCGCTCAAGAGCTAGACCTGCTAGGGCTAAAGAGCACTCGTCCACCTTTGCCAACTCGCTTTTGTGTCAGTGGCAACCCCGATCATTTCAGGCAGGTTTCAGTTCAGTGGTTAGGCTGTACGCCTCTTGTTGAGCAAGTGAACCTGACTGAGACAGTCGGGGTCTAACGCAGGTCAGCATGATGCCGAAGCAACGCTATCGTACATCTGTACGAAGAGAATGAATTGGTGTATAATCTGTCTCCAGATAGTTGCGATAAATGTCCAGTCTTAAGAGAAGTGACGGCGATTGCTCCGCCTCCTGAACACACGGCACAACCCTTACTCAGCGCAGTGCTGAGATGAGCAGAGTACTCAAGCCTGTAAGCGTTGTACAAGCATCAGCAGCAGATAAACCGCTAGAAGGTAGCCTGCTGCCAAGACTGGGATGATGAATGGAATACCGTTGTACGTCATAATTAGCAGCCTAGTAAAGTCAGAGTTCAAACTAAACAAAATTAAGCCAAAGCCTAAGCTCTGCGCTTTCAATTAGATATTTTGTCTCCGTCCTCCCAAAGCCATGCCATGCAGGATGCAACCTAAAGGACACATCCAACAGGAGACTCGTTCCGAGAGAACAGCCATTTCAGACTGCCAGCGGCAATCCAAATCTGGATAATTGATGAACTAACCTGGCTAGCTTTAATTTGAAAGTAGATAGGCACAGCAAGAGGAGCGCAAAATTAGAACTCCTTATACCCTTGCCGCTACTTCAGAATTGCCGTAGCCCTATTCGCGTTAAGTTCGAAAACTTTTAAATCTCTATAAAAATCCTAGCACAGGATTTTGGTTTTCAATAGGGCATTCTTTCATAGACTTAATAAATCTACATGAGGCTGGAATAGGCTTTTTCACAAGGTTAGACAATCAAAACTGGACTGAGACAGCCGGGTTCCTAAGAACATTTTTGCTAGGTACTTCTGCTTATTAAAATACTGCTTTGGGGAGTTGTAAAACATCTGTCGAACATCAACTCCAATCCGAAATAAAAGACGCAATCGAACTAGGACAAAACAAACTGCCTATAACGAGCACTTATATAAAGCTCACTGCTAACTCAGATGTGATTAAATCCGAGCAAGGGAACTAGTAACACTCTAATTAGCCTGATTAGCCGTTTGCGGGTAGACTCTTACTGCTATCAATATTCTGAAATCCCCTCCAGGAGATAGAAAACTCTAGAACCCAGACTTTGTTCTTTCAGATGCAGAAGGCTTGCCTTAGAATAGATCTAAGATATGTAAAATTTTGTAATCTAACGCCTGAAGCGGCTCATTCATGACCTCAGCGACCTCTCTCTTTTCACCAGTTGAAGCGGATCTGCGCCTGCTCACAGAAAATTTGAAAAACTTGGTTGGTGAACGTCATCCTATTTTGTATGCTGCCGCAGAACACCTGTTTGGGGCAGGAGGAAAGCGCCTCAGACCCGCCATCGTTCTGCTGATTTCTCGCGCTACGATGCCCGAACAAGATATTTCTCCTAAGCATCGTCGGTTGGCTGAAATTACCGAGATGATTCACACTGCCAGTCTAGTACATGATGATGTGGTAGATGAGTCTGATGTAAGGCGCGGTGTGCCGACGGTTCACAGTAGTTTTGGCAACCGAGTTGCGGTACTTGCAGGAGATTTTCTGTTTGCTCAGTCTTCCTGGTATCTGGCAAATTTGGATAATTTGGCAGTTGTGAAACTGCTGTCTGAAGTAATCATGGACTTGGCAGAGGGTGAGATTCTCCAAGGCTTGAGTTGCTTTGAAGCAAACCTATCGATTGAGGCGTATTTAGAGAAAAGCTATTACAAAACGGCTTCTCTGATTGCTAATAGCGCGAAAGCAGCGGGGCTGTTGAGCGGTGTGTCTGCTGAGCTAGCGATGCATCTATATAGTTATGGTCGTCATATTGGTCTGGCGTTTCAAGTTGTCGATGATATTTTAGATTTCACGGGTTCGATGGAATCCCTGGGTAAGCCCGCTGGGTCTGATTTGAAGAGTGGCAATTTAACCGCACCTGCTCTCTATGCCTTGGAGGAAAAGCCCTACCTGGAGTCCTTAATTGAGCGAGAGTTTGCTCAGGATGGAGATTTGGAGCAGGCGATCGCCCTAATCAAAGACAGCCAGGGAATTGAGCGTTCTCGCGAATTAGCTGCGCAGCACGCTCATGCGGCAGTTCAACACTTGAGTGATTTGCCTCATTCAGAATCTCGCCAAACGCTGATTAATCTAGCGGACTACGTTCTTAGCCGCTTGTATTAGGTCAATCCTGTATTAGGTCAATACAGGATGTTACGTCTATATCAAATCTCTGCTTCGGACTCAGTTGCAGCAGTTTGGATGTAGGCGATCGCCAGAGGCGTGATTTTCTGTACAACCTGATCGATCACCGTGTGATCTAAATCTGTCCACACCCTCGGCTGCCCAAACACGCAAGGCTGCAAAATGCCCCATAGCTGACCATCCTGGCAAAGGTGGGCGTGAATCAGGGCGCGATGACCAAATTCTCGCTGCTCAAATGCCAGATTAACCACTTTGGGGTCAGCAGTTTCTACGTCTTCGACGAAAACGGAAGCTTCAGTGCGGAGGGCTGCGGCAAAGAGTGGGTCTTCTTCAGGTAAAGACTCTGGCTCAGCTTTCCAATCCGAATCCAGGACAGTGGGAATTTCGTCGCTGCGAATCCAGCAGTAAGGCACCATGCCCATCTTGCTTTCTGGGTTGCGGAGATAGAGAAAGCAGCGATCGCACTCTAGGACCTTTCCGAGTGCGGGTAGCAAAGCCGAAAAAACGGCATCTGGCTCATCTGGGAGCCACACGTCTTGTAAGTCAGTTTGAATGGTTGGGCTAGACATAGGTGATGAGGAGACAGGGTAAAAAGCGAAATGGCGAGCTGTTTGAACAGCTGTTCGAACGATGCGATCGCTTTACACCGTAGCGTCTTTACTCAAACTTCAAACTCTATCGTGTGGCGGAAGAGTTATGGTAGCGTTGCGGTTCAAATTCTTTGCTCAACGGTTTTCAGAATTGAATGCTGACATTAACCGGATTCAGGTCATTCAGCCCCGAAATGACATTCTGAGGACTTGTGAAACTTTGAGCAATGGCTTTGAGTCAGCAAGTGCAACCCTCACCCCCCTTGTATTGCTGTGCGGCGTTACTTTTTGTTCTTAATGAAGCAAGTTTTTAGACCCATCGGGCAGTGCCTTACAACGGCTGTTGTAACCTCTGCGATGCTCGAAAGCTATGCGTTACCCCTTCTGGCTAACCCAAATGCCAACTTTTCTCCCCCTCAACCTGCAGAAAGTAGCGACTCAACAGTTCAGACTAATGCTGCACCGCTGATTCAGCCTGAAGTGGTTGCACCGCCAGAGACAGTAGTCGTACCGCCTGCTTTGACAGAAATCAGAGTTGAACCGACTTCAGCAAGTGCAGCAGATGTAGCTCCTGTAGCTGAACCGTCTGCTGACCAGAACAGTACTGTTGGAGAAACTTCACCAGCAGAATCGGGCAGCAGTCAGAGCAATACCAACTCTGGCACTGACACAGAGACGAATGCTGGTTCTGTACCTGAAGAAGCTGGGCCAACTCAAATTGCTGAGCCAGCAGAAGCAGAGGCGATCGCCAACGCTGTAGCTCTGGAGTCTGCAAGACAAGAACTGGCAGGGAAACTAGAAGCAATCGTTGAGCAAGATAAACCCGAACGTGAGGCAGAATTTCGCCAAAACTTAGTTATCTCAGCACTTCACTATGCTGAAGTAGGGGAGTTTGACCAGGCGCGTCAGGTAGCCCAGCATCCTGCTCTACCCACAGAGATCCAAACTGAGGTCCTGACCAAAATTGCAGAAATCGAAGCAGTAGCGGCTCAGCAGCCACAGATCGCAACAGCGGAAGGAGCTGCGATCGCTCAGGCACCCACTGCCCTTGCCCCCTTAAGCTATCCAGTTGCGGGCTATTCCAATATTGGCGCTCGGACCCTGCCTCCTGGGTTGGCTGGGTATCAGGGCGATCGCTGTCTGGTTCCTGCCGTGACTCCAGCAGCAAACAGCTCAAAGGAAATTGTCGTCAACCTGAGCGGAATCAAGCTTGCTGCTACTCCCTCCACCCTTACACCTGACCAGCAGCTTGCTTCGCTGCTCACCGTCTCAAATGCGGCGAACGAAACCATCAACTTGATTCAAAGTTCTAAGGTGGAGAAGCTGCAACTGGGTCAAGTTTCTCAAGAACCCATTGCTCTCTCGACAGAGAACAGTTTCTCTCAAGAAATTGAGTCTGAAGAAACGGCATCTGCAGATGTAGGTCTCCACAAGCCGAGTGCTGAGCGCTGGGGTGAGGTTAAGCTAGACCGTGTCGTAGGTTCGACCTTAGACAGCTTGTTGAATAAAGTCGGCATTACCACCATTCCCGCTGTTTTTGACTCCATGTTTCTAGGACAGTCTTATCTGTCTGCCAGCGAATTTGAGCAAGCCCAGCAGACCATACCAATGCCTTCAACTGAGGTTTCGTCTGAAAGGATGGAATCACTGAATGGTGAACCCAATCTAGAAGCTAACTCAGCAGCCCTGCCAGACATCACTGTTCCTAGCATGTCTATCGCCGACCCGACACGGGCGATCGCTCTGGGACAGTCCTCACCCTTAGAAGGAGTAGATAAAGGGTTTGGCAAGGTCAATGCGATCGCCCCTCTGCAGTATGCAAACTGGCAAAAACCTGAAGCTGAAAACCCCTTTGCGGTGCTGGCAGCGTCTACAGGCAGCATCAACTGTGCTGTTGCACCAGGACGCTTCACAGGCTATTCCGTCACCACTGCCGTGAGTCAGCAATTTAGTAGAATCGGGCTGGCGTTTCCACTCCCCATTCCAGCAGCACTAACTTCTGCCTTTGGCTGGCGCATCCACCCCATTTCGGGCGATCGCCGCTTCCATGCAGGGGTTGACCTAGGCGCACCGCAAGGTACTCCTGTAGTTGCTGCTGTGTCCGGTCGGGTTGCCGTTGCCGACTACATGGGCGGCTACGGTCTAACCGTTGTGCTAGAAAATCAGGACGTAGCACTCCGCAACCTCTATGCTCACCTGTCTGGCATTGCCGTACAGCCTGGAGCCTGGATTGAACAAGGCAGCGTCATTGGTTGGGTGGGCAGCACAGGTAACTCCACCGGCCCACACTTACACTTTGAGGCGCAACAACTCACTGCCAATGGTTGGGTTGCAGTTGACCCTCTAGCTAGTGGAGCGCTCACCGTCGCTAGAGCACAGCAATAAGAACTTAAAGAAAAGAGGGAGCAGGACAAAGCTCTACTCCCTCTTTTCTTGGTAGCTTTGGTAGCTACAGCTATAGTTGGATGGCTGTAGAACTCAAGAGGCGTTCTAATGCGATCGCAGTTTGAATACGGAACTCTGACTGACTCCAAAGATGCTCAGCAGCTAGGAGCAATTTTAGAACAGTGCTTTAGTAGTCCACCGGGTAGCAGTGAGACTTACTTCAAGCGAGTTGGGCTGGAAAACTTTCGCGCTTTGCGAGCTTCAGGGCAGCTAGCAGGTGGACTGGCAACGCTGCCAATGGGACAGTGGTTTGGCAACCAGCGAGTCCCAATGGTGGGCATTGCGGCGGTTGGCATTGCCCCGGAGTATCGCGGCTCAGGTGCAGCGATCGCCCTGATGCAGCACACTTTGCAAGACCTACATGTTAACGGAGCGGCTCTTTCGGCACTGTATCCAGCAGCTCAGCAGCTTTACCGCAAAGCTGGCTATGAGCAAGGTGGCAGCTTTTGCACCTGGGAAATTCCGGCTAAAGCCATTCAGGTGAAGGAGCGATCGCTGCTACCCATTCAACCGATTCATTCTCCGACTGCTGAGGTGTTTCAAGCGCTGAGTCAGCAGCAGTCCCAGACAAACAACGGTAATCTAGATCGGCATCCTGCGATTTGGGAAGAAATTCTCAAACCCGATGCACCAGAAGCAGTTTATGCCTACCTGTTTGGAGAAACTGCTCAGCCCGAAGGCTACATCATCTTCAGCCAAAAGCAAATCAACAACAGTGCTGCCCTGGTGGTGCTAGATTGGGCAGTTCTCACACCATCGGCTGGATATAGCTTCTGGAAGTTTTTATCCAATCACCGTTCCCAGATTGAAAAGGTGCGGTGGCGCAGCTCTATCATTGACCCGCTTACCCTATTGCTGCCAGAGCAATCCGCCAAACTGCACGAGTCTGACCGCTGGCTGCTGCGGATTGTGAGTATAACCAGTGCCTTAGAGAAGCGGGGTTATCCCCCTACGGCTGAAGCTGAACTGCATCTGGACGTTCAAGATGAATTGCTGCCGGACAACAGCGGCAAATTTATTCTCTCAGTCGCCAATGGACAAGGGACTGTCACCCGAGGGGGCAAAGGGGAGTTGCGGTTAGACATTCGCAGCTTAGCGCCCCTCTACACAGGCTTGTTTTCGCCGCACGAGCTACAGTTTTTAGGGCAGTTAGAAGCAACAGAGGGAGCGATCGCCACCGCAACCCAGCTATTTACAGGTTCCCATCCCTGGCTGCGCGATTTCTTTTAGAGGGAAAAATTTCGCAAAAAAGAATCCACCCCAGAGGATGGATTCTTTTGCGATCGGAGCGGCGGGATTTGAACCCACGACCCCTACTACCCCAAAGTAGTGCGCTACCAAGCTGCGCTACGCCCCGATGTCGCTTAACAAGCATAGCATAATGATGGGCATTGAGCAGCGCTTAGGGAAAGCTTCAAAAGACTTTTAAGACCTGAGTTGCCTGAAGTAGTGCAGGTACAGCCTGCTCTGACCAGTATCCTTCTGCACGACGACCCGAAAGCAACATTAAACGCAAACTAAAAGCTTGAGGGTACCCCTCTGCCTCCAGCCACAGCAAATCGCTTTCAACCTCACAGCTAACCTTTTCCTCGTCCATCAGTTCTTCCGCAATGCGGCTCACTGCTTCTGCTAACTTTGCAGCCAGACGACAGAAATCATTTAGCTCTGCCTCAGTCAACTCAATTGCCCAATCATCTCCTCCAACTAAACCCCGAAACTCAGAGGCATCAGCATCCCAGCCTAGCCGCCAGCCAGAGCCACTTTTTACTTGACGGACCATCTTATAGCACTGTACGTATCTGTATTGAGCAACTCGTTGGTTAGGGCAGCAACAGCTGGGCATCTCCCGGACGAGGTTGAAGGATCGTTGGGTTATTGCTGGGGTTAGGCGTCGGAGTCACTTCTTCTGAACCGGCAGGAAGCTCAGGAGCCGTCGTCGTACTCGCTTCACTGCTAAAGATAGTTACCAATGCATTAACCAAAGCGTCTCTCTGAGCGCGATTGAGGCTGCGAATTACAGCCACATCACCCTCCATTGGATTAACGGTTAGAGTATCTCCACCAGGGTACAGTTCTGCTCGTACCCAGTCATTTTCACCCAGGTAGTCTGCCATTGTCAGTTTCCAATCAAGCCGATAGTTGGGCGGACGGCTCTTGGTATAGAGGTGATAGCGAATCAATCGACTGACTAGCGTATTGTTAGGGCTAGGGTCTCCCGTGCGGGCATTGACGTAATGATTTTCTAGTGGCAACTCTGGGATGAGTTGGTAAACCTGCTGCCAGGGTTCAGTTGCACCAGGTAACCCACCAGGAATTTGCTGGGCGATCGCAGGTTGTCCACCCCATTGCGCTGACCACTGCCGCTGCTGAGCAGCAAACTCTGGCGCAGGCATCAGGGCAAATAGACTAACCAAACTTGCGGTTGTCAGCAGGGCGATCGCAAACCTAACTACTCGCCTAGAAACTACTTTAGATTGAGTCATCATGACCGATATGGAAGTTGCTAACTTCTATTATGTCGAACTACAAGAACTGTCTGGACTTTTAAAGTTGATGAGGATGTTTGAGAAGTCTAGTTTGCAACCTATAAGTGTGTAAGGTGAATAGCAGTCAGACAAGAACTCTCAGTCTATCTATTTCAAGTTCGATCTACTAAATGCTATGCCCTCCCAGTGGATATTTGCACTTTTCGGACCTTCTTTAGCTAAACTTTTAAGGTTAATAAAGGGTTAAATAAGTGGAGTGTTCTACTTAAATTAAGCATTTAGAGGTGATTCTGTTTTCAAGTTAAGAGCTATCTTTTAAGATAACTGCAATGCTGTTCTCTAAATATTTTGAGAATGTAAGTTGCCCCTTACAAACCCCTTAAGGAAAAAGCTATCACCTATTTCAAATAAGATGACAAATCCTCAAATGCCAAAAGCTGAGGGCAAACGGATTCTATTGGTTGAGGACGACGACGCAAATCGACAACTAATGGAGGACTATCTTGATCACCATGATTATGTAGTGAGTAGTATTGCCACAGGTCTTGATTTCTTACAAATCGTGATAGATTTTCAGCCTGACCTGATTCTGCTGGATCTAAAACTTCCTGATATCAGCGGCTATCTGTTGCTGGAGCAACTTCAGGCAAGCTCTATGTTTTCGCGCATTCCAGTCATTGTCATATCAGCTTTTGCCTTTCGGGCAGAGCAAAAACGTGCCCTAGAACTAGGCGCACGACAGTACTTTATTAAGCCCCTCAATTTGATGAATCTCAGACAGTCAATAGAACAGGAAATTGACCCTTAATCTCGTTATTTAAGCAATTACTTCCGTTTTGGTGCCCGTCTTCTCAGATTTTTGAGTTGCTGACGCAATCGCGTTAGGTTAGGCGATCGCCCTCCATAGCGCCAGCTCACGTAAGCATCCGAAATTTCCTCAATCACTGTGGCATGGTTAGGCGAATGGTGAGGTTGAATTTGACGGGCATACTCAAGTGGAGTTTGAGTTGATGGTTTGCGAAAACCTTGAATCGCCAACCAATGCAGCATTTGTTGATAGATTGCCTCCATTGGCGGAAGCCGAGTCAGCCAATAACGGTAGCGCAACATCCGCCAGCCATTCGAACCAAGCCAGCCTAAGAAGCTGAGTCCTGTGACTACTGCCAATCCCAGTAGCAGCCCTACCCATCCTCTAGAAAAGAGCGAAACGATCCAACGAATTAGTCCGCCAAGGCTGCTGGCAATCCAGCCAAACAGTTGATTGAGCAGTCCTGAAACTGGAGAGGGTAGCCATCCGGCAACCCAATTCCAAAACTGCTTCAAAACACTAAACACTTGATAGTCTTCGATCGAAGGAGGCACCACTTCATGCCCGGGGATTGGGTCAAAGGCAAACCAGCCATAACCTGGAAATAAAACTTCTGTAACTGTGTAGGCATCGGTGTTGCGAATAACGTAAAACCCAGTGAAGGGGTTGTACTCTCCTGGTCCAAATCCTGCTGCCAGTCTTGCTGGAATGCCAATCGATCGAAGCATCATCGTTAAAGTAGTCGAAAAGTGATCCGGGTAGCCACCCTGGTAACGAAACAAGAAGGCTTCTACCAAATCCTCATCTTCTTCCAGAAACGGCAACTCTGGTTGAACGGTGTAGTTCTGCTTAAGGTATTGAGCCAGATAAAGAGCTTGCTCAGATGGAGCAGTAACTGGATTAGGGGCTGCTGTCAAAATTTCTTGGGTGCGTTGGCGAACTCGGTCGGCGATCGCCTCTGGCACTTCTAGATAATAGTCACGAATGGTTTTGGGATAATCGGTGGATGCCTTTTGCAATAAAGTGCGATCGCGATAAGGCACCTCTGAGATTACGGTGTAGGTAACCCCTTCTACCAGTTGAACGGGCGATCGCAATCCTCCTTCTGCATCAATCGCCAACTCTTCGGTAGGAAAGTAAATCTGTCTAGGTTCATGCAGCACCGGAACCAGATTCGTCAGGTCAGAAATGATTGTGTAAGTTTGGATCACTTCGCGAGTGCGACTGTTGACTGACAACCAGGGTGCAACAGACCAGGGAATGTAGAACTGCAACGACCAATCGGGTCGTCTGAGCGTCTCGATCTCCTCTTCGCTGTTACGAGAAATTTCCCAGCCTTGCCCGGTGTAGCGATCAAACGCTAGTACTCGCCAAAATCCTTCTGCTTGAGAGCGAACCCGCATTACAACTTGAGGCTCTAGCTCCCCACGCAGGTTCTGATTAATTTGACTGTTAAAGCCGTAGTAAAGGTTGTCATCAATTTCTCCAGGACCTTGTCCAGTACCTTCTCCTGTGCCGCCACCCGTACCTTCTCCGTTGCCGTCTCGGACGTAGCCAGGGTTAATGATGTTGCTCGTGTCAAATTCGCCGTCGAATTCAATGAGGGAACTAACGGGAAACGTCCGCAGCTGATAGCCTGGAAGACGCGGTAAAAAGGCAAAAATTGTTAACCCCAGCGCAACGGTCACCAGCAAAAATAGACTGAGACGCTTGAGTGAAAGGTCAATTCCAATTCGGCGAAAGCTGCGAGAGGGCTGCAATCCCAAACGGGAGCGATAGTCGAGGATGAGTGTTGGAAGAGCGATCGCCAAAAACAGCAGCAGCAGTGGGGCAAAGGCAAGAGTTTGGCTGAGCGTACCGCCAACCCCAATCAAGATCAGCCCAATCATCATTGAATAGCCCAGATCTTTGCGTCTGGGCAAGTCAAAGCTGTGGAATACCTGAAGCTGAATCAGTAGCTCAGCCAACGCCAACCGGGTATCGTTTGGCTCATTGAGCAACTGCACAAAGAAGGCCGCCAGGGCAACCAACATGGCGATCGCAATGCAAAACTTTACCGGGACGTTGCGACTGCGACGACGATAGTAGCTCCAGGTTGCGCCAACAATACTCAACGGCACAGCCCAAAGACTCAACCCCGCCCAGTTTGCGACATCCAGCGAGGCAACATCTGTGGCGATGATGCCAACCGTCACTAAAAGCTGCACCAATACACGCAGCGGGATTGAGTCTTCTGGCTCTGGCAGAGGTAGATCTCGCAGCCGTTGCCACTGAGCGCGAATTAACTTTTGAGGCGATCGCTTAGGAGGAGCGGTAGCAGGCATGGAGGGAATTAGGGATTGGGTGTGAGGGGTTGGGAGTAGAAAACTCTTTTATACCCTACACCCTATATCCTGTAACCCTCACTTGCATTACTCCGCTTCGGTGACAAACCGAATGGCAAAGACCAGTGGAGACAGGTTTGCCCCATCCAGGCGAACTTCCAGGCGATTAGTTTGTCCTGGTTCTGGGTCAGGGATTTCAACGCTGAGGCTGCCAGAGTTAGACCGCTGGGCGATCGCCTCGGCATCAGCACCTTGAAACTGGAGACTACCAGGGCAAGGTAACACACCTTGTACCCGCAGTCTTCCTGTGCTGATTTGGTACTCAGCCGTGAGCGTCAATGCTCCTGCTGCGGTCTGCCACTGGCGCTCTATTTGAGGTTGGCTGGGCGACACGGTCAGCGTTAGAGATTCGATAATTTCACGAGCAGCAATCAGCGACAACGCCATGCGTTGAGCCGGAGTTGCAACATCATAGTCGCTCGGAAAACCTTCCTGGAGGCGAGACGGTTGGGAAGCCACAGCCGCAGAACGGCTGGGCGAAGCAAGTACCAATCCGGCTAACTGGTTGAGCGCGTTAGACTGCCCTGGAAACAGGGATTCTACCGCCTGGACTAACTTTGCACCTTCCCGCAGTGAAGTTTGCACCACTTCCTGGCACTGCTCTAGCAAATTTGCCAGAATGGTTTCAGGCATGGGAATGGGAAGGCTGAGATTTTGAAGCTGAGTCGTCCAAAAATAAGCCGGAACTACGTCAGGTGTCGCTGAGTCGAAGTACTCGCAAACCTCTGTCTCCCAGGGGAATAGAGGAGGCTTGTGTTCGATTTCAGCCCGTAAACGGCGCTGAATCAAAGCATGAAAACGATCTTGCACGGCAGGTCTATCTCCCGATTCAAATAATTGACTCTCTCCAGGGGAAAATGAGTACCCTGAAAAGAAAAAACGATTCGATCCGTTGAATTGGCTTGGCGGGATGCTAACCTCTTCCGAATCGAGTGGATCTGAGTCATTTAATTGCTGCTCGGCTGCCCCAAACTTATCTAAACCAGTCTCTTGACTAGAATCCCCTGATGGCCTTGAAAAGTTTGGATTAGGTTCCTGTAGCAGCCAAGCCAGCAAGTTTTTTATGGCTTCTGTATCCCTATTCATCGGTTGATGCACCTGCTCCGGATACTAAATTATTTCGTATTTCCCAAGCTTGCTCTAATAGTTTCGACCATTGTTTCTGAACCTGTGTGGCAGTGCAGCCCAAGGCTTGGGCGATCGCCCCATCAGCTAACCTCTTTTGCTTTAAGCGCAAAAGCTCAAGCTGTTGTGGTGTAATTCTATCCTGGAGTAATTGCCACTGCTGTGGCGTTAAACCAAAGTTACGTTCTAGGTCGGCTTCTAGCCATTGATGCACCAATTCCCAGTGATGCGAGAGCGCAAACCGGATCAGATGATACTTAAACCGCTGCTGAAGATAATCTCGCTGGCGGGGCGTGAGCTTGAGAACTGCCTCAATTTCATTCGCAGGCAAATCTTGTAGTCTCAACGCAAAGTAGTCTGCACAGTCGGTCTGCTGCCGCTCTTCCAGGTAGTTCATCAATTCTGCAATGACTGCATGACGCAGCACATCCTCCGCAGGTTCAGGTTCTTGAGCCACCATTTGCTCTCGCACCTGTTGTACCGAAGCAGTTCCCCAACCCCGCTCATTTTCACCGGACATGCCTTCGGCGGCTTGCTCCATATCCACGGAGGTTTCGGGCGGCTGCTGCTGGGAGAAGGTCTGTGCCCGCAGAATGATGAGCTGCTGACTGCGACGACCCGGCAATGGAATTCGCCGTTTGCCATAGCGCTCGGTGAAAGCCATGTATTCAGACAGTTCTAGGAGCGATCGCGGCCGATAGGTCGCGGGCATCTGGTTTTCTCGTCGAAACGCATTCAGCGCTTCAATATAGAAGCCCTGGAGGAAGTCTTCAATCAGCGTTAGCCGAGCCTGATAGCTGGACTGCACCTGGGGTGGGGTAATGTAGCGGTAAATCACTGCACTCAGGGTACTGTGCAGTTCTACCCGTCCCCGCTGGGAGCCTAGCTGATAGTACTTCAAACATTGCTTTGAGCGATGTCGAGCTAATGTGACTGACCAGGTTTCTACTTCTCCAGAGGCTTGAATACGCCTACTTTCTGAACAAATACGGGTGACTTCCCCCGTGAGCCGGGTGGCAACATCTCGACAGTTCTGCTCAGACGCTTGAGTGGACTGTTTTAATTCATCAAACAGTAGGTTAAAAATCGCCTCCACGCTCTAGACGTTCTCCCCCTGACGGTAAATTGCTACAAAGAAGCTAACACAATCAAACGCGATCGCCACTATATCTGATCCCCCTCATTCACCAGAATCCGGACTAAACGGCACATTTTTTGGCACTTAATTCTGCCTTGCAAGCAATTGGCAAGGATTAATCAGCCGTTGCAAGTATAGACTACTCCAACTTTTTTTGATGGGAATAGTCTATGGAAGGATGGGCTTGAATGACAAAAGTGTAGTTGTGGGAAGGCGATCGCTTCTGGCTGAATCAGTCTAGACTGGGAAGGCAGGAGCCTTTTGCCACCGTCATCATGGACTTAGACCAGCAACTTCAGGAACTGATTGACCATGCGCCCCCTGACGGCACAACTCCGGGAATTGTTCAAACCATTGCACCTGCACTCAAGCTGATTGCAGCCCAGCTTAAGCACCTCGAATATTACGTTCTGCAAACTCTTGATCAGGGTTGGGTAATGACAACGTTGAGCAACCGCAATCAGCCCGATGTTGAGAAAAATGTCATTTACGCTTTTCCTACTCTTAAAGATGCGGCTTCTGGTCCGAACTCACCCAAGAATCCAGAGGTGATTGTAATTCCCGTGCCCGTCACGCATATTTTGTTTCAGATGATGGCGATGAAGTCAGCAGATAGCATCATCTTTTTTGACACACCTGGCAATCTTGCTAGCGGCGTTGAGGTGAAGCGGACAGACTTACAGAATGTGATTCAATTGCAATGGCAGCAGTCCCAACCAGCCCCTCAAGTGCCTCCTGACATTGCTTAACCAGTTATCTAGGTAGCTTAAAGAATGACCATTCGACCTTTCCATCTTGCATTTCCCGTCAAAGATTTAGAAGCAACTAGAACTTTTTATGAGCAGGTTTTGGGCTGCACTATTGGTAGGACTTCTGATAAATGGATTGACTTCAACCTGTTTGGACATCAGGTCACCGCCCATCTTAGCCCTGGTGAAGTGAGGGATGCTCAGGCAAATCAGGTTGACAACAAGAACGTGCCTGTGCGTCACTGGGGCGTGATTCTTGAGATGGAGCAGTGGAAGGAACTGGCTGAGCGCCTGAAGCAGCAAAACATTCAGTTCGTCATCGAACCCTACGTTCGTTTTAAGGGAGAAGTAGGAGAGCAAGCTACTCTGTTTTTCCTTGACCCTAGTGGCAATGCGTTAGAATTCAAAGCCTTCCAGCACGACGAATCAATTTTTGCCTCCTAAAATCGTAGGTTGGGTGAAGCAAAGCGGAACCCAACACCAAAATGCTTGCAATAGTGAGTTTTGCTGTATTTCATTCCTATTAGCTGTTTGCAGCTCATTCCCCCTGAGGGCGTAGCATTCGGGCAACAATTTTTGGTTTGCTTCAAGGTTTATCTGCCGAATGCTGCGCCCCTACAATAGGCGGTTGCTATTTAACCTTCTTCAAGTCAGAATTGCCCCACCCATAAGGCGACGATAGCGGTAGGTGAGTTCGACTTTCATTAGTGACCAGCGATCCAAAGTGGGGTCTTTTTCAATCACTTTCTCTGCGGCTTCTCTAGCAAGTTCCAGCACTTCCTGATCTTCGACCAGGCTAGCCAGGGCAAAATCGGGTAGACCTGATTGGCGGGTACCGAACACTTCACCGGGTCCGCGAAAGCGCATATCCATTTCAGAGATAAAGAAGCCATCCTGGGATTGCTCCAGCACTTTTAGCCGCTGACGAGCCGTTTCATTTTTAGAACTGCTCATTAGCAGGCAAAAGGACTGCGCTGCTCCTCGCCCGACCCGCCCCCGCAGTTGGTGAAGTTGGGAAAGGCCGAACCGCTCGGCGTGTTCAATCAGCATTACGGTGGCATTAGGAACGTCTACGCCAACTTCTACAACGGTGGTAGAAACCAAAATCTGGCTCTGGTTGTCGCGAAATCGGTTGATCGCTTCGTCCTTTTCAGCAGAAGTCATGCGTCCGTGCAGCAGACCGACCTGAAATTCAGGGAAGATAGTTTCCTGGAGTCGTTGGTGTTCGTCGATCGCAGAGCGCAGGTCTAGCTTTTCAGATTCTTCAACCAGCGGCAGCACGACGTAGACCTGCCTGCCCTGGGCAATTTCGCGGCGGATCAGGTCGTAGGCATGGGAGCGATCGCTTCCTCCTAAAACAGTTGTCTGAATTGCCTTACGTCCAGGCGGCAGTTCATCAATCTGGCTTACATCCAGGTCACCGTGCATTGTCAGTGCTAACGTTCGGGGAATCGGAGTCGCTGTCATCGTCAACACGTGAGGATGATCACCCTTTTGCTGAAGTCTAGCCCGCTGCTGCACGCCAAATCGATGCTGTTCATCAATTACGACCAGCCCAAGCTGCTGAAACTGAACCGGATCTTCAATTAGCGCATGAGTGCCGACCAATAGCGGTAGCGCTCCAGTTTCCAGATCTGCGTGAATTTGCCTGCGTTTGGCAGTTTTAGTAGAGCCAGTGAGCAATTCTACGGGCAGGTGCAGCAGGTTAAACCAACTGACCAACTTGCGGTAGTGCTGCTCTGCCAAAACTTCCGTAGGAGCCATCAGCGCTGCCTGGAAGCCCGACTGAATTGCTGCCAAAATTGCCACCACTGCCACTACCGTTTTGCCGGAGCCGACATCTCCCTGCACCAGACGATTCATCGGAGCAGGCTTTTGCAGATCGTTGAGGATGTCGTTGACAACGCGCTGTTGAGCATCGGTGAAAGTGAAGGGCAAGACCTGGTAGAAATTGTTAATTAGCTCACCCGTTGGCGCGAGAATGGCGGTAGTTTGCTCCTGGCGCTGATTCATTCGGCGTTTGAGCAAACCCAGTTGCAGATAGAAGAATTCGTCGAACACAAGTCGGCGACGGGCAGCATCCAAAGCTTCACCGCTAGGGGGAAAGTGAATGTGGGCGATCGCCTCCTGCACTCCAATCAGCCCATACTTATCGCGCAATGCTTCTGGCAACGGGTCTTGCAGGTTTGCCGCTGCTGGAATCGCTGCAACCACCGCTCGTCTCACTAGATCTGCTGCAACTCCCTCCGTCAACGAGTAAATGGGGACAACCCGCCCCACCTTCATCGATTCGATGGAACTGCCTGCATGGTCAATCACCTCAATTTGCGGGTCATCCAGCGTTACGCCGTACTTACTTTTTTTCACTAGCCCGGATGCCGCAACTACCGCACCAGGAGGATACATCCGCTTTTGCTGCTCTTGCCAACCGCGATTACGGTAACGAGTTCCGGCAAAAAATTTGCTGAGCTTAATTTGTCCTGTATGGTCGCGCACGATTAGCTCGAAAATGGTCAACTTGGCGTTGCGCGGACTGTTGAAACAGGTGCAGCGCTTCACCGTGCCAACCAGCGTTACCGTTTCGCCCTCTGCCGCATCTCGAATGTTGACTTGGCGGGCGTAGTCAATATGGTCACGCGGGTAATAGTAGAGCAAATCCCGCACAGTAAAAATTTCTAGCTTTGCCAGTCGCTCGCTGTTCTTCGCACCGATTCCCGGCAAGTAAGTAACTGCCTGATCAAGCTCAATTTTGGTTCTTGGCTCAACTAGCGGAGCCGTACGAGGTAGCTTAGTTTTAGTCTTGGTTGCCTGAGAAGTTCTTGCAGAAGATTTTGAGCTGTGAAGATTCTCTGCCGAAGCTTCTTCCCCTTCCCCTAATCCCTGATCCCCCTTCCCCGACTCCAATTCCCGCCGCACCTGATATAGCGTTCGCCTTGTGTCTGCAACGAGATGTTGGCGTTGAGCAAAGGATAGGTCTGAATAGTTGGCAAAGCGGGTGGCGATCGCCTGCAAGCGCTGCTGTTCGGCAGGGGGCAACTCTACGGGCGGTCGATTCAGACTGAGGTTGAGAAATTCACTGAAGCGGTACTGGTTGCCCACCAGGTCATTGAAGCCTCGTTCAGCTTCAACGGACAAAGCTTTTTGCAATCGCAGCCAATCCATTTGTGCAATGCTTCCTCAAATGCAATTATTCCTCAAACCAGCTTGATCTCCAGGCATCTTCTGCTTCGGCGATCGCCCGTTCTCGCTGCTTTTTCTGATATTGTCGCCCCAACTGAACCAGGCGAGCCAAAAGGCTACGAATTTTGCTGCGCCAAGTCGAAAGGGTTGCATCGCTAAATTCAATCTCTGATAACCTTAGTTGAATCGCAATAATGTGAGTGACGGCAGATTCTTCCTCGTCATCGTCGTCTGTCTCTACCAGCAGATTCAGTAAGTTTGGCGGTCCGGAGACGGCTTCTGTCGCCAGTCCTGACTTGGCAGTCACTTCCAGAACAGGCTCAGGCAATTTGTCAGGCAGAATGGAGGCTTTTTGAAGCAGGCGATTTGCGGCGTGAGAAAGGGTTTGTAGCATTTCCACGATACCCTCTTCGATCCGCTCTTCCCAGTAGGCAACTGCCTCCGGGCTATCCAAAACATCAATCGTTGCAATCGGTTTCTGCTCTTCAGCAATCGGTGATTCCTCTTCAGAAGCAGACGTTACCTCAGGCGGTACATGAGCTTGAAATTCGGACTGTTCCGCTGAAGCCTGCTCAAAAGGCAGTTCTAACGACTCAAACCCTGAAGGTTGAGGTTCTAAAGGCTGAGATTCTGAAGTTTGGAATTCTAAAATTTGAAATTCTGGAGTTTGGAATTCTGAAACCGAAGCTTGAGCACTGTCAGGTGTGTCCGTTGCTTCCGTTTCATCGGGTTCCGTAGCATCATTCACTTCACCAGAATCCACTTCATCAGACTCGACCTCATCTTCATCTATCTCATCTTCATCCTCATCCGCAGAAGCGACTTCCAGATAGGCAGCTTCAATTAGCTCAATTAGTTGAACTTGGGCTTGCTGAACTAGCTTTTGCAGCGACTGCTGGAGATTTTGCCGCTGGCTAAAGGACAGTTTCAAAAAGCGCTCAGGATAGCCCTTAGTGCAAATGTGGTAGCTAGCCAGAATTAGCTGCTGGCGCACAGACTGCCCTAATTTGGTGAGATATTGATGGTAGGTGTCGTGAAATTCTTGGGCGATCGCCCTCACCCTCTCATCCAAAGCAGCAATATCTTGCTCAATTCGTTCAACTGCTCCCGCCATAGCCCTAAGCTCTCAAACCATTTCTAGAAAAACTACAAAAAAGACAGGTCATCAGCATCGCTAGACCTGCCTTTTTTACAACTCACGATTGGGATGCAAACTCAAATCCCTTGACCTAACGTAGCTAGCTGTTAAGCAGTACCCGTTTGGGCAGCAACTTCAGCCGCAAAATCGCTTTCTTCCTTCTCAATCCCTTCACCCAACACAAAACGAGAAAACCGGCGTACCTGAATGTTTTCACCCAGTTGAGCTACGTTTTGCTTAACTAGCTCTTCTACCGTGATGCTCTGATCTTTAATGTAGGGCTGGTCCAGCAGAGATAGCTCTTTCAGGCGCTTCTCAATCCGCCCCTGAACAATCTTTTCGCGAATGTTAGCTGGCTTATTAGATAGGTCATCTCTGCCCATCTCAATCGCCTTTTCTTTTTCCGCAATTTCAGCCGGGATATCGCTCACCTTGACGTATTCAACGTTAGGAGTTGCGGCAATCTGCATTGCGATGTTTTGTACTAGCTCTTTGAAAGCCTGGTTCCGAGCTACAAAGTCGGTCTGGCAGTTTACTTCTACCAAAACGCCGACTCGTCCGCCCGTGTGGATATAGCTGCCAACCAGTCCTTCTGCAGCAACCTTTCCAGCTTTCTTCTCAGCGGAGGTAATGCCCTTTTGTCGGAGCCATTCCGCTGCTTTGGTCATATCACCCTCGGTCTCTTGGAGGGCTTTTTTGCAGTCCATCATGCCTGCGCCCGTCTTTTCGCGCAGTTCCTTGACGAGTTTTGCAGATATCTCCGCCATTGTGCTTAGATCCCTCTACTTTAAAAATTTTGAGTTTTGAATTTTGAGTTCCGAGTAGTGCATGAAATCAAAACCCGAAACTCATCACTCAAAACTTACATGAACTAATCTTGCGATTCCTCTTCTTCCTCTTCGTCGGGGAAGTCACTTTCGTCGTATTCGTAGTCTCCCTCGGCACCTTCGTAATCCTCAAAGTCTTCTTCGGCTTCTAGTTGACCGTGACGACCTTCATAGATTGCGTCGGCTAATCGACCCACTATTAGCTTAATCGACCGGATCGCATCATCGTTAGCAGGAATCGGAATATCTACAACATCAGGATCGCAGTTAGTGTCTAACAGCGAAACAATGGGAATTCCCAGTTTTTCACATTCCTGGACAGCGTTGTATTCCCGCTTTTGGTCAACAATCAGTACGATATCAGGGACTTTCCGCATCGCCTTGATGCCGCCAAGATACTTTTGCAGCTTCTCAAGCTCTCGGCGCAGAACAGATGCTTCTTTTTTAGGTAGAAGATCAAGCGCCCCGGTCTCCTGCCGACGCTCCAGTTCCTTAAGCCGATCAACGCGAGTTTTAATCGTCGCCCAGTTGGTTAGCATTCCGCCCAACCAACGCTGATTGACATAGTAGGAACCACAACGGGCTGCTTCTTGAGCAACGATCCCGGCTGCTTGGCGCTTGGTTCCAACAAATAAGACTTTTTTGCCTTGCTCAGAGGCAGTGCGCATATAGGTGTAAGCCGATTCCATCAACTGGGCAGTTTGCACCAAGTCAATGATGTGAACCCCATTTCGAGCCGTGTAGATGAAGGGCGACATCTTGGGATTCCAACGGCGAGTCTGGTGCCCAAAGTGAACTCCAGACTCCAAAAGTTGAGCCAAAGAAACGACTGGCATAAATTTTCCGAACTCCTTTCGGGTTATTCCTCCATCCGGGAGCATTTCTGAAAGTCAGAAACACCCGAAAACCCAGATGTGCGAATTTAGACAACTTCTCTAGGGTAGCACACAAAGTCCAACGGGCTGAAAGTCTATGCTGGAAAAGATGAGTGCGATCGCCCCCTTTCCTAAATGCCTGATTCTAGACGTGATCCCCAGACTCGTTTCTGGGAAATGGTAGCCAACACGCCCCGCCTGGTTCGCCTGGTTTGGGATGCTGCTCCTCGCTGGCTGTTGCTCAATTTAGCCATTACTATACTGGGTGCCCTGATTCCAGTCGCACAACTCTACGTCAGCAAGCTAATTGTCGATCGGGTAATCAGTAGCCTGGGAAAACCTGACATCGACTGGATGCCGCTTATTACCTTGGTGGGTCTGGGCTTAGGGTTAGCCTGCCTGCAAGGGGGTTTGAGCAAATCAAAAGAGTATGTGTCTCGCATCTTAAATGACGAGTTTACGCTTCACGCTAATCATGTGTTGCTCCAGCAAGCGGTGCGGCTTGACCTGGCACACTATGAACTGCCCGATTTTTATGACACGCTCAGTCGTGCCCAGCAGAGCGGCAGCACTTACCCCGTCCGCGTTTTAGGAACGCTGAACTCCTTGATTGGGCAGGTCGTTAGCTTTGCCGGACTGCTAACCTTGCTGCTGAGTTTTAGCCCAGTAATTATGCTGCTGCTGTTGCTCACTTCGGTGCCTGCCTTTTGGGTGGGGATCAGTTTTTCGGGACGGCGATTTTGGATGTTGCGTCACCAAACCCAGAGCGGGCGGTTAGCAGACTACCTGCAAACGGTGCTGCTCAACCAGAAATATGTGAAGGAAGTACGACTGTTTAACCTGAGCCAACATTTGCTTGACCAGTGGCAAACGATTCGGGCTGGCTTTAATGAAGAGTCGAGGGCACTGGCAGCTAAGCAAAACTCGGTGCGCTTTGGAATTGGAGCGATCGCCAGTCTGGGCTTTTACGCAGCCTACGCCTGGGTGATTGTTCAAACGGTGCGAGGAGTGATTACAGTCGGCGATCTGACCATGTACTCTGGGGCGTTTCAGCAAGCGCAAACTCTGCTTCAGGGCATTTTAGAAAATGTGGCGCTGACCTACGAATACAACCTCTACGTGTCGCAGTTCTTTGAATTTCTCAACCTCAAGCCCGAAGTTGTTAGCCCGCCAAATTCTCTCGCTTTTCCTAACCCAATGCGGAAGGGGCTGCAATTACGAAACGTTACCTTCACCTATCCAGGGGCAACAGAACCAACATTACGCAACCTGAATTTAACCGTCAGTCCTGGAGAAAGCATTGCCCTGGTCGGGATCAATGGCGCAGGTAAAACCACGCTGCTTAAGCTTTTAACCCGATTCTATGATCTGGATTCTGGCGAAATCACTGTGGATGGCATTCCACTTCCCAGATTTGACTTGACTGACCTGCGGCGCAACATCGGCGTGATCTTTCAAGACTTTGCCCGCTACGACCTGAGTGTGCAGGACAACATCGGTTTTGGCGATTTGCGCGAACACACCAACCAACCGCGCATTCAGCAAGCCGCTAAAGATGCTGGAGCCGCCGAGATTATTGACAAGCTGGATTATGGCTACCAGACCATGCTGGGCAAAATCTTTCCGAATGGCACCGATCTCTCAGGTGGTCAGTGGCAAAAGGTGGGATTGGCGCGGGCATTTATGACCCCGGCACAGATTTTGATCTTGGATGAACCGACAGCGGCTTTGGATGCGATCGCCGAATACGACTTATTCCAGCGATTTCGCCAACTCACCCAGGGCAAAATGACCTTTCTAGTCAGCCACCGTTTCTCTACCGTTCGCATGGCCGATCGCATCGTTGTCCTGGAACATGGTCGAATTGTCGAAATGGGCAGTCACGATGAGCTGATGGAACAGGGCGGACTCTATGAGCAAATGTTTAGCCTACAGGCATCGAGTTATCAAGAAGGATAATGGGCAGAAAGCACAGAGGGGCAAACGACTGTTTGCCCCTCTACGCAAAATTTCCAACTGCTTAACGACTAGTTTCTGAAATCTCGTGAACCTTGGTAGCCAGATGCATCAGCTAACTGTTCCAGGGTTTGGGTACCACCGTAGTACTCCCCATTGATTTCCCAGGTAGGATAGCCTGCCACATTATCAGAATTAGCTTGACAAAGAGCAGTCTGCGGATTTTGACCGCCCGGATCGCATTCTATATAAGTAATCTCTGCGGCGGCCTCTTTCCCAAACAGTTGCTTTTGGTCGTTGCAGTGAGGGCACCACCAGGCTCCATACATCTTGGCTCCAATATTGGTAAGATGTTGAGCTAGAGCAATTTCAGATTGACCAGAAGTAGTAGTAATTGGGTCTCCGGGTTCGCCAGGAACTGACGAGGTTTCTGCGGTCACCGGGTTGTTAATACCGGAGTAAATTCCCAGCGTTCCAACCAGAGTCACCATACTGACCAGAACTCCAGTGAACATAACTTGTCCCACATCATCCCAGGAACGTCCCAACAGCGTCAGTGCCAGCAAGCTAACACTAAGGACAGCAGAGGTAATGCAGTATGGACAAACTGCCTGAATTTCGGCTGCTAACAGATACATCAGGTAAGCACTGAATACCGTCATGGCAGCCGCTCCCACAAACAGCAATTGCCACGTCCAGTTCTCTAGGTTTTGGCGAAGTTCACGATTTCTATCGGGACTAATGGCGAGCGGAGCCAGCGCCATTATGCCCATGCTGGTGTATGCCAGGCAGCCAAACAAGGTTAGGGGTAGTCCAAAAACAGTTGCGTAAGGGCTGGACAGCACCTGACCACATCCAGCAGCACAGGAAGCAGGATCGCCTAACAGCTTGAGGGCAGTAAGGTAAGCTGTTCCCAACGCACCCACTGAGGCGATCGCCGCAATCAGGTACCGAGCATTGCGCTGAATCCAGGGGGCTTCACGTCGGCGGCTTGTACGACTCATAAGGTTTCACTCTAAAACTTGCGTCAAGGTTGTCTTAAAGACCACATTTGAACCAGTCTGACTGATCTATTCTGGCTCAAACTGCCTCAGTACGTAATACCAATTCTCTCCAAGGCTGCATAACCCTATTCCAAATAAGACGGAACTGCAACCGACGAAATTGGCTGAGACTGAGCCTTCTCTGAAACGCTGCGCCGCATCGCTTCAACAAACTGGCTGACGCGAATCGGGTCAATCGGCTGCTCGATCTTGCCACGACGTTTGAGCGAACTGGAGACAATTACACCATTAGCCGCCTGAATTAGTCGTGGAATATTTTCCCAAGTTGCCCCACTGCCTACGAATACAGGAGTTCCATTGGCGGCAGCGCTGGCTAGCTCCAGATCTTCCAGGCTAGGTGGGCTACCTGTTGCCCAGCCCGATAGAATCACGCCATCTGCCAACCCCCGCTCGATCGTCTCCTGCACAGCCGTCGTCAGGTTGGGGGAACCTAGCGGACGGGCATGTTTGACCAGCACGTCTGCCAAAATTTTTACATCACTGCCCAACTCACGTCGATAGCGTAACAGTTGGTGAGCTTGCCCCTCGATCAATCCCTGGTCGGTTGCCATAACACCGGTCAGGACGTTGACGCGGATAAATTGAGCATTGACGCAAGTGGCGATCGCCAGTGCGCTTCGAGCATCATTTCGCAGTACATTAATCCCGATTGGCAGCGTTACCATGTGCATCAGCCGTTGCACCACCAAGCTCATGGCGCTCACAACTGCGGGATCAACACAATCCTTGGCAAATGGCGCATCAAAAAAGTTTTCTACGATGATGCCATCTACCCCACCCGAAGCAAGTGCAGTCGCTTCTTGCTCAGCTCGGTCGATAACGGCTTTGAGACTCCCGCCCCACCGAGGAGAAGTGGGTAGGGGCAAAAGGTGAACAACACCAATAACAGGATTTGCGGTCTTGAAAATCTGATTTAAGTCCACGTTTCTAGAATTCGGACTCAGTGCTATTGAACAGTTGGTAAAAAAGATGCACGAACGATCTTTGGTCGTTTGCGCTTACAACCTACTCTAACAGCGAATGCACCCGTGCAAATAGTCCATCCTCAATCGGCAAGCTGCTAAATTTGCGACTCTTTCAGAATGTCATGTCCAAACGACAATAGACTTAAAGCACTGCACCCACCCAGAGTTAGACAATAAGGTTGAGTAATTTGAGATTTGTGTAGTTATGTTGTGCAATCTGCGTTAAGATGGCAACAGCAGCCTCGATAGATGCGATTGCGATTTAGTGATATCTGTTTAGCACTGAGTGTTTCAAAGAGCGTTTAAGCTTGAACGTTTAACACTGAGAAATGTAGATATCCCGATGTAGGGGCTGGTTTATAGATTGAGCGATCGCCACATACTCGCACCTGAAACTCTTATTTACCCCTAATCACTGAACGTTAACTGCATGGGCAACAAGCCAGTCGTCGCCGTCTCCCACTTGGGCTGCGAAAAAAACAGAATAGACACCGAACATATGCTGGGACTGCTAGTCGGTGCAGGCTATGAGGTAGACAGCAATGAGGAACTGGCGGATTTCGTCATCGTCAACACCTGTAGCTTCATCCAGGCAGCACGAGAAGAGTCTGTCCGCACCCTGGTAGAATTAGCAGAAGCAGACAAAAAGATTGTGATCACAGGCTGCATGGCACAGCACTTTCAGCAAGAGCTGTTAGATGAATTGCCTGAGGCTGTTGCAGTTGTTGGGACTGGAGACTATCACAAAATTGTTGAGGTGCTCCAACGGGCTGAAGCCGGAGAGCGCGTCAAAGAGGTTTCTGCAGAGCCAGTTTACATTGCTGATGAAACAACTCCTCGCTATCGCACAACGACCGAAGGAGTTGCTTATCTGCGTGTAGCGGAAGGGTGTGACTATCGATGTGCGTTTTGCATCATTCCCCACTTGAGGGGGAAGCAGCGATCGCGCTCCATTGAGTCCATCGTCGCAGAAGCCAAACAGCTTGCCGCAGAAGGGGTGCAGGAGATTATTCTGATTTCTCAAATTACCACCAACTACGGTTTAGACCTCTATGGCGAACCCAAGCTTGCTGAGTTATTGCGAGCTTTGGGCGAGGTCGATGTTCCCTGGATTCGGATGCACTATGCCTATCCGACCGGATTAACCCCCAAAGTCATTGAAGCAATCCAGGAAACGCCCAACGTTCTTCCGTATCTAGACTTGCCGCTTCAGCACTCTCACCCAGAAGTGCTGCGGGCAATGAACCGCCCCTGGCAAGGACAGGTAAATGATGTCATCATTGAACGGATCAAAGCAGCATTGCCCCAAGCTGTTTTACGAACGACCTTCATTGTGGGCTTCCCTGGCGAAACTGAACTGCATTTTGAACATTTGATGCAGTTCGTTAAACGGCATCAGTTTGACCATGTTGGCGTGTTTACCTTCTCTCCCGAAGAAGGTACGCCTGCACACTCTCTGCCTAACCAACTGCCCCAAACCGTAATGGAGGCAAGGCGAGATGCGCTGATGCAAATTCAGCAGCCGATTTCTCTTCAACGGAATCAGGCTGAGGTTGACAAAGTTGTTGATGTCTTGATTGAACAAGAAAATCCGCAAACCGGAGAACTCATTGGCCGGTCTGCCCGATTTGCCCCAGAGGTAGATGGATTGGTTTACGTTCAGGGAGAAGCGCGGTTGGGATCAATCGTGCCAGTAGCGGTTACCGCTGCTGATATCTACGACCTTTACGGTTACGTCGCTGACACCAAAACGCAATTGAGAGGCGCGCTCAGCCGTGTCTCTACAAGTACATTCTAAGGAGACTCGATGACCCTTTCCTTCAATAGCTTAGGTCTGTCTGAGGCGCGTGTGCGTCTTCTCGAAAAGCTGGGTTTCACAGCCCCAACTACTATTCAGGCACAAGCGATCCCCCACCTTCTTTCAGGTCGAGATGTAGTAGGTCAGGCACAGACAGGCACAGGCAAAACTGCCGCCTTCTCCCTACCACTACTAGAGCAGATTGACGTTAGCAATTCTGCAACTCAGGCTCTGATTCTGACCCCGACTCGTGAATTGGCAGTTCAAGTTTGCCAATCCATTCGCAGTTTCTCGGAAGACCGTAGACTTCACATCATGGCTGTCTATGGTGGACAAGCGATCGATCGCCAGATTCAACGGCTTCATCGCGGTGTTCAAATCATCGTCGGTACACCTGGACGAGTACTTGACCTGCTCAGCCGAGGCGACCTGAAGCTCAACCAGTTGAATTGGCTCGTTCTAGACGAAGCCGATGAAATGCTCAATATGGGCTTTATTCAGGACGTTGAGAAGATCCTCAGTCAGGCTCCTGGAGAGCGGCAGACTGCGTTTTTCTCAGCCACCATGGAGCCTTCGATTCGGGAATTAGCGACCAAGTTTTTGCGATCGCCCGTTACGGTTACCGTTGAGCAACCCAAAGCTGCCCCCACTCGCATCAACCAGATCGCTTACATGGTGCCACGCGGCTGGACAAAAGCTAGAGCTTTGCAGCCCATTTTGGAATTGGAAGATCCCGAATCAGCGCTGATTTTCGTTCGCACCCGTCGCGCGGCGGCTGAATTGACCCGTCAGCTACAGGCTGCTGGTCATAGTGTTGATGAATATCACGGCGACCTCAGCCAATCTCAGCGAGAGCGTCTATTGCTGCGCTTCCGTCAGCGTCAGGTGCGCTGGGTAGTCGCAACGGACATTGCTGCCCGGGGCTTGCACGTCGAGGACCTGACTCACGTTGTCAACTATGACCTGCCTGATAGCGTCGAGAACTATGTTCACCGCATCGGTCGGACTGGACGTGCTGGTAAAGAGGGAACTGCGATCTCGATCGTTCAACCCCTTGATAAGCGCAAGCTAAAAGACATCGAGCGGCACATTCGCCAGCGCCTTGAGCTTGGTACGATCCCCACTCGCGCTCAGATTGAAGCACAACACCTGGAGAAATTGCAGACTCAAGTCCGCGAAGCACTTTCGGGTGAACGGATGGCATCCTTCTTGCCAATCGTGGCAAAGCTGAGTGAGGAGTATGATCCCCACACAATCGCTGCTGCTGCTTTGCAGATGGCCTATGATCAGACTCGCCCTGCTTGGATGCGTGTTGATCAAGGCTTCTCTGAAGATGCAATGAGCGACGAGCCAAGACGCGGTTCTAGAGACAGGGACAGAGATAGAGATAGAGATAGGGACAGAGAGCAGCCCGTTAAATCGAAACCGATTAAGCGATCGCAGCACACCTCTGCTTCTCCTCAGAAGTAAGATTGAATAATGGCTAACTAGTAATGGGTAATGGGTTGTTGTGATCCATTACCCATTATTTGTAAGAAGTGACAAACGTTGAGTCTAGGCATTGCTCACTGGACTGAGTAACTTCCAACAATAAGGAGATGGGGATCAGGTGCTTTCAAAGGAACTGCTTAGCTACTATCGTCAGGTCAGCCAGCAAACGCTGACAGTAGTTGATGTAGAAACGACAGGAAGCATTGCCACCGCAAATCGAATTACTGAAATATCGGTTCTGCAAGCAACTCTGGTAGAAGGAGTTTTGCACCAACAAACTGATTTAATCAATCCTGAAACTCCGATCCCTGAAAAAATCGTTCAGTTCACGGGGATCACCCAAGAAATGGTCAATCAGGCTCCTGTAGCAGCCGATGTGTTGCCATCCTACCTTCCTCTTTTGAGTGAAGGAGTCCTGACGGCGCATAACCTGGAATTTGACTATCCGTTTTTGCGGGCAGAGTTTGCCCGAATGGGAAAAGCTTTTATCCGTCCTGAAGACCAGCAGCTTTGTACCGTGCAGCTTTCGCGCCTGATGCTGCCCGATTTGCCGTCGCGCAGCTTGCCTAATCTGGTGAGATATTTTCAGTTTAAGGTCGGCAAATCTCATCGGGCTGAGGCAGATACCCTTGCCTGCTGGCTGCTGGCAGAACGGTTGCTCACCGAAATTGTAAATGAGCCAGATGAGTTGCTGTTAGCTCGTTTTGCTAAGCAGAGAATTCCTCTGAAGTACGTCGCTAAACTGTTGGGCTGCTCCTCAAAAACGGCTCAATCTCGACTTGAAGCAGCTGGGATTCATTCTCGTAAAGTAGGGCGCGGCAGAGACGTGACAACGATGTATCAGCGAGGCGAGGTGGAGCAGTTTTTTTACGATCAGCAGGGAGATAGTCAGTTGTCAATGCTGTAAGCCACTTCAAGGCAACAGACTGAGCTGAGTTACACCATCTGATGTTTTTGATTTCTTCGATCGCCTCTTAGATTGGTGGGGCTTGATCTCCACGTGCGCCACAAACCAGGTACGAAGAGCGATCGCCCCTTCCATATCCAACGCATCCAAGTTGAGCGGCAACGGAAACATATCAATATCCGACAACTTTGCCCAGCCGATCTCACTGTTAAATCACTCAGCCCCAAACGGGATCACTGATTTAGGCAGTCGAGCCAGATGGGGGATCACGTTTTCCTGGTTCATAAAAATCTGGCGCTGCTGCTGAAGCTGCTGTACTCGTCGCTGACGAGCCGCTTTGTACTTCAGGATAGGAGCAGGATAACCCTTGATCCCCGCAGGGGAACCTAGCGCGGCAGCGGGTAACTTTGCCAGTTCTGGCACCCATTGTTTGATAAATGCACCCTCGGGATCACAGCGATCAACGACACCTTGCTCTGGGTTATAAATTCTTGTCCAGGTTTTATCGACGCAGTGCGTTACACCCGCTTGCATTGCCCATTGATAGGGGTCAATCGGACAATCGCCGTCAATCAGATGACACATAAAGTGCAGTGCGCCAAACCGCCAGTCCATTCCCAGCAAGCGATCGCCCATTCCCAACTCCCTCCACCGACTCTGATATTCTAATGGCGTTGAATTCCAAAGGCTTAACGTGCAAACCGATCGACTTGCTCAACAGATCCAGTTCATCATCGAAATTGACAAACTTAAGGGAATCTTGCGCCAAACTTTGTTGGTTGATGAATCGCGCCGAGAAAATAGTGCAGAACATTCCTGGCATCTGGCACTGATGGCAGTTTTGCTAATTGAGTATGCACCTGCTGGGGTTGACCTGCTCTCTGCAATCAAGATGCTGCTGATCCACGATCTGGTCGAAATCGATGCAGGAGATACGTTTTGCTACGACTTACAGGGAAACGAAACTAAGGCAGAACGAGAAATACGGGCGGCAACTCGGCTGTTTGGGCTATTACCACCAGAACAAGGCGTTGAGTTGAAGAAAATTTGGCAAGAATTTGAGGCGCAAGAAACCGCTACAGCGAAATTTGCAGCCGCTCTAGATCGCTTGCAGCCTGTATTGCATAATCAGCAAACGAGAGGGGGCACCTGGCAAATCCACAACATTCATCGCGATCAGGTTGAGCAGCGGGTCAGCCCCATTGAAACAGGTGCACCTGAGCTATGGCCATTTGTGCAGAAGTTGTTGGACGACTGCGTTGCAGCAGGCTATCTCTCCCCCGCCTGAGTCCCGTTCAGGTTATCCTGGATTTCGGTAGAAAAAAGCCATCTTATGCCTTGGTTTGTCAAAATTGAAAAGGGTATCGTAGACAAATCCACTTTTGATTGCTCTGTTCCCGCTCACAAATCTTACGTCAAAGACCTGATTGCCAAAGGACATGAAGCACGGACAGGTTATTGGGCGGAGTTTGGCGGTGGAATGCTTTTATTTAAGGCAGATTCACTAGAACAGGCGAAGGCGATCGTTGCTCAAGATCCCTTAGTCCAAAATGGTTGCGTCGCTTATGAATTACACGAGTGGCGCATTGTAGTTGAGTAAATTTATCTCTCCACAGCGTGCGTAATGAGTGATAGTAGTGACGGTTACAAAATTGTTAGCGATAATCGCCAGGCCCGTTTTCTCTATGAGATTTTAGAGACTTACGAAGCAGGGATTGAGCTAAGGGGAACTGAAGTTAAGTCGATTCGGCAGGGCAAAATTAACCTGCGAGATGGCTATGCGTTGATTCGTAATGGTGAAGCATGGCTATACAACGTGCATATTTCACCGCACGAAAGTGCCAGTCAGATATTCAATCATGATCCACGGCGCACTCGGAAGCTGCTGCTGCACGGGCAGGAGATTCGTAAGCTGATTGGGCAGGTTGAGCAAAAGGGCTTGACTCTAGTGCCGCTGAAGGTTTACCTCAAACGGGGCTGGCTGAAGGTAACGATCGCCTTGGGCAGAGGTAAGAAGCTGCACGACAAGCGCGAAGACCTGAAACGCAAGCAGGAGAAGCGCGAAATCGATCGGGCAGTGAAGAATTATTAGGCGTTAGGCTGCTTCGGCGTCTTCAAAAGTTTGGTCTTCAACAATCGCCCTTGACGGCATGTAGTAGCTAGCAATCAGCGCCACCATCAACCACCACAGGGTGCTGACTTGGGGACGATACCAAACTGTATCGACTAAGCCGTGGGCCAACATTCCGCAGAGAGTGGCGATCGCTGCCATTAACCAGAATCCTTCACGGCTGTTGAATTTACGGAGTCGCCGAAGTTGAAGCCAGCCCTGATTGAGCGTGACTAACAGCAGCCAGATGAAGCAGCTCAGTCCAATAAAACCAGTTTCGACTGCAATTTCTAGGAAGACGGAGTAAGCACTCAAAGCGGTATACCCTGCTCGCTGATAGCGTGGATACACTCGGTTAAAGGCTTCGTTGCCAGGACCAATTCCTAAGATGGGGCGATCGCGAATCATATTTTGAACCGCAGCCCAAACGTTGAGGCGGAAGTTATTGCTGCTGTCTTCCCGTCCAGCAAAGATGCTGAGGAAGCGATCGCGCAGTTGAGGAACCGAAAACACGGACACAATCACAAATGCAGTCGAAACGCCTAACACAATCGGGATTGCCCAGGGTCGCCAAACTCGCGGTAAATAGACGCTGTACCAGTAAACCAACAAGATCATCAGCACGAAGCCTGCGATCACAAAGCCAATCCATCCACCCCGACTAAAGGTCAAAACCAAACAGGCAGAATTAACCAGCGCCATCACGACTGCCAGCGTTTTAGGCAACCACCCCCTCCAGGCAAAAATTGCTGCTGCACTCAGCATGGAAGCGGGCAACAGGTAAGCTGCTAGCAGGTTAGGGTTCCCTAGATAGCTGTAGACCCGAGTTGTACCCGCTAGTGTAGATTCGGCATCGACCCAGGTTGCCAGGGCTGCGGCTCCAAAGAACCATTGGCGGATACCACCAACACTTACGACTAGGGCTGTCAGCAAGTAGCCCGTAATTAACAAAGAACGCAGACGGGGCGATCGCAGCACCTTTGCCAGCAACACAAACAGCAGCAGATACAGGGTTAGTTTAATTAGCCCTGAAAGAGCATCTGTTCTAACGGGTGAAATGGCTGTGGCAATGACTGCAATTCCCCAGTAGAGCAACACCAGCAGGTGAATAGGAGTTAACCCCGTTCCTGATTCATCGGAAAGGGTTAACAACACCCAAAATCCGGCGCAGGCGATCAGCAAAACTCCAATGAGTGTAGTTGAGACGAAAGGTGCGAAAGCAAAAACGGCGATCGCCAACAGCGTCCCAATCAAGTCTGCCTGCTGCATCAGCCAGCTACTTCGCCGCCATTCTCTTAGTAGCCCAACTAGCCGATGTGCATAGCTCGCATCGCCCCAACGGGCAGGCGATAAATTTGTCAAAGTAATCTGTTGCCAGACATTCATAAAAGATGTTGTGAGGTGTTGCGTGATGCGGCGTTGAACTCAAAAGACTTGCTGTTGCAGCTTCTTCACCATGTGTTTTAGAGAATATATCACCGTTTGAGACCCGAGGTGGATTTGAAACCTCGTGTTCAAACAGACAATTGAGGCACAGTGTATGACTAGCTAACCTGCAACTGGCGACCGTTGAAACAAGACGATCAGGACTGTGGTGATGGTGCAGTTTGTCCACCTTGTAATTAATCTGCAATAGCGCGACTTCCAACCGAACTATTTTGGAGGTAGAACTTCTCCTATTGCAGAATAGCCCTGGGTAAAAGCACAAGTTAGATTTGCTGAGTCAGAGTGACTGATTTGAGTTGATCCACAACTTGATCCAACCCTACAGCACGAGATGCCTTAAACAGCAGGCGATCGCCCGGTTTCACAAAGCTCTTGAGTCTCTCCAAAAGTGCCGCATGACTGAGAAATTTTTCCACTGGCACTGTTTTTGCACCTGCTGCCATTGCTTCAGACTCTGCCTCTTCCGCCAAAATTAGCAGATGATCCAGGTGAAGCTGATGGACAACGGTGCCAACTTGATGGTGCAGATCCACAGAGCGGTCGCCCAGTTCTTTCATCGTGCCTAAAACCGCAATATGACGCTGTCCTGGTGTTTGAGCCAGCAGGTGCAATGCTGCTGTCATTGATTCCACGCCTGCGTTGTATGTTTCGTCCAAAATGACAACGTCATTGGGCAGGTTATATCGTTGTGCCCGTCCTTTTGGTAATTCTAGGGTTAAGCCTTGGATCAGTGGCGACCAACTGACTTGAAGCACCTGAGCGACAGCCAGTGCCGCTAGATAATTCAACGCATTATGACGACCAGGCAGAGGCAAGGGAAAGGTCACATCACCAATCTGGAGAGCCTGCGAGTCGAGTAATTGCCCCTGTACGTCTCCTCCCTCCAGCCCAAAAGTGACCGTTTTTCCTTGCCACACTTGTGCCGCTGTTTCGAGCAAACGGATATTGTCGTGGTTGAGAATGGCGATTCCTGTTGAGGGCATTTCTGCCAGCAGTTCACATTTTGCATTCGCGATCGCCTGCTCAGAACCGAGTCGCTCAATGTGGGCAGTGCCGACGTTAGTAATCACAGCAATATCAGGTCGGGCAATCTGGGTGAGTAAAGCAATTTCGCCGCTGCCTCTCATTCCCATCTCGATGACGGCATAATCATGGTCTTGCCCAAGCTGAAGCAGCGTTTTAGGTACCCCAATCTCATTGTTGTAGTTTGCCTGAGTTTTCAGCACGCGCCCTTGAGTCGCTAAGACAGCCGCAATTAATTCTTTGGTCGTAGTTTTGCCTACAGAGCCAGTTACCGCAATCACTGAGATCGTGAACTGCTCGCGCCACCAGCGGGCGATCGCCTGATAAGCTGCCAGCGTATCCTCAGCGACTAGCAGCGGTATTTCTGTATCTGTACCTAATCCCGATGTCACCGACTGTCGGTCGACAACTGCGGCGATCGCGCCTTGCTGAAGGGCTGCCTCAACGAATGTGTGTCCGTCAAACTGTTCGCCCCGTAGCGCCAAAAACAGTTCTCCTGCTCCGACATGGCGGCTGTCGGTTGTAATTCCCATCGCAATTTTTGCTAGTTCAGGCTCTGCTAGATTGAGCGGCTCTGCATCCAAAACTTCAACCAGTTGAGCAAGACTTGCACCAAAAGACATGCACTAGATCCTAAAACGGCTAGCTGTGATCATACCGCTCCCCCAGCCACACTAAGACCTGGGTTTGAAGCTGTTTTATTTGGGAAGAAGCGTAGTCCTTCCTCGATAAAAGCAGGCTTCTAGGAGAAGCCCTAAAAATAAATTTGGGCAAAGATCGCGTTGTAGAGTTGTCAGACTATCCAAAGTTACATGAACATGGATAAATACTAAAACGGCGATCGAGTGGATAGGTTAAAACATGAGAGCAGGTAAACTGGTTGTTTTCACTGGACCAAGTGGCGTAGGCAAAGGCACGCTGCTGCGATCGCTTTTGCGTCGTCATCCCGACCTTTACTTTTCCATCTCCGTCACGACTCGTGCTCCGCGTCCCGGTGAGGTAGATGGACAACACTATTACTTTGTCAGCCGCCCTCAGTTTGACCAGATGGTTGCAGAGGGTGAATTGCTGGAGTGGGCTGAGTTTGCAGGTAATTGTTACGGCACTCCTCGTCGTCCAGTTGAGCAACAGATTCAGCAAGGGCGCTGGGTCGTGCTAGAAATCGAGCTAGAAGGGGCCAGGCAAATTCGCCAAACCTTTCCTGATGCACTGCGAATTTTTATCTTGCCGCCTTCATTGCAGGAATTAGAAAATCGCCTGCGCGATCGCGCCCAAGATTCAGAGCAGGCAATTTTGCGGCGGCTGAAACGAGCAGAAGCAGAACTCGAAGCAGTAGACGAATTTGACTTTCAGGTCGTTAACGACAACCTCGAAAAAGCGTTGGATCGGCTGGAAGCTGCTCTATTTTCTGCAGCAGCAATTTAGTTTTGGTTGTGAGTCATAGGGCATTGCCATTAGCGCAGTGCTCCATGACTCAGTGAAAAATTCTTCAGCTATCGACCTTTTCAATATGCTTGCGAATATCATTTAAATCAATATAGCGATCCGTAGCATTGCGGAGTTCTCTAGCAATCATTCCTTCTGTGGATACTACAGTGATATGTGTATTCTTGGAACGCAGTAACTCGATCGCTCGCTCAAAATCGCCATCGCCGCTAAACAAAATGACGCGATCATATTGATCGACGGTATTAAACATGTCTACAACAATTTCAATATCTAAATTTGCTTTTTGCGAATAGCGGCCGGAATTATCGTCGTAATATTCTTTGAGAATTTTGTAACGGACAGTATATCCCAGACTAATTAAAGCATCCCGAAAACCCCGTTGATCCTGCGGATCTTTGAGCCCGGTATACCAGAAGGCATTAACTAGCATTACATCAGGATCGTTCGTAAAATGCGATAACACCCTCCTGGGATCAAAAAACCAACCATTTTTTTGTTGAGCGTAGAACATATTGTTCCCGTCCACAAAGATCGAAAGACGGTTCATAGAAATAGACATAGAAACTTAGACCTAAAATTTTATAGCGGAGAGTTCGGCTAGAATGTTCAGTCCTAGCAGTTCGCTTTTAGAAACCTGCTAAATCTAATACTTTTGGCTCTATGAGTTAAATAACCAGGCTATGACCAAAGTATTCTAGCCCATCGATACTCAAGGCTATTGAGCCTTTTGATGCATCTGACTAAAAGCTGATTTTGCCCTGCGCTCGCAGCCTATTTGAGCTAACTGTAGCCATTGATGCTAACTGCAGCTATCGATCAATCTATTGAGTCTTGATTTAAAAATAAGTCTGCCTAAATTCGGACAGCAGAGCCGATTTATGTCATGTACAAAAATTGCTCCTGCCGTTTGCGATCGCCCATACGAACACAAGTTTGCTGATATTTTCCATATCCATCTGTAGTATCTGTAAGAGATAGGTTAGTAGATTGGTCTAGAAATTCTGCTACTAGAAAAGTAGCTATAGCGCACCTTTATTATAGGTATTTTATCCTGCTTCCTTCAAAGTCAGGAATTTTTTGGGATTGGAGTCAGCTGATGATGAAACTAGATTATTTTTAGATGTGAAAATTTAGCTTTCAGTTCCCAAAAGGGGTCAATCAAAGACTTTTCTGAGCAAAATGCAAACGCTCCTTACAGATCATCGGGAGAATTTCCTTAAAGATAAGAGCACCAATCGCTCCAGCTACCCGGGTAAAGCTTTGCGTCTCTAATACCCGCCATCTCCAAGGAAAACAAATTGACACAAGCGGTGACCCCCGACCCGCAGTAGACAATGATCTCTTCTACATGCGCTAGCTCTGCCCAGTGCTGCTGTTGCTCAGCCAGAGAACGAACTTGCCCCTCACTCGTTGTCACCATTTGCCAGGGATAGTTGACGGCTCCTGGAATATGTCCTGCGATTGGGTCAATCGGTTCGCGTTCTCCTCGATAGCGATCGCCCTCCCGAGAGTCAACCAAAACAACTCCGGGACGATCTTTGCGCGATTTTACAGCTTCAATGTCGAGGATGCGATCGCCCTGTACATGGGGCACAAAACTTCCCACTTTAGGTTCTGGGATGGCATTGCTAACCGGATAATTTGCCTGCCAATTGCTAAAGCCACCCTCTAAAATTACGACATGCTCATGTCCTAAGTAGCGTAATAGCCACCAAAAACGGGCAGAAAAGGCCAAGCGGGAATCATCGTAAGCAACCACCAGGGTTGGTTCGCCTGAATTTTCTGAATCAGGACCTTCCGAACTGCCATTGCTTGAATGGACTCCAATCGCTCTCAGCTTTTCTGTCAGAGTGCCCACATCGGGTAGGGGATGCCGCCCACCATGCTGACCAACGGGACCAGACAGATCCCGATTCAGGTCAAAATAGTATGCACCCGGAATGTGGCTTTCCTGGTACTGGCGTTGTCCTAACTCTGGATCAGCTAGCGAGAATCGGCAGTCAGCGATCGCCACCTGAGGATCATCCAAATGCTCATACAGCCATTCCGCAGAAACAACCCCACTCACTAACTGATCTCGGTGATCAATATCCATATTTCATAACCGTTTAATCCAAGCTGATATTCTAAACCGCATGGCTGCGGTTACAACAGCGATGCAAGATGGTAAATTTCCAGCCTCAACTAACGGCAGACGGTTCGTTCACCTTCTTTTCAGCCGAATTTGACGAAGCCTTTCACAGTCGTCAGGGGGCAAGACTAGAAGCTGAGCAAAAGTTCATTCAACCGACCCAATTAGCGCTAAAGTCACAGCAGCCAACGGTCAGCATTCTCGATGTTTGTTATGGATTAGGCTACAACACAGCGGCTGCGTTAGAAACCATTTGGGCAGTCAATCCGGCTTGCCAGGTAGAGTGGGTCGGGCTGGAACTCAACCCAGAGGTTCCCAAAGCAGCGGTCGCCCACAACTTGCTAGCGGGTTGGGCTGATCCGATTCCGCAACTGTTGAATGCGATCGCCGCTGATCTGAAGTGGAAAAGCGATCGTCTGCACGCTCAACTGCTGCTGGGTGATGCACGCCAAACGATTCAACGAATTCGTCAGGCTGGTTTCCGCGCTGATGCAATTTTCCTTGATCCCTTCTCTCCACCCCACTGTCCCCAGCTTTGGACAGTAGAATTTTTGGCGCATGTCGCGGGCTGTCTCAAGCCTGATGGAAAATTAGCAACTTACTCCTGTGCAGCAGCCGTGCGAACTGCGTTAGTCGAGGCAGGTCTGCAAATTAGCTCAACTCCAGGAGTGGGAAGGCGATCGCCCGGTACCCTCGCCAGTTTTGCCCCCCTGCCAACCCTATCTGTTCAAGACCGGGAACATCTGCTAACGCGGGCTGCTATTCCCTATCGAGATCCAACCCTTACCGCCACCGCGTCAGAGATCCTGCAACAGCGGCAAATCGAACAACAAACCTGCTCATTAGAATCAACCTCTCAGTGGAAGAAAAGGTGGTGGGGAAAGGATGAGCAATGAAAGAAGGATATTGGAAATAATACACTTCGCCAATTCTCTATGAAATTTGATGCGTCTTATCCCCGGTTTTTTGTTGCGCTGTTGCCACCGTTGGAAGTTCAAGAGTATGCCAGTCAGGTAATTCAGGAGTTGGGCGATCGCTACCAGACGCGCACTTCCAAATCTCCGCCCCATGTCACTTTGCAACCGCCTTTTCAATGGCAACTCCAGCACATTGCTCGGCTAGAACAGGCTTTAAGCGAATTTGCTAACCAGCAGTCACAGGTGCCAGTTGCCCTGTCTGGATTTGGAGCGTTTGCACCGCGGGTTCTCTATATCAACGTGCTAAAGACGGTCGAACTGCTGGCGCTACAAACAGCTTTGGCAACCCATTTAGAGGAAACACTGGAAATTGTTGATCCCAAATCCAAGCGCGCCTTTTCGCCCCATCTCACCGTTGCCTCTCGAAATCTCACCCGGCAAACGTTTAAGCAAGCTTGGACAGAGTTGCAAATGCGCCAGGTGAAGTTTGAGTTTGTGGGCGATCGCCTTACTCTTTTGATCCACGACGGTCAACGCTGGCAAATTCGGTCAGAATTTTCGTTTCGTCCGTAATTTCTGAGGTTTTTTGTCCACAGAGGTTGACATTCCGATTGAAAACCGTAACAATAGATACAGAAATAAATCGTTCATCTCTCTCGAAGCTTGTCGAAAACGCTGAGTTAGGGAGACGGAAGTAGGGACTTATCCCGAAGGAACGCGCCTCATCACCACAATTACCTGGAGGCGACTTATATGAAACTTACCTATCGCGGTGTCAGCTACGACTACAACCCACCCACAGTGGAGTTTAGCCACAGTGACACAGTTGGCAAGTATCGCGGTTTAGACGTTCGATTCCGCAATCCCAAAAAAGTTCCTGTTCTGCAAGCCACGCTGGATCTGCTTTATCGCGGCGTCGCATACCGGACCAATCCATCTACTCCTGTAGTCAACCACCCTGAAGAGCGGGTAGTTGCTTCTGTTGGAGCTGCTGTTGCTGCTGACTCCCAGCTGGTTCCTGCTAGGGTTGCTTCGGCTGACGATCGGGCTCGTTCTTTGATGATGGGTCATCACCGTTTGATCAAGCAACGTCAGCAAGTAATGCTGAGCCGTCTTGCTACTGAAGTTGGGCTGACTGCGGCTGATGCATCCCACTACTGGAATCACATTCAGGGCAAAGTACACCCTGGCTTCTCCGCCACTTACGATCGTAGCCATGCTGCACTCAGCTAAGTGCCGATAGATTCTCTCAAACAACAAGCTGATGAGGCACCCCTAACCGGGGTGCTTTTTTTAGTTGATTCGTATTCCTAACCCAACAGTTAGGGCTGAGATCAATAAGAGTGGGGTTAGCCAGTCTCCCCATTGCACATAGAGCGATCGCGTTTGGCGACGATAAATTGTGTCGGCATGAATTTCATAGATGTTGTTGTCCGAGAGCCAGCGAGTTTTACCATGCGGATCGACGATGCCAGAATAGCCCGTGTTAGTCACTCTTGCTGCCCAGCGATCGGTTTCGATCGCCCGCATTACATCCTGTGCATGATGCTGAAACATCATCGTCGAGCTGTAGGGATCGTTGTTGGACGCCGTTAAGATAAATTCTCCGCCGTTTGCCGCCTGCACTCGAAACAGCTTGGAAAATGCGGACTCATAACAAATACCTGCGATCGCTCTACCGACAGGTGTGTCAAACTGCTGCTCTAGCTCCCCTGGAATCATGCTGGCTTCTACAGGCGAAAGGCGATTAATCAGGCTACCCAAAAATTGCCCGAAGGGAATGTACTCACCCAATGGCACAAGTTTGACTTTGTTGTAACGCCCGACCATTTCGCCATTACCTGCGATCGCAAATAAGCTTTGAGTAATCTGCTCGTCCTGCCTGCCAAAACTGCCCAAAATCAACGGCACTCCCCGGTTTAGCAACGACTGGTAAACGGGATTGCTTTGATAAATTGACGGCATCCAGTAAATCGGCAGAGCGCCCTCCGGGGTGAAGACAATATCGACGTTCTGGTCGGCGAGGATGTCATATCCCGTCATGTAAGCGTTGAAAGCTCGGCGCACTCCTTCTTCGTAGAGCTTGATGCGCGTAGGAACGTTGCCCTGAATCAGCCCAACTCTCACCGCAGTTTCCGGGGGTTGGGTTAAGGGACGGCTATACAGGCCGAATCCAAGCAGGTGCAGACCGAGAAGGAGGGTAGCAGCGATCGCCAGATAGAGCTTTGCAGAAGTATCAGAGGATGAAGTATGAGCGTGGGAGGGTAGCGGCTCAGGAGGGTGAGAACGGGCTAGCCATGCTTCAGCAAGCAAACCATTAACCGCAACAATGGCAGCCGTTGCTGCCGATGGTCCTGTAAGTTGTCCCAGATGCAGAATCAGCAGATTGTGTGGGCTTTGAGTGTAAGAAAGGGATGTCCACCACAGTGCTCCTGAACTCCAGATGCCTTCTAAAACACACCAAACAGCGACACTCATTAAAACGCGGACAAGTGGCAAGAACCTAGCGTTGGCTGCCCGCGGGTTGCTCCGCTCAAGCAACTTAAAGCTTCCTGCCCATATCAAAACCAGTAATGCCCCCCAAGCTGTAATGAAAAGCCAGCAGAATAGGGCGATCGCCAAACTTGCCAGCCAGGGAACACCCATCCAGGTTAGTGGATGTAACCCCGTAATCCATGACAAAGCCAGCCCATGAAACCCAAGCCCCCAGACAAAGCCAAGAGCAAGTTTTGATTTAAGGCTGGAAGACTTGGCAACTAGAACCCATAAAGGAACCAGAGCAACCCAAGCTAAGAACCAAGCGTTGACTGGGGCAGGAGTCAGCCCCATCAGAACGCCACCGATCAATGCAAAGGCAATTGGGCCGTATCTGGGAAATTTGGGGATCAGGAATCGAAATGGCTTCAATCGTAGCTTCCCAACTCTAAACACAGGTCACTCCCTAGCTCCTAACCCCCAATCCTCAATCCCTATTCTCCTTCCTCTAACTCGGCTTCATTCAGAGGTGGCACCAATGCCACAGCGGCGATCGCATCCTCTTCATCCAAACGCTGCACCCTCACTCCAGTTGCCATACGCGACTGACGTGGGATTGCACTCACCGCCTGACGAATAATGATGCCGCGACTCGTCACCATCATCAGCTCATCATCTTCACCTACGACTTGCAGCGCAGCCAGGCGATCGTCTGCCTTGCGGAACTTGATTGCCCGCAAACCCATTCCAGCACGGTTTTGTAAGCGGAATTGCGAAACAGGAACCCGTTTGCCTAACCCACCCATCGTAATTACCAGTGCCCAAGGTCCTTGGTTGCGAGGTAGCTCTACATCCAGTTCTTCCGTTTCCAACTCTGCCTCAACCTCGATCGCTTCAGCAGATTCAGCAACGGTTTCAACCAAGCTGTCTACCACCTGACTGGGCAGAATGTCCATGCTGATCAGCTCATCGCCCTTACGCAGCGACATCGCCCTTACACCTCGCGTGGGTCTACCCAAGGGGCGCAACTGTTCATGGTCTGAGCGAAAGTGAATCGCCATCCCCTGACGTGATCCGATAATGATGCTGTCAGCAGCACCAGCACGACGCACCCAGCGCAACTGGTCGCCTTCCTCCAGTGAAATAGCAATCAAGCCATTGGCTCGAATGTTGCTAAATGCTGATAGCTGCGTCTTTTTGATGTAGCCATTCTGGGTCAGCATCACCAGATAATTGTCATCGCTGAACTCGGTGACCGGGACGATAGAAGTAATCTTTTCATTCCGTGGGATCGGCAGCATTTGAACCACGGGAACACCTCGTGCAGTCCGAGATGCGGTAGGAATTTGGTAAGCCTTGAGGCAGTAAGCAACACCGCGATCGCTAAAGAACAAAACGCTGTCGTGGTCGCAGCAGGTGAGGAAATGCTCAACCCCATCGTCTTCCTTCATCCGGGTGCCTGACTTACCGCGAGTCGCCCGACTTTGCGCCTCAAACGTATTCACAGGCATCCGCTTGATGTAGCCCTGCTCGGTGAGCAAAATGATCGCTTGCTCATTAGCAATTAAGTCAATGTCACCAATTTCACCATCTGCCCGTTCAATCACCGTGCGACGGGGGGAAGAGTGGGTTGCTTTTAGCTCATTAACTTCAGTTTCAACGATTTGCAGAATGCGTTCGCGTCGCGCCAAGATGTCTTGCAGGTCAGCAATGCGGGATTGCAGGTCGTCGTGTTCCTGCTGGATCTTTTCGGCTTCCAAAGCAGTCAATCGGCGCAACTGCATCTGCAAAATTGCGTCTGCCTGTGCTTCTGAGAGTCCGTAAGAGTCGATCAACTCCTGTTTTGCCATTGGAGCATCGGCTGCATGACGAATCAGGTTGATGATTGCATCCAGGTTTTCCAGCGCAATCAGCAAACCTTGCAGCAAGTGATCCCGTTCTTCTGCCTTACGGAGTTCGTACTGAGTGCGGCGGGTAATCGTCTCAATCCGAAAGTCCAGGAATACTTGAAGGAATTGCTTGAGACTGAGAAGCTGCGGTTCGCCGTTCACCAGCGCCAGCATGTTCACTCCAAAGTTTGCCTGGAGCGGAGTTTGCTTGTAGAGGTTGTTGAGAACGACGCGAGGATAAGCGTCACGCTTTAGCTCAATGACGATTCTCATGCCGTCGCGATCGCTCTCATCCCGAATATCAGAAATGCCTTCTAGCCTGCGCTCGTTCACCATTTCAGCAATTCTTTCGATCATTGCTGCTTTATTGGTTTGAAAAGGCAGTTCGGTGATGATAATTGCTTCGCGATCAGGACGACCTCGATGCTCAATCGTCTCGATCGAGGCTACGCCACGCATCGTGACAGAGCCGCGCCCAGTCGTGTAGGCTTCTCGAATGCCAGTCGTACCCAAAATTTGACCACCCGTTGGGAAATCAGGCCCAGGAATGTATTGCATCAGCCCCACATCAGTGATGTCAGGATCATGCACTAGCGCAATCACGCCGTCGATCAGTTCGCTCAGGTTGTGGGGTGGAATATTGGTCGCCATGCCCACTGCGATCCCAGAGGAGCCATTGAGCAAAAGCTGAGGAATCCGGGCAGGTAGCACAATTGGCTCCTGCTGAGAGCCATCAAAGTTGTCGATGAAATCAACCGTTTCAGACTCGATGTCTCGCAGCAGCGCGTTGGTGGTGAGCGTCTGCAAGCGACACTCGGTATATCGCATCGCCGCCGGCGGATCGTTGTCGATAGAGCCAAAGTTGCCGTGCCCGTTGATCAAGGGCGATCGCATCGAAAAGTTTTGCGCCATTCGCACTAGCGCATCATAAACCGCCGTATCGCCATGCGGGTGATATTTACCTAAAACTTCCCCAACCACACGGGCGCACTTCCGAAACGGTCGGTCGGGTGTTAAACCCAACTCATGCATGGCATAGAGAATTCGACGATGGACAGGCTTAAGACCATCCCTGGCATCTGGCAGCGCCCGTCCTACGATTACGCTCATGGCGTATTCCAAATAAGACCGGGACATCTCAATCCGCAGATCCGTGGGAATAATCCGCTCCTGAGTCGGCTCCTGGGAGAAGGTCATACGGTAAAAAACTCCAAAAACGTAAGCTTTCGGCAGCTAATAGCTGAAAAAGTGAAGATAAGGCTGCCTTTGTGCTGAATAAATGCCAATTTTTGTTGCTTAGCTATACAATTTTAGCACATTTTTGATATCCTTCTGGGTCCAACAGCAACACCGAAAAGCCTTGCAAATTGGGAAGTCTAGCGAACCTGGCTACATTGCTATCTGTCTTGCTAGACTCGACTCGGACAGGACTTAAAATTCTCTAGGCTCCAATAGCTTGATGGACTGCCTGTAGGGTTTGTTGCAGGTTCATGAATCCTGCTGCTAACTGCTTGCTGATCTAAAACTTTTTCCTGAAAGGAGCCGCTCTGCCCATGCTAGATTTAGCCGTTTGCTCTGCGCTTCCCGTCAGTTCGTGGATAGCCTTCACTAAATTAATCTCGCAGTGGTTGATGCATCCTGTGCGGATCACCCTGGGGTTGGTGATTCTGTTGGGATTCGCTCAACTTCTGTTGCGTCGCCGTCAACGGCGCATCTTGAATCTGACGATCGCCTCCCTCCTGCTAATCTACGGTCTGGCGATCGCCCCACCTAGCGTCAATCTGGCAGAGAAGGTGCTGGTAAGCTTACTGCCTCAAGACACTGGAGCTAACGCTGATGCGATTGTGATTTTGGGTAGGGGTTCAGTACTCAGTCCAAGTCGAGTTGAGCTGGCTGCCGAACTCTGGCAGGCTGACAGAGCGCCGTTGATTTTTACTAGCGGCATGGGTGATTCCCCCGCAATGCTGAAAATGCTGGAGGAACAAGGAATTCCAGATGCTGCCTTGGATGGAGAGGGCTGCTCTCAAACCACGCGAGAAAACGCCCTATTTACGGTAGAAGCACTCCGACCCAAGGGAATTACACGCATTTTGCTGATTACAGACTCCCCTCACATGCTGCGATCGCTTCTCACCTTTCAAAGCGTAGGATTTGAAGTGACCCCAATTCCTAGCCCTGTACCGAGAGAAGTTGGGCGACGCGGCAAAGCAACGCTAGTCTTACGAGAATATGCAGGGCTTGTCACCTACGGGTTGAGGGGACGGTTCTTTCCACCGGAAACGAGAGCCAGTCTAGAAAGACTCATTCCCATCATCTGAGCCAGGTTTCGCTGATTACGGCACAACGGCGATGCACTCAATTTCTACCCGCACGTCTTTAGGCAAGCGGGACACTTCAACGCAGGCACGAGCGGGAGCTGTTGCTTCATCAAAGTGTTGAGCGTAGACCGCATTCATTGCAGCAAAGTCGTTCATATCTGCCAGAAATACGGTGGTTTTAACCACATCCTCAAGGGTCGATCCGGCAGCTTCAAGAATTGCTTTCAGGTTGGTGATCGCCCGCTCGGTCTGCTCGGCAACTGCTTCCCCGACAATTTGACCTGTTACTGGATCAAGCGGAATTTGCCCAGCTACAAAGACTAGCTGTCCCGTTGCAGCGATCGCCTGATTGTAAGGGCCAACTGGAGCGGGAGCCTGATCCGTTTGAATAATTTTTCGCGCCATAGATTCAAAAATAGTTTGAGATTTGATGAGATCGAGGTTGATCAACCTGGAATTTGGAGCCGAGGACGTATCTGATAAAGACGGTAATTCCAGTAGTCTTTGAGGATGCGATCGTGGTCAAAGCACAAATTCTGAGGAACTTCCCAGGGTAAAAAAAGCTTGAGGCTCTTAGCATCGTCCTGGGCAGTTGGCTCCCCACTGGCAGTCGCAATAAACACGATACTTAGCGTATGCTGACGAGGATCGCGCCCTGGATCAGAATACACCTGAAACTGCTCAATTAGCTCTACTGCTAAACCCGTTTCTTCTAAGGCTTCGCGCTGAGCTGCCGTCTCGACTGACTCTCCATAATCTACGAACCCACCTGGGATTGCCCAACCATGCGGGGGATTGAGCCGCTCGATTAAAACGATGGGGCGAAAGGGGCGATCGCGCATCTCAATGATGATGTCAACGGTGGGGGTTGGATTTCTGTAAGCCACAGTTCTTGCCTTTAACGTTCAGCGCGCAACAACCGCTTTACCGTTTGAACCATTTCTGGCGGATGAAATGGTTTGGTGATGTAGGCATCTGCGCCCTGCTTCATCCCCCAATAGCGGTCAAATTCCTCGCTTTTGGTGGAACAAATTAACACTGGAATGCTTTGTGTTTTGGGTCCATTCTTAATCCAGCGGCAAAGCTCATAGCCGTTCATCTCCGGCATAATCAAATCTGTGATGACCAAGTCTGGAAACTTTGCCTGAATTTGCTGCTTTGCCTCTAAGCCATTAGTCGCTTCAAGTACGCTCATACCGCTGTCGATGAGGAGTTCTGAGAGCATATGGCGCACCGTTTGGCTATCGTCCACAACCAGGACTGTAGTCATAAATCCTTACTTGGCTTTAGGATACGTGAATCAAGAGGGTAATCCCCAGCAAAGTCTTCTCAGCAAAAGCTGCGTACCGGGATGCCCCCCGATAGTATTCCCGCAAATCTCCTAAAGTTGCTGCTTAAAGAGCTATTTCTTGATCAGGATACTCCCTTACTCTACCACCAGTGGCGATCGCCTCACATCAGCACCACTACGGCTCAGCAACTAACCCTTCTTTCGGTAGCTATTCCACCAAAGCCTCAATCCCCTTTGCCCCTAGCACATTATCATTGATAGAAAATCAGCCCTGCAAGCGGTTCTCAAGCTTGCAGGGCTGATTTTCAAGCTCACTTAGAAGATACCCCCAGGGGAATTCGAATCCCCGTCGCCTCCGTGAAAGGGAGGTGTCCTAGGCCTCTAGACGATGGGGGCTTGCTTTAAGTGAACCTTAATTAAGATAACGAAGGTTACTGATTCTGTCAACTCCCCAGTTAAAACTAATTGAATTAAGCTTCTGGAGCCTTCCTGCCTGGGTTGCGAGTCGCTGTGGCTGGATGCCGCTAATCAATTTGTACAGGCTGTACAGGATTGGGTCTTTCTGTGGGGCAAGGGAAAGGTTTTGCAAATGTGAAAGCTGTGGCTGAATCTCCGTGCTGCGAGAGGTACTCCAACCTGGCTTTACCTTCTTCTACAGTTGGCAGGTGACCTGCCGGAACCCACCACATGGCGAAGTGTTCTCCCTGGTATTTCTCAAACCACTGGCGGCGACGCACAAAAAACTCACTATGCAGACTTTGATAAACGTAAGTTTTTAGCTGGTTTACACTTTGCCAGACTGAGAGATTGATCAACATTTTCGGGTCAGGATAGGCTCGAATCTGAGTTGCGTTGCCGGATGAGGATTGTAGCCGCCAAACAAAACCTGGGCTTTGATCGGCGATCGCATTCACCTGATCTAGTGCAGTCGCAAACTCAGCCATGATTGGGTGATCAAGAGGCGCTTTCATCAAAGCAATGTTGATCTGAGCGAGATGATGCTGTTGGGATGCGTTAGATTCTGCTGTGGTCATGGTTTGTCGCCTCGAAAACACCTGACCACAAGTATTTAAGAATTGGCGCTAGTTTGTCTTGAATGATATTGACATCCAGCAGTGGCTATCTGGCGGTATTGACCAGGAGTAACTCCTACAATGCGCTTAAAGTGACGATTGAGATGACTTTGATCAGACATACCAACGGCGATCGCCACTTCTGCAAGGGTCATTTTCTGGCTTAAAAGCTGTTTTGCCTTCTCTACTCGCACCTGATTCAAATAGGTATAGGGTGGCATTCCGATAGCCTGACAAAAGATGCGAATTAAGTAAGAACGGTTTAAGCCCGTGAGGTTTGCCAATTGTTCTAGTGAAATATTGGCACTGAGATTGTCATGCAAATATTCTTTTACTAATTGAATAGCTCGATGCTCTTGCGAATTGCGAAAGGACGGAACTTTAACAGCCGCATAGTGAGCCAGAATTTCTGATAAAACTTTTACGAATAGAGACTGTTGTTCTAATCGATCTGGCGATCGCTCCAATGCTATATGCAGCGCAAGAATCTGTTTAGCTAAAGTTTCATCTTTAATGACTGCATCTCTAAAGTGAGGAAATTCTTTTATCTGAAGCTCACTCGCAATTTGCTGCACACTATCGATGTTGGCATACAGCATTCGATAAGAAAGCGGTTGTTCTTCAGCAGAATAGCCAGTATGAACCTCCTCTGGATTCATCAAAACAATGCTTTTAGGAGGGGCAAGGTAGCTGGAACCACGATAATAGTTTCCACCCACTCCAGCCTCAATCAAACCAATCGAATAACTTGAATGAGAGTGACGAGCATAGCTGTAGTGAATCGCCGTCGCTCGAAATAACTCCAAGTTACCTAACTCTGGAGCTATCCAAAATTTTGTCTTCCGATGGGTTAAGTCAGTCATACCTAGAAGAACAAGTTGGCTGTTTCAGAGTTTCACATCGTCAAGGAAATAGTACAGATACCCTAACCCCGCTTGCGTGTTCCTATTTACTTCTTGGGATAGTTCCAGTGGTCGTTTTAGTTTCCTACTATAGGTGCATCAAAAATTTCTCTTATTGATTAAGCGCTACTCGTGAGATGGTTACAGGTTAGCAAGGCTAATAATATTTATTGTTCTGGAGGAGATTTCAATGCAGTGCGATCGCCAACGTGTTAATTTCCGGTTGCTTGGTGCTGCAAGTGCCATGTTAGCGGGAATCGGGGCAGTTTCTTCGGCTCTAGCATCTGAGTTGATTGCCCAAGTCAATAGCTGCCCTGGTGTATTTTACGAAGAGCCCTTCAACAATACCGTTGCTCCACCTCAAGGATGCCCTCCCAATGCTGCCAGCAGCCAAGTGCCAGCAACTCCTGAAACTCCCGTAACTCCTAACCAAGCAGTTCCAGTACCCAGTGTCCCCACGAGTTTTCCTCCTACGCCAGAGCAAATTGAAGAACCTGTGACAGCAGTCATTCCTGTAAATGGAGCAGTCAGCGTCAGGCTGATCAATTCAACGGCTGCTGTAATCCGCTATCAGGTGATTGAAGACACAGAGTTGCGATCGCTTGCAGGCGACTCAGAGGTGACATTGCAAGAGTTAGCGACTCCGATCACAATCACGTTTTACCGAGAAGATAGAGGGCTGTTGACCGTGACTCCTGTAGCGATCGCCGAGCCTGGCGTGTTGGAAGTCACTTTAGATGAAACCACAGATTTAGGTGAAGATGAAACTGCCCTGGTGATTCAAGAAACAGGTTCAGTGTTCTTGAATTAAGTTACGTTTGCCCTGAATGTTGGGTTTCGCTTTGCTCCACCCAACCTACATCAGAAGAGGTGAAAACCTTTAGGATTAGGATTTCTGCGGTACGAACTTTCTTCAAGATTACTCAGTTTTGTGAGGGATGGAAGGGATGCACAGCGCTCTTTTTGTCTCTCACATTTTTACAGTAACAGGAAACACCGGGCAGCAATCTAGAGTCTGCTCTAAAAGTTGATTCTTGATGAAACGCACAAAAAATCCAACCCCTTCCACCAGCTTTGAGGCGCACTTCAGCAGGTAGATTTTGCAGAAGATTGTCCGGTAGAGTGTCTATGGGTGCGTATCAATAGAAACAGCAGCATGAAGCAATTGTGAAGTGGTAGGGTAATGGGCAGAAAAAAAGCACCTGTTTCGGACGCTGCAACCGCACCCCGCGATCGCACTCAACCAGGAAAGACAACAAAAAGCTTCCAGAAATTTCGGTTGAGTACCTGGGGACATGGCTTAACCGGAGCATGGGTACTGATGGCGGCAGCGACGACTGCCCTGAACTTAGGAATTGTTGATCTCTTAGAGCGGCAGGTACAAGCTCTTTTCTTTGAAGTGAGAGGGGCGATCGCAGCTCCTCCAGAAGTTGTGATTTTGGCGATCGACGAAACGTCTTTGGCACAGCAGGAATTTTATCAAACCGATCCGGATAAATATTCCTACCTAGAGCCAATTCAAAGCTGGCCCTGGCAGCGCTCAGCCTATGCCCAGGTGATTGATAAGCTGATGGCGGCAGGTGCTCGGTCGGTTTCACTCGATATCATCTTCTCAGCACCGAGTAGCTACGGTGAAGTGGATGACCAGCAGTTTGCTCAATCGCTTCAGCAACACGCAGAACGGGTAGTGCTAGCCGCCCAATATAACGATGTAGAAACACCACAGGGTTTTACGACACAATTGACCTCGCCCCTGGCGTTGTTTCAACATCACCCTAATCAGGCTGGCTCGATTAATTTCTTTATGGAACCTGACGGCAAAATCCATCGATTTGGCAATCAGTTTCTTGTTGAGTTAATCCAGAATTCTCCAGCGAATGAGGTAGAGGCTTATCGAGAATTGGCTGCGACCACTCCCACATTTGTGGATGCAACCCTTCGGGCGGCTCAGGTTGAGTATCCTACACCTAGAGGGAAACACATCTTTTTCTATGGACCGAGCCAAACGTTTGAGCACATTCCTTTTTGGTATGTGTTAGACCCAACAACTTGGGAGACTACCCTGCAATCGGGTGAGTATTTCAAAGACAAGATTGTTCTGATTGGGGCAACCGCAGCGGTACATCAAGATTTTCATGCTGCTCCTTTTTCTAAAAGCTGGCTCTACTCTGAACCAATGGCTGGAGTTGAGATTCACGCTAATGCGATCGCCTCTCTATTGCAAGGGCGATCGCTAGCAGAAGCATTACCCCAAGCTCCGCTGCGAGGACTGGTTTTGCTAATTGGTTTGGCTGGGGCTGGATTGCTGCTGAGCCGCCCCCGTCAGCCTGCAATGCGCTGGGTCTGGGCAATGGGAATGACGATCGCTTGGGGAGGTATTAGCTATATTGCATTTACTTATGGTCAGCTGATTTTACCAACGGCTATTCCGGTAGGGGCGATCACCCTGAGCGGCTTTTCTCAACTCATGGCAGGCTCCGTCAAAGAACAACAGCGAAAACAACACCTGCGAGACACGCTAAAACAATACGCCACTTCCCCCATTGTCCAGGAAATTATTAGCCAGCAAGATGACTTGCAAGATCTGATCCAAGAGCGAGAACAAGCGCTTTCGGGCAAAGTATTACACGATCGCTACAAAATTGTTAAAGTTCTCGGTTCTGGTGGCTTTAGCGAAACTTATATTGCTGAAGATATGAAGCGATCGGGCAGTGCACCCTGTGTGGTGAAACAGTTGAGAATTGCCAGCGATAATCTGGATACTCTGAAGCTAGCCCGAAGGCTGTTTGCGACCGAAGCCGAAACCCTAGAACGGTTGGGGCAACACGATCAAATTCCCTCGTTCCTGAATTCATTTGAGGAAGATCAGGAGTTTTATCTGGTTCAAGAATTTGTAGCAGGACAGCCACTCTCTAATGAGTTCAACTCTCGTGTTCCCTTACCTGAATCAAAGGTAGTTGTAATCCTACAAGATCTCCTGCGTGTGCTGGAGTTTGTTCACAGTCAGGGCGTGATCCACCGTGACTTGAAACCCTCAAACATTATCCGGCGCAAGTCAGACAATCGACTCGTTCTCATTGACTTTGGTATTGCTAAAAGAATTACAACTCAGCTAGCTGACGTTGAGCGCAACACTAAGTTTACTGTGGCGGTGGGTACTCCAGGCTATATGCCTAATGAACAGTCTGCTGGGCGACCTCACTTTAACAGTGACATTTATGCTTTAGGCATGATTGCGATCGAAGCTTTAACGGGGCAACCTCCTCACATGCTCAATCATGATGGCATGACAGGCGAAGTGATTTGGCGCAAGCAGGCACCTCAGGTTAGTTCTGAGTGTGCTGATGTATTAACCAAGATGGTGCGCTACGACTTTACTCAACGCTATACGTCAGTCCGCCAAGTGCATGAAGCATTGAAACAACTACCCATTGTCTTAAACTCAGTTGTGGCGACTGCTCAACTAGAAGAGGGTTCCACTGCCATCTTTGAACAGGCAGACACTGCTATGTTGACGCAGGAAGACACTGCCGTCTTTGAGCAAGCAGATACCGCTATCTTTGAGCAAGCAGACATTACTGTGTCACCTGAAGATTCTAAGCAAGGTTCTTTAGAAGACTTGACTAAAGTAAAAGCAGAAGACACTGCGCCGCTGCCTGAGAACTAGATATAGCAGTGCTTAAGATACATTCACTTCATGTTCTTTTGGTGAAGAAGAAGGGGAGCGATCGCCTCTAACGTAAAACTTCCGCATGATTACTGAGAAACATCCATAATGCGGTACAAGGTTTTGTTATTCTAAGAAAACGACACGGGTGCTTACGCCGTAAATTCTCTGAGTTACATCTTTAATTAGTTCTAAAAAATAAAAATTTACAGAAAAATTCTGTGCTTCTACTGAAAAAAGAAAAGAAAAGTGGGTGCTTCTGTCCGGAGACACGCTTTGTGCTGTGGAAAGAGGTTTTCAGAGCCAACTTGAAGAGTTTGTGTTTTGCAAAGCGTGAAGTGCTTTGTACTTCAGCGAATGGAGACTGCCAATGTTCAGTCGTATTACTCCCGTAATTGCTGCACTCGTATGCAGCTTGATGTTTTTACCGACGGAAGTCCACGCTCAGACGGTTCTAAGGCGGGCAGTCATTGAGGCAGTTCGAAATCGGGTTCAACTGCTGCCTCAGAGCCAGTCTTCCCGTAATGCTCGCATTTCTGACGTACTCACTCCTGGAGACGGGCTTTCAACTGCCCGCTCATCTTCGGCAGAGCTCCGGTTTAATGATGGTTCTTTAGGAAGGTTGGGACAACAGGTCGTGTTCCGGTTTTCATCTGGAACACGCAATTTTGAGCTTTCTAACGGAACGGTTTTGCTGCTGATTCCACCGGGACAAGGCAGAACCAACATTCGCACACCCAACGCAGCAGCTGGAATTCAAGGTTCTGCTCTATTTGTTCGCTACATTCCTGAGACAGACACCACGATTGTAGGTGCTCTAACCGATAGCGGGATTGAAGTATCTAACCAGGATGGCTCTCAAACGCAAGAGCTTCGGGGTGGTCAACTCGCAGTGGCAGTGGGCGATCGCCTAGAAGGGGTTTATGACTTTGACCTCACTACCTTTTATGAATCGAGTGAGCTAGTTCGTGGGCTAACTCCAACTGAAGTTTTAGCAACTCCCGATGAAGCGATCGCCCCCGTTCAAGAGGAAATGCGGGCCGCAGTTAGCGCTCAGCCTCCTCTCTCAGACGCAGAGGTAATTGAGAACCCTGAGTTTGTACGATCGCCACAGCAGGGTGGACAGCCCACCGCAACAACTCCTGATACACCTGCTAATTCCTCATCTGATCCTACTAACCCACCTACTAATTCAGGAACAAATAATACACCTCCAGGCAGAGACTCTATTAACCAGGAGCCAAACGTTACTCCTGATCGGAATGCTGGAGGGATTATCACCACTCCAGTTACTGACAGGCTTCCAGTACAAGACCCAACCGTTCGAGATGTAGTCCCCCAACAGGGTCGAAGCGACGATCGTCCTAATCCTGGTAACAACCCACCTGGACAAGGGCAAACACCTCCTGGCAACGGCAACGGTGGCAACAGCGGTAATGGCGGCAACGGTGGCAACGGCAATGGCAATGGTGGCAACGGTGGCAACAGCGGTAATGGCGGCAACGGCAACGGTGGCAACGGCAATGGCGGTAATGGTGGCAATGGACGCCCTGTTATAAATATTCCCAATGATAGAGATGGTCGGGATGATGACGATGATGAGCGTCCTGGCAATGATGATGACGAGCGTCCTGGCAATGGCAACGGTAATGGCAACGGCAACGGCAATGGCAACGGCAATGGCAACGACCGTCCTGGAAATGGTAATGGCAACGGCAACGGCAATGCCAACGGTAACGGCAACGGCAACGGCAACGACCGTCCTGGAAATGGTAATGGCAACGGCAACAGCAATGACCGTCCTGGAAATGGTAATGGCAACGGCAACGGCAATGGCAACGACCGTCCTGGAAATGGTAATGGCAACGGTAACGGCAACGGCAACGACCGTCCTGGAAATGGCAACGGCAACGGCAACAGCAATGACCGTCCTGGAAATGGTAATGGCAACGGCAATGGCAACGACCGTCCTGTTATCAACATCCCCAACAACAGAGATGGTCGAGATGAAGACCGTCCTGGCAACGGTAATGGCAACGGCAACGGCAATGGCAACCGCGACTGATGAGCGGATATTAGCTTTGAGTTGAGTAACGTTGGGGACAGAATTATTCCTGATACAAAAGCTGGCAATGTCCAACTTTTGTATCAGGAAACAGTCGCCTGATCGGATTAACCATCCCCCAGATATGATTTTTGAAATGGAAGAATTTAACCGGTGTTTTTAAGACTCAGCCGAATTTGGAGAGAGTTTAACGCTCCTCAAACATCTATCTCGGCAAACAGGAAAGCTCCTACCTACCAGCACAAGCAATCCGCACCTCTAGACTTTAATCTCCTAAAGTTACCAATTTTCTGGATTGCTTTTGTCTCCAACAGTGCTGCTTATGCTGCTCCCAAAACTGCTTCACCTGACTCACTCATTACACCTCACGCTGAGGGGCAGTTACCTTCCAGACAAATTGCTGTAGACAAGGCGATCGCCAATCCTAAGGTTGAGTCACTTCAGATGCCATTCATGGGTCAAGTGGCACCTCCCGAAATGCTTACTCCGTCCAGGGTTGAACGACTCGAAACAGAAGCTTTCGTCTCAGAAGAAAATTCTGAAGTCAATACCACTGGAGCTAGCGATCCAGAATTAGGAATCTTGCGGCTGCGGGAACAAGAATTGCAGCAGACAGTACCGGCTGAACCAGACTCAGCCCCAACTGATGAACAAGAACTGCAGCAGACAGTACCGACTGAACCAAACTCAGTCCCAACTGATGAGCAAGTTGACGAGTCAGAAGGTGATGAAGAACTGGGAATTCTGAGATTACGAGAACAAGAGTTAGAGCAGATCGAGACTCAGTCAGATTCTCCTTCTGCTGAAACTATTTTCTTTATCGGTCGGTTGAGCTACTTCAAGAGCGACAACATTCTATTAGACCGACTTGACCCTATCGAGGATGAGCTAATTAGCCTCAGTGCTACGCTTTTGGCGGCTCCCAGTCTTGGACCAGACACACTATTGCTTGCTTCCGTAGAAGGTGGGCTAGTTCACTACAACGAACTCTCAGAACTAGACTATCGAGAGTTGGAGTTTAGAGCGAGCCTTCGCCAGTTTTTGTCAGCTCGTACCTATGGTGAGATTGGTTGGAGCAATCAGCAGCTTTTTGATGATGGCGATCGCTTTTTCAATGATCACTCTCTGCGGCTAACCCTGGCCCGGCGTGACCCGTTAGCCTCTGATTTAAGACTGGATAGTTTCTATCAACTGCGGCTAGGGTTTGCAGACCCAAGCGATCGCAGTCGTATCACTAACACTGTAGGTGTTGGCCTCAATTACAACCTTCAGCCTGACCTCCAGGTTGGGTTAGACTACCAGCTCACTCTAACTAACTTTACCCAACAAGATCGAGAAGATCTTTACAACCAAGTCGTGGCGCAGTTGAGTTACGACCTTTCTCGCAACAGCCGTATCATTCTCTTTGGCGGAGTGAGCTTTGGTGATTCATCTGACTCAGATGTTGATTTCAACAGCGCAATTTTTGGTGCTTCAATTGATGTGAATGTGCCATTGTTTTAGGGGCTCAAAACTTCTAGGGGTTCAAAACGAGGATGATACTGTTCTCACTTTAGGGGAACAAGCTGTACCTCCCTCATTCCTCATCCTTTCCCGGTGATTGCTGAAGAATCCCGTGAATCAAACCCTCCATTCGATCGACTCGTTCTCGCAAGAGATTCATTTGGGGTTGAGTTTCCTCCACCACCCAGTTGCTCAGGTCTGATTCAATCCATTTTGAGAGGTGAGAAATTGCCTGGAGCGGTGACTTCAAATCATAGCAAGCTACATAAACGGACTGTAGTTCTGCTTTTGTTTTGGTTAAAGCAGTATCGAGGCGATTCAGTTCATTAGATTGCCGCTGTAGCTCTGCCTCTGCCTGCTCTTTTGCAGTGATATCGTGAATCACGACAATATGGCGATCGTTAACCGGGATGTCGCTCACCGAAACTTTTATAGGGAAGGGAGTTCCAGCCTTATGTTTACCCATTCCTCTTTGCTGACGGACAGGCTGAAAGAGCTTGCCCGTAATCGTTTTTGGAGCAATCCGGTTTTGGTCGTTTTTGGCGATTGCCCCTCCATTCTCATCTGACAAAGGCAACAACACACTGATCTCTTTACCCTTCACTTCAGCTGGCTCATAGCCAAACATTTGCACGGCTGCTTGGTTAAAGGTTTCGATCTGTCCCTGCTGGTTAAGCGTAATAATGCCATCAACGACATTAGCAGCGATCGCCTGCGTCAAACTCTCACTTTCCTGAAGCTGTTTGGTTCGCTCTTGCAATTCTTGAGAGAGGCGATTTAAAAAATACCAGGCTGCGGCAGAACTCAAGATGCCAATACTAGCCGCTATAGCTAAAACGATCATGAGCGATCGCTGTTGTTCTAGCTGCTGGTTTTGCTCATCTAAAAGTTGGGGTGTGTCAGTTTCAGCAGTTGTCTGATCGGTTGGGCGATCTGACACCGATTGCTGTCTGATCCAGAGCGACCAGATCAACGGCACCGTCAAGCAGATCACTGGAATTGCCAGAAACATTGCGCCCCATTGCCGGGTAGAAAGGCTACCAACATCTCGTTTTCTGGAAAAGTGAGTTTGCATGTTAAGTCCTACACAGCCCTGAACGTCTTGACCCTGTATAACAGAATTTTGCTCCGAGGGCTGCTGAACATCTGTGGTAATTATGACGTTCTGATTAGCCAGGACGGCAAACGGCACCCGGTAAGTGATCGGGGTTAATTTCAATTACCAGGTCTACCAGGTGTGGATTGTGTTGCAGCGGAGTGATGAATAGGTCAGGGTGGAGCGATCGCCAGAAATAGCTGACAAATTGCTCAATTTCTAAATCTGTCATGCCCGATCGCCCCGTTGCTTTCATTTGTTGCTCTGCTTGCTGTCGCCACTGCTGGCTAAGACGGTAGTCTTTTGGATAAAGCAAGATCAGAGCGTCAAGCAATTCCCAAAGTGGTAGATACTCATGCAATCGCTGATTGATCTCACGAGCAAAGGCGCGATCGTCAGGGCTGACAATGGGTAGCGGTGCAGTTTCAAACAAAGCTGGGTCAATGGGTCGCACACCGACAAACCAACCCTCGAACAAAACAATGTCTACTCCGGCTACGGTTTCTGGATCGGTGCGATCGCCTGCTCCATTCCAGGCAGATTTGTCAAACCGGGGAATCTGCACAGGCTGGGATGGCTCAGCTAAACGCAACTGTTGCAGAGTAGTCAAGCCTAGCTGAATGTCATGTGTTCCCGGTGGTCCACGCCAGCGCAAACGCGGGTCTGCTTGTTGAAGCTGGAGGCGATCGCTATAGGTTTTGTACAGATCATCGAGTGACAAACTACATACTCGATAGCCCAGGTGCTTTAGAATCAGGGTCAAAATGGCTGCTAGTGTCGTTTTTCCAGTTCCCTGTCCGCCCAAGATGCCTTGAATCAGGGGACGTTCTAACTGACGGCGTTTTTCGGCAAGCTCAATTGCTAGAGGTAGCCATAGATTCCACAGGGTTTCTAGCGAATAGGTCTGCCAACCTAAGTGGGTTCGGCAAAAGGAGTCGAATTCGGGATAAATCTGCTGAAGTAGGTGCGATCGCTGCTGCACAACAGATTTCACGTTAGCCGCAGTTACTCCAAAAGCGTTGGACTGTAGCTCATCTGCTAGAAGCAAAGTTTCTAACTGTGTTTCTAATTCTGTTTCTGGCTGTGGAGTTAGAGACGTGGAATGCCCCACAGCTAAGAGTTCCAACATGTAAGTGAGCTTAGTATGCTCCAACTCCCGTGCTCCTTTACCTACATCGGCTTAGCAATGCCAAGTTCCCTTTCAAGTCGCCTGAACATAAACCTAGTCAAACCAATATCCAATCATAAAGCTGGAGCTTGTACGCAATGTAAGCATTTCATAACCTTATACCAATTCCAAAAATTAGGACTACAGATGGAAGGGCACCCCGCTGAGCGGGGTGCCCTTCC
>NZ_JACJPC010000081.1:0-9639 GCF_014695875.1 Leptolyngbya sp. FACHB-541 | reverse complement strand
TGAGGTCTTCCTCACTCTCACCAATCTCTAGCTTGTATACCCCTGCCATCCTTCGTCTTTGAACCCATCAAAAGCTTTATACCATCTGTAGCCTTACTTTGAAGAATTGGTATTAGGAATCAACCGTGGGGTAGAATCAAGTTTCTCCGAGTTCACAGGGCAGCAATGCTAGCAGCTTTACTTTATGGTCAGGAAGATTTACGGCTAGAGCAGGTAGCTGACCCGACTCCGGCAGCGGGTGAGGTCGTGATTCAGGTGACAGCAGCAACCACCTGTGGCACTGATCTAAAAGTTTGGCGCAGAGGCGGACATGCCAAAATGCTGAAACCTCCCACTCTATTTGGACATGAAGCGGCCGGACGGATTGTGGCTTTGGGAGAAGGCGTAACGGGTTGGAAAGTGGGCGATCGCGTCGTTGCCAACAACTCCGCCCCTTGCATGACCTGCTTTTTCTGTCAGCGTCGAGAATATTCCCTTTGCGCCAACCTCACCTTCAACAACGGCACCTTTGCGGAGTACTTAAAAATTCCAGCGGCGATCGTACAGCACAACCTTCTGTCTATCCCGGAAGGAATGTCTGACAAACTAGCTGCCATGACCGAACCGCTTGCCTGTGTCCTGCACGGGGTTGCTCGTTCCAATGTGAAACCTGGCGATCGCGTTGTAGTTTTAGGTGATGGGGCGATCGGCTTAATGTTTGTCGCAGCTCTAGTGCAGCAGTCTGCCAAAGTGTTTCTGTTTGGCGGCAACGACCAGCGGCTTAAGGTCGGCGCAAAATTTGGTGCCGTTCAAACCTTCAACTATCGCTCAATTCCAGATGTACCTGCTGTAGTACACGACTTGACCGACGGCTGGGGAGCTGATGTCGTGATTGAAGCAACTGGAGTACCTAGCGTTTGGGAAATGGCGATCGCCTGCGCCCGTCCTGGTGCCACAGTCAACCTCTTCGGCGGTTGCCCTCGTGACACGACTATTAGCGTTAACACAGAGCAGCTTCACTACAGCGAACTTACCCTAAAAGGTGTTTTTCACAACATGCCCGAATACGTCCGAGCCGCCCTAGCTTTTCTATCTAGTCAGGTTCCTTTTGATCTACTTGTCAGCGAAAGTCAGCCACTTCAACAGCTAGAAAAAGTTTTTCAGGACATGAAAGACCGCAGAGTGATCAAAGTTGCGATTGAACCGGGCGCTACCGAAGCATAAGTTTTCTTCCACAGGAGAATCTTTATTTCAATTTAATAAGTAGCTGCTTGTTTTTAAGGTATAAAAGTTAGATTCGGTTGGGGTGATAGTACTGAAATTTATCAAGCTCAATCTTTAGGAGCAAAACAGTGGCTGAAACAGAGTAGTTTACGCCTCACAGCTCAAAGGAACTGTTTCACACCTATGATAATTCCCAAGCCACAGGCTACTTAGACAATCAAATTACTGTCGGGAAGCAGTTCAACATCAAGCTGAAAACCGCCAGGGTAACGAAGAATTATGATGAGGAATTATCCCTGGGCGATGGTAAAGATAATGACTTACTCATCCTTTCCAACACCCATTTAGAAGGACAACCTAAAATTCAGCGCATCCACTACTACGAAAATAATGTGGAGCGTGGCAAAGTCTTGGATGATTTTCCGTCTGAAGTTGTCTTTTCCTGCAATAGCTATCAGGAAGGAACTCTCCTCTTCGGAATAGAGATTCTAGAGATCGACGATCTAGACAGTGACGAGCGCAGCAAGCTAAAAGGCTTTTTTCAAGAAACTGCAATCACTAAAGCTAGTCAGGTTTTTTCAATCATTTTTCCGTACGTCAAGGTTGGTGCTAAGGTCGCCGGAGGACTTTGGCAACTGTTTGGCAAACCTAATCAAAAGCCTTATTCAGGAGTCTTAGAAGAAGACGTTTGCCTTTATGCATCAGGCAGAATTACTGCTAACACAAGTAGTGAAGAGAGTCCTTTGCGCTACGGAAAATATACTCTTGTCAATAAAGCAATTGATGGAAACCAATACGAATTAGATCGGTACAAGCTCCAGCTAAAAAGCGAACCTGATAAGGTAGAAAAAGATTTAGCATACGCCGTTTTATCGCTTGAAGAAGGAATAGCTTCCAGCGAAGATTTTGAAACTCCTACTCGTGTTGCAACGTTATTAGCAGAAATTAACGGCAATGACTCAGAACAAATGAGCAGCTCAATTGATTACTTTAGTAAAAAGCTTGAGCCATATTGGAATTTCAAAGACCTTGAGACTTATCTAAATCTCCTGGAGCGTGAAAGAAGTCGAGAGGTACTTTCTCCTCAAGAAACAAAGTTGAAAGAAGAAATTTCCAGACAACCTGCCCTACAGCGCTTTCTGTCATTTTTACCTGAACGACCAGGCGATCGCCCCTAATTCACCTTTAACCGGCTTTAATCCACTGCCCTAAATTCAAAAGTCTTTGCAGCCGTTAGAGGTGATTCAAAGTTTAAAGATTCTGTTTGCTCCAAGTTCATCTTCAAAGCAACGATTTGAATGCCCAAACAATTGTGGTAAAAGCTGACTGTAAAAGTGCAGCTACTTTCTGCTGTGAACACAATTTTGTCACTGACAGCCTGAATTTCATCTGCACTCCTCCACTTGTGTAACAGCGAAGTGGGAATGCTATCTTTATAATTTTTTTGCTTGCACAGCCTCCTTGTAGTTAAGCACTTTGGAGAGAATTTAATTCCTGAGTTGGCATCAAAGCCTCCATTTTCAAGCTTCCCTTCACACACTCTTCAAGCTTCTACGGTGTTCAAGTCGGCAAAAATCGACCAAAACTGAATTAGAGCCTTTTTGTATCTACACCCCATCGCTACTGTGCAAACTCCCACTCTTACCTCATCCCCTTCGCTCAACATGAGTAATTCGATCGCCGAAATTCCGTTTGTTGATCTGACACTTCAGCATCAGCCGATTCAACCTCAACTAGAAGATGCGATCTTGAACGTTGCACGACGGGGCGATTACGTCATGGGTAAAGCCGTGACGAAGTTTGAATCTAATTTTGCGGCTGCTTGTGGAGCTAAGTACGGCGTTGGGGTCGCCTGCGGCACGGATGCGATCGCTTTAGGTCTACAGGCTTGTGGCATTGGGCAGGGAGACGAAGTAATCTTACCTGCCAATACATTTGTCGCTACCCTAATTGGAGTTCTACGCAGCGGCGCAACGCCCGTTTTAGTAGATTGCGATCCAGAGACAGCTCTACTTGACCTGATAGCAGCCGAGAAAGCGATTACACCGAAGACACGAGGCATTGTTCCAGTTCACCTATATGGTCAGATGGTTTCCCCGGGCCAATTGTTGGACTTAGCTAGCAGTTATGACTTGCTAATTTTTGAAGATGCGGCACAGGCACACTTAGCTGAGCGTGAAGGATATCGAGCGGGGTCTGTAGGTAGTGCTGCTGCATTTAGCTTTTATCCCAGCAAAAACTTGGGAGCGATGGGAGATGGCGGAATGCTAGTCACCCAAGAACAATTGGTCGCTCAAACCATGCAGTCTCTGCGCAATTACGGCGCGCCGCGCAAGTACTACCACACTGACTACGGCACCAACAGTCGTCTAGACACTCTACAAGCGGCTGTTTTGAACGTTAAGCTGCCCCATCTGCCGCTGTGGAATGGCGATCGCAACCAAATTGGACAACATTACGATGCGCTACTTAGTCCATTGCGATCGCAAGGTATCGTACCCATCAAGAATTTAAGCGGCGGTGGACACGTCTACCATCTCTACGTGGTGCGCATTACTGAAGATTGCCCCATCGATCGTTCTACTCTTCAAACAGAGCTTGCAGCACGAGGCATTCAAACCGGAATTCACTACCCTCTGCCCTGTCATCTTCAACCTGCTTTCCAATATTTAGGTTATAAATTGGGTGACTTTCCTCATGCCGAAGGGCTATGTGAGCAAATTCTCTCGCTGCCTATGTACCCCGGTCTTAGCAATACCCAAGTGAATCAAGTCATTGACGCAATTGAGGAGTTAATCAAAACTCCTGCACCGTTAGTTTTTCACCCTCCCATTCAACCTCATAGTTCACTGGTTCCAGGATAAGCTATGCAAATCAGGCATCAACTTCCCCTACCGATCGGACGCTATGCCCTCAGTGGAGCTGTACTGGGGTTACTGCTGCTCATGTATGTCCCCCTGCTACTCCACTGGGTTGATGGGTGGCTCAACAAAAGTATCAGCATTGAGCATGAATATTTTAGTCACGGCTTGATCGGTCTACCATTTGCAGCCTATCTAGCTTGGAGCAACCGCAGCCGCTGGCAGCAATTATCTGACACGCCCCATTTAGCTGGAATCGTTCTGTTACTGCTAGGAGTTGCCTGCTATCGGAGCAACCTGACTGACTTAATCAATCTTTCCTTACCTATCATTTTGACGGGGCTTTGTCTCTGGCTGAAGGGAATGTCAGGATTACGACTCCAAGCATTTCCCCTACTGCTCGTATTTCTAGCAACTCCAACCGAAATTCCTTACCTACTAGCGCCTTACACTCTACCGCTGCAAAGCTTCATAGCCGGGACAGCAGGCTTTATTCTGCAACAAATTGGTATGGATGTTAGGGTTGACCAAATTTATCTCTTCGTCAACAATCGCATCGTTGAAGTTGCTCCTTATTGTGCTGGGTTAAAGATGCTGTTCACAAGCCTCTATGTAGGTTTGCTTCTGCTTCATTGGACAGGCGCTTTAGCTTCCCGTGCCAAGACATTCTGGTTCTTTGCGGGCATCATTTTTGTTAGCGTTAGTGCCAATATTTTTCGCAATACGTTGCTGACCTTCTTTCATGGCACTGGTAGGGAACAGGCTTTCGCATGGCTGCATGAAGGGTGGGGTGGTGATCTTTACTCGGCTGCGATGCTGGGACTGTTAGTTTTTCTGTTGAGAGGGATTGAAGCCTGGATTCCTGATGATTCTGATATCGTCGATGCTGCTGAATCTTAAGCTTCCCGATTTGCCTGAATATGCCGGAATATGAACTTATTAGGTTAATTTTGAGCTATGTTGTCCCTTTCTAAGACTTCCCCGCGATCGCAGCTTCTCAGAATGCTAGTAATTCTGTTTATTTTGGCAATCGCCGCTATTCCTGCCATTTCCACTTACTTCACAGGGAGTTGGGTTTGGAAAGGTTTACCCGAAGTTCCAACCTTAGAGCAGCTTAGAACAATTGAGCAAGAAGGGCTTGTTTTACCCGAATGGCAAACTCTTAACCAGGAAACTGTCGAGATTGGCGGTCAAGATTGGTCAGTCCAGGCGATCGCTCCTACCAATCAAGTTGTCACTGAAACTAGCTCTCAAGCACCCATATTTCTCATGCTGCGCCCTCAGACTTGGCAGCGCGACCAACCGCAGGTAGAGTGGATGGATATTAACGGGGTGCAACGGTGGACTGCGGATTCAAAGCGTCAGATCAAATTTGAAGCGCAAATGCCGTCAGGACAGCTCTCTGATAGCAGTTCAATAAAATCTGCTCAAGTTGAGGCTCGCTTTTTGAGAGGCTGGAACCAGAGACAAACCTATGCAGTTTTGCAATGGTACGCCTGGTCAGATGGTGGTAATCCGGCTCCTAGCCACTGGTTTTGGGCTGATCAACGCTCTCAATGGCGTAATCGCCATCGAATGCCCTGGGTTGCAGTCAGCATTCTGATTCCGATTCAGCCTTTAGGGGATATCGAGCAAGTTAGAACCTTGGCAATCGCTTTAGGTCAAACTGTGCAGTCAGCGCTTATGCAGAACGCTTTGAGTGCGGAATCATAATTCAGACAACTGTGGTTGTTGAAGTCTGACAACTCAGGAACCAAGACCATGCGAACCAGTCTTTTGATGCAACACTCTAAATCTTTCTAGTTTATAAACCTACAAGCTCATAGCTGGAGCCTAATCCTGTTAAGACCCATGCCTCAAGTCTTACCTTATCAACCTATTCGTCGTTTTACTGCCCTGGCGTTTGTTGGCTTATACTCTTTAGCCTCAGTTCTTTCAAGCGCTGTTTTGTTTTGGGTCATTGACTCTAGCACTTCCTCCCTTGTCGCACTCGGTCAAACTCAATCTGAGCAGCCGTCTACCAGTGCTGATCCAGATGCTGAAGAACTTTTAGAAGAAGCAAGAGAGCGGCTCATAGACCGTGGAGAAATTCTAAATCCAGATCCTGAAACTGATTTAGGTGTCCCGCTCAATCAGCTCTCCCCCGAATTTGATGCCTACCGTCTTGGACCAGGAGATGCAGTTGCTGCAACTTTACCCTTCTATCCAGAGCTTAATTTTCAAGTAACGCTTGACCTAGAAGGTAACGTTATCGTCCCTCTGGCTGGCGTACTTTCCTTGGAAGGGTTAACTCTTCAACAAGCTACAGATAGAATTCAAACAGCTTTAAATCGCTACGTCATCAACCCTCAGGTTGATTTGATTTTAACTACCCAGCGTCCTGTTGAAGTTACCATCACCGGCGAAGTCGTTAGACCAGGGGTTTATCCTTTAGCCGCGCCTCAACTTACAACGGCTCTGCTCTCGGCTGGAGGCACAACTCGCCTAGCTGATTTGAGAACGGTCAGAGTTCGACGTACCTTGACAGATGGATCGGTAGTTGAACAGAATATTGATCTCTACACCCCCTTACGAGAAGCCAATGGTGTTCCGGATGTAAGGTTGGCGGATGGCGATTCAATTATTATTCCAACCCTGACATCGGATGCGATCGCCGATTACGATCGAAACCTCATCGCCCGTTCCACGATCTCTCAACAGCAAATCGTCGTCCGTGTTCTAAATTACTCGGCTGGAGGAAGGGCAGTACCCGGAGCCATCAGTAGCATTACTCTACCCAGCAGCAGTCACTTCCTGGATGCTCTAACTACTATTGGCGTCAGTCCAAGCACTGCAGACCTGGGTGAAGTTGCCCTAGTTCGATTTGACCCTGAACAAGGCAGAGCGATCAGCCAAGAGTTGGATGCAAAAGAAGCTCTATTAGGAAATGCATCCCAAGATCCCCCCCTTGAAAACAACGACGTTATTGTTGTGGGTCGAAACTTTGTGAGTCGTATTACCTATGCACTTAATACTGTCACGCAACCTTTCCGAGATGTTCTAGGATTCCTACTATTTTTTGATTCACTAGCTGATGGAGCGAACGACCTATTCGGTCCTGGCGACGATGATGACGATTAGAGCCATCTTCTATTCCTGATGCTAGAGTTTACATGACCCAAAGCTTGTTTAACCGTTTCGATTCTTTCCTACTGCCATGACCCCTCCCCTTGTCAAACGTTATCTCGTAGCTCTGGATCGGCACAAATGGGCTGGACTTGCAGGCTTTCTTGTCGTCCTTGGCTTATCGGGTGTCGCTGCTCTTCAGCCAGAACCTCCTGTTAGCCATGTAGCTGAGGGTGTTCTAACTTATAGTTCTCCCCCTGTCACTTTCTCTACAACGGGTACAGCCCTACAGCAGCAGGGTCAAGCTCTGACGGGGAGAATGCTACTGTCTGATTACGTGGTCGGTTATGCAGAGGAGCAATTAACTGCACAGCAGGTGGAGCTTTCTCGTGAGGAGATTCGGCAAAATGCTATCGTCCAGGTCAACCCTGAGGAGGAAGGGGAAGACGCTGTATTCCAGGTATTGGTGTCTTACCAGTCTTCCGACAAGGAATTAGCAGAGCAAACTGCCAACCTCTTGATGGAGGCAATGGTTGAGCAAAGCCGTCTATTTAATACACAGCAGCTCAGTAACGTCATTGATAACCTGAACCAGCTGTTGGGAGAGGTTAGTGGAGACCTGAGAACCGCTGAGCAGAACCTGGAGAGATATGTTCGCGAAGAAGGTCCGGCGATTCAAGCGGCTCAGGACGGAGCTTTAATTGGCGGAATTACAGGTAGTCAGCAACAGCAGCGCCAGATTCGCTTGACGTTGCAAGGCATTGATGCCCAAATTCGGAGTTTGCAAGGCAGATTAGGACTCTCTCCTGATCAGGCGTATGCTTCTTCTGCTCTCAGTGCTGACCCGATTATTGCCAACTTGCGGACGCTAATATACCAAAATGAGACTCAGATGTCGATTTTGAGTCAGCGCCTTCGGGCTGAACACCCAGATATGGTGGCGTTGCGAAATCAGCAGCAGGCGTATGATCAGTTACTCAGACAGCGGGTTGCAGAGGTGATTGGTGGCAATAACATTGCAGCCCCTCTACCGACCAGCCAAATCCGGCAGGACAGCAGCCTTGACCCAGCAAGACAACAGTTAGCAAACACTTTAGTAGGTTTACAGACGCAGCGAGATACTTTGCAGCAACAGCTTGCTGCTGTGACGGCTTCAGAACAAGAGCTGAGGCAGGAGTACACTAGTATTCCTAACAAACAGCTTGAGCAAGCACGACTTCAGCAAGAAGTGGCTCTGACCAAATCGTTCTATGACCAAATTCAAGCCAGGTTAGAAGACGCTACGATTGCTGAGAAAGAAACAGTCGGTAATTTAGTCATTGCTCAACCTGCACAACCTGGACTGGTTGAGGATCAAGGACGCAATAGTGTAGTAATTTTGGCGGTAGGAGCCTTTGTAGGTCTCCTGGTTGGTGGTGGTTTAGTGCTGCTGCTGGATTCCCTGGACGCAACGTTCCATACGCTCCAAGATTTGCAGGCATCTTTGCGACAGCAAGAAGTGCCGATTTTGGGCTTGCTGCCTGCTATCCCTGATGAGGGAGATGGGTTGCCGCTGGTCGTTAGTGCTAACTCTCCCTATATTGAACCTTACGAACGATTCCGTGGGAATCTCCGACGAGCTGCTGGTGGAAGAGCCCTGAAGATGGTTCTATTGACCAGTACGCTGAATGGTGAAGGTAAGACAGTCAGTGCTTACAATTTGGCGATCGCCTCTGCAAGAGCAGGCAAACGAACCCTCTTAATCGAAGCAGATTTGCGATCGCCTTCCCAGGCTAAGTCTTTGAAAGTAGTACCAGACCCAGAAAGTGTGGTCGAACCGCTACGCTACTACGGTCACTTGAGCGATTGCATTCGACTGGTGCCAGAGATCGAGAATCTTTACATCCTGCCTAGTCCGGGTGCCCAAAGCCAGGCAGCGGCTATTCTAGAGTCAACTGAAATGCGACGGGTGCTAGAAGATGTCCGAGGTCGATTTGATCTGGTTATTCTAGATACGCCCGCGTTGAGCCGATACAATGATGCTTTGCTGCTAGAGCCTTACGCTGATGGCATGGTTCTCGTGACTCGCCCAGGTTACACCGAAGACGGAGTCTTGGCTGAGGCAATCGAACAGTTTATGGATTCTGATGATGTACGCTTCTTGGGCGCGATCATTAACGGAGCGGATATTCCTGTGCAGATGCCTCAAACCCCATCTGACCTAGATGGACAGTTTGTGGTAGAGGATATGGAGAATCAGGAAGACTTTGAGAGAGTAGGCAGTCGTTCGAGAGAGCTTTGAAATACTGCTGAATTAACTCGATAAATATGCAAAACCGTGTCGCTTCGCTGCTACACGGTTTTGTTTTGCTCAGTCTCCTGTTGAGCGTTTGTGCATAGCACTACCAATTCATCACCATCAAGTTGTTTTTATAACGTCTCTCTAGGAAGAGGCTATAGATGGAAGGGCACCCCGCTAAGCGGGGTGCCC
>NZ_JACJPC010000080.1:0-53080 GCF_014695875.1 Leptolyngbya sp. FACHB-541 | reverse complement strand
CAGCAGGTGAAAGAGAGACTTGATGCTTTAACACCAGAAGTAATCTTCTCGATTGTAGGGCGACGGTCTATTTTAGATGCCTTATCTGTAGCTGAACTTTAGAGAATTGGTATTATTTAAATCTTCATTGCAACAGCGATAGCTGTCACACAAACCCTACCCAACCCTATCCCGGATAGCCAAAATAGAAGGATGAAGAAGGTATCGGATAAACGGAATCGGCGATCGCCATCAGGTATCTCCTGAATAGCTCTTTGAAATCTGTTCCCTAGCAGTTGCACCACAATTCCAGCATGAACATCAAACTCCTCAGCCGTGTAGCCACATCAGGAATCATCGCAGCAGGAACTGCCATTGGTCTCACCACCCTTGATGCATTTGTTCCGGTTGACCTGCTGAACGTTACTAATTTGGGTCAGCCCCGCTCCAACCAAGCGCTGGCTCAAGATGTGGAAGAAGATACCAACGTTCGGGTCTATGAAACGGCAAGTCCAGCGGTTGTTTCTGTAAATGCAGGAGACGGTTCAGGTAGTGGCAGCATCATTAGCCCGGACGGACTGATTCTGACCAATGCCCACGTTGTGGCAGGTAGCCGTACGGTGACAGTGCGTTTGTCGGACGGTAGAGAGGTTCAGGGCGATGTTATTGCGTTTGGGGAAGAGGGATTAGACTTAGCCGCAGTTCGGTTACGAGGACAGAGCAATTTGCCCTACTTAAGGTTGGCTAACTCTGGCTCTGTACGCGTTGGGCAAAGAGCCTTTGCGATCGGCAACCCCTTTGGACAGTTTCAAAATACTTTTACAGTGGGTATTGTCAGTCGAATTGACCAGGATCGGGGACTGCTTCAAACTGACGCAGCAATTAACCCCGGCAACTCTGGTGGACCACTCCTGAATAACCGAGGAGAATTGGTTGGAGTTAACACCTCCATTTTTACAACGGGTAGCACTGCGGGAAATATCGGCATTGGGTTTGCCATTTCAGTCGATCGCGTTCAACCATTCCTTACAGCAGTGCGAGAAGGAAGTGCCCCCACTGTTGCTCAAACCAACCGCCCACAAATTAATCGTCCGCCTGAGGCGATCGCAGTCAACGGTCCAATTGTTAGGGGTAATCTAGGCGACGGCAGCAACGTCTTACCAGTAGACAACAGCTACTTCAACCTTTACACCTTTGAAGGCAGAGCCGGACAGCAGATCGAAATCACAATGAGTAGCAACCAATTGGATGCTTACCTGATCTTGCTGGCGCCTGATGGTAGCGATCTGACTCAAGATGACGACAGTGCTGGCGGTACCAACGCTAGGCTAGCAACGACTTTGCCAGCTAACGGAACTTATACAATCCTGGCAAACTCCTATGCCGCAGGGGAATCAGGAGATTATGAATTGCGCGTAGCTTCGGCTGGGTCAACCCCTCAACCGCAAGCGGGGCAACCGCCTGCCCAAGGACAACAGCCTCGGCAGCAACAGCAACCCAACCCATCCGGCGTAATTTTGCAGGAGCAAGGGGTACTTAGCCCTGGTGGCCCAACGTTATCTGACAATAGCCTCTACCGCGAACATGTTTTTCGCGCAACGCAGGGGCAGACGGTGACAGTCACGATGGAGAGTACAGAATTTGACACCTATCTGATCCTGGTGAACGAGCAGGGCGAACCACTCGAACAAAATGACGATCGGTGCCAGCAACAAACGCCAGAGTGCCGCAACTCTGAAATTAGAGTTACGCTACCCCAAACGGGTACCTATCGGGCGATCGCCAATGCCTACGATGCCAACGGTCAAGGGCGCTATACCCTCACAGTTCGCTAGCGTAGCCCCAGCCAGGTAAAGAAATCTTCGCGGGTAAGCAGCTCCAAAATCAGTAGCGCAAAGAACCCGATCATGGCAAATCGCCCATTGATCCGTTCAGCATAGGGTGTCCAGCCGAAGCCAAGCTCAGGCTGGACAGCCGTTTCGGCTGTGGAATCTGGAGTAACTTCGGGTGTGGGTGTGATTTTTTCAGAAGTCATAGGAATTGAGTCATTCAGAATAGGAATTTTAAGCATTTGCAAGAAATGCTAATCCACTAAAGGATTCTAAAGGGCTGTTGCTAGTTTGACTGCGACTCCAGATTTTGCACAGATTCGATTAGCGATCGCACCTCTGCTGCCCCTTCAGATGGCTCAAATTCTAAAGGAAACTTTCCTCGAACTAGCATCCGCAAGCCCAAAGGACCAAGGCTAGCTAAACCTCGCAAGTCCCTAAACGAATCACCAACTACTTTTAGTCCAAACTGGCGCTCGTCAATCCAGCCGCCCTGCTTCACCAAATCAATCAAAACCTTGCGGTGCCGCACCGAACGGCTACTGCGCTCATCCTTGCGGTCTAAAATTTCCTGTTTGATTTTGCCAATCTGATCCATTGGCGCAACGTCCATCGGGCAAACCGCATTGCAGTAATAGCAGCGTGTACAGCCCCACACTCCATGAGTACCCTGGTTGTAGTTTTCTAGCCGAGCTTCCGTCTGGTCGTCTCTAGAATCAGCTACCATTCGAGCCGCTTTTGCCAGCGCATGAGGTCCAACAAAATCTGCATTCACCTCACGCGCATTACATTCTGAATAGCAGGCTCCACAGAGAATGCAGTTGCCGTTTTGATTCAGGCGATCGCGCTCTTCTGGGGTTTGCAAAAACTCACGTTCTGGAACCTGTCGCGCCTTAGTGCTGACATACGGCTCAACCGCCTCGAGGTTATCCCAGAAGCTCTGCATATCCACTACCAAATCTTTGATCACAGGCATATTTCCCATGGGGGCAACCGTGATTGTTGGAAGTTCAGACCCATGATTCGAAGTTGCAGACGCTTGGATTTGTTGCAACCGAGCAATTTCGCTACCAATATTTTCCTTACAGGCTAGGGCAGACCGACCGTTAATTCGCATTCCACAACTGCCGCAAATTGTGTTGCGACAGTTCTTCCGAAACGCCAAAGTACCGTCCTGTTCCCACTTAATTCGATTCAGACAATCTAAAACCGTATTGCCAGGTTCAACTTCTAATTCGTAAGTTTGGATTCGTGGAGTGCCGTCTAACTCCTGCCGAACCACTTTAAACAAAACTTGCATAGTCAAAGCAAATTCCAGACTATTGATACTCAGCACTGATGCAATCTTTTGTGGGGATCAGTCAGTGCTTCTATATCTATAGTCTAAGCCGAAACTCCTTGAAACTCCTTTGACAAGGAGAATAACTTCACCTAATGCGCGGCGGGATAATGAAAGAGAGCAGCCAAAAACGCCTTGACCACAACCTCCCACAATCGTTTCCTAAAGGATCACCCTTTCGTATTTATCACTACCAACCGCAAAATAACACCGATACAATCCAACTTAGGTAGCGGGATCAGGGTAAGGATTGTGAGTGTCTAGGGAAAGATTGCGCTACTTACAATCACTGCTTATTTAGAACTAACCCCTACGCAATTTCTAAGTCCGATGGTTTGTGAAATCACGTCATTGGAGAGCGAATGCCTTGATAAACTTCCTAGGATTGCTACCAGCATGAGGGGAAGTAAATGAGTACAACATCTAGTCTTTACATGGCTTTTTTGCTTTTTGGAGTTGACAGTTCTCAGCAATCATGTATCGACTTTCAATCGCTCTTAGGATTCAAATCAACTATCTGATCTACTTCTGATATTGATTAACCTCCAAATTTTGCCCCATGGATTTTGACATACAGATCTCTATGGCTGAGATTAGGAAGATTGGCAATAAGTACCTTAGCTTAATTAGCAATGCACACTGCTAAGAAACGCGATGAAAACTCCAACTTAGCAATACAGGGTTAAGTCAATCCCGATACTCCTAAATTAAGCTTTCAGATTTTGCATAGGCTTTAAGCAGAGCATGATGTTTAACTAGTCTATTGTTTAGGTTCTTCAGTAAATTCTTGTCATATCAGTGACCTTTAGGGCTATATTTTTATATAGAAAAGGTTGGCATTAGCTCTAATTTGCTATCTTGAAGTCTGAAAGGACACCTTAAAGAAGATGACTGAAACTGTAACGGCTCCTTTAACCGGAAAAGCGCTACTTCAAAAAGTAAAAGAACTTTCCCACTTGCCTCGTCGAGAAAAAGCGAGACGGTGCGGATACTATACAGTTGGCAAAAACAATCAGACCCGAGTTAATCTTGCAGATTTTTTTGAAGCCGTACTAGCAGCCAAAGGAACTCCTTTGAGTGCAGAGGGCACAAAAGATGGACGGGGTCGAGAACCAACCTATCGAGTCAGTGTTCATAAGAATGGGCAGATAGTTATTGGTGCAACTTACACCGAAAAAATGGGATTGAAGCCGGGTGATGAGTTTGAGATTAAGTTAGGCTACAAGCACATTCACCTCATTCAGATTGATAGTGATAGAAATGGTTCGATTGACCTGGATGAGGATGAAGATCTCTAAAAAGCGAATGCTTTGATCGTGGTTTGTCAAGACCAACTTTGGGCTGTAATCCTCTCAAGATAAATAAGTAGATAAGTAAGCTAATCATTAATACTTGGAGAAATTACCGTTCAAATCTAAATCTACGCATGACCGTTCACATCAGAAATATGCATGAAGGCTCATGCCGTTGAGCAATCTGTATCCAATTCGTCTTGTTTTGGTACACCCTTTCCCGACTTTTGCTCGAAAGTTCTAGGCTGTTCGGTATGAGCTTTGCAGTTTTGACTAAAGCCCCTGCGCTGTTAAAGATCTTCATTTTCTTTCTCACCTGGGCGATCGCTTGGCTACCCATTGCGATACCGCTGGCGATCGCACTTCACTGGCATCCTCCAAAACCCCTTGCCCCCTCGCAAAAACTGCCGCTGCTAGCCTCGCTTTACCTGCTAGCACCTGCAATTTTGTGGGGGGCAGCCCATTTAGAGGGGACATCATTCGCCGATTACGGCTTGTCCTGGAATCCATCGGTACTGAGTTCAGTAGGGTTAGGGTGGCTGCTGGGGGTATTGGGTTTAGCAATTCTATTTGTGGTTCAGCAAGCTCTGGGTTGGCTACGCTGGCAGCGCCCAATTCAAACTAAGGCGGAAGGCAGTCATGCTGCCACTGCTTTGCTTCAGCCATTGCTGCCGACTTTGCTCCTAGGATTGTGGGTGAGCGTTACAGAAGAGTTAATTTTTCGTGGGTTTCTGATTAACCAGCTCCAGCAGGACTACTCTGTCTGGGTGGCAGGGGCAATCGCCAGCCTAATTTTTGCGCTGCTGCATCTAGTTTGGGAGGGCAAAGAAAATATTCCTCAACTGCCAGGACTGTGGCTGATGGGAATGGTGCTGGTGTTGGCGCGATGGGTGGATGGTGGCAGTTTGGGCTTAGCCTGTGGACTTCATGCTGGATGGATTTGGGCGATCGCCAGCCTGGATGCAATGGGGGCGATCGCTTACACCGGAAGCGGTTCAACCTGGTTCACTGGATTAGGCGGAAAACCGCTAGCTGGAGTAATGGGCATTTTGTTTCTATTAGCCACAGGGGCTATTCTGTGGGAGTTTGGCTTAGCGTGAGCAGCGTCACCGGGTTGAGTGGCGTAAATCGGGTTAACGATCCCACTGGCACCGAGCGAGAAAGCTGCACCTGAAGCAAATGGTGCTGCCAGCGTTTGGATTGGGGAAGCTGATCCCGCCATAGCAAAGCCGTAGTGAGACGTTCTAGCGTCGCCAGAGCAAGCACCAGAATGCCTTTGGGGGCTATCCGTTGGGCGCAAAGATCAAGAATTTCGCTCAGGTTGCCGCCACTGCCGCCAATAAAGATACGGTCTGGGTTCGGCAAGCTTTGCAGTGCATCCGGGGCGCTGCCGTGAATTGAAGTAATGTTTTTCACCTGAAAGCGATCGCAATTCTGCTGAATCAGGGCAGTTCCAGCGGCGGTTTGCTCAATTGCGTAGATCTGCGACTGCGGAAACAGGCGGGCAATCTCGATGGAGACAGAGCCCGTGCCTGCGCCAATGTCCCAGACTACCTGCCCAGGTTGCAGTGCCAGTTCGCCCAAAACCAGCAGCCGAATTTCACGCTTAGTCATCAATCCAGGGCGATCGCCAAAGCTGAAAAAACTCTGATCGGGCAGTCCCAAGGCAGGTAACTGTTCCAAAGTTAGAGCTTTCTGTCGATCGGTGCGGAGCAGCACAACTACATTCAGGGGCGCAAAATCCTTCTCAGCTAACTCGTTTGCGGGAAAGGTTTGAATGCGTTCCTCGTTGCCTCCCAGGTTTTCACACACCCAAATCTGATACTCGCTGGGCAAGTCCAGCGCTAATAGCAAACGGGCGATCGCCCCAGGCGTATTCTTAGGGTCGGTTAGCACAGCAATTTTGTCTTTGCCCTGCTGCAATGCCTGGGTGAGTTGCTCAAGCGATCGCCCATGCGCGCTGATCAATTCTGCGTCCTGCCAGGAAACTTTGACCCGACTAAAGGCAAGCTGCACGGAACTGAGATGCGGGTGAAAGGTAATTTGGTCGGGCGGCAGTTCTGCTAGCAGCAGGCGACCGAGCCCGAAGAAGAGGGGATCGCCGGAGACGAGGATGGCGATTGAGGGGCTAGGGGCTAGGGGCGGGGGGCTAGGGGGAGAAGAGGGGGAAGGGAGGAGGGTGCGGAGGGTTGCGATCGCCTGATGGAAGTCTCCCAGCATGAGACGCTGGGCGGGGTGGTGGGGGAAGTAGCTGAGGTGGCGATCGCTGCCGACTAGCAGGGTGGCTTGTTGGATCAGCTTTTGCACTGAGTCAGGGAGTCCTGCTGAGCCGTCTAGCCCGATGCCAATAACCTGAATAGGTGTCATGTCGAATTACACTAACCCCGATCGCAATGCGGCAACCGCTGCCTTGATCCGGTCATCTACAGCTAGCTTATTCATGATGGTGCGAACGTGAGCTTTGACGGTACTGAGACTGAGATAAAGCTCACCTGCAATTTCAGGATTGCTTTTGCCGTCTACAATCAGCCGCAATACTTCAATTTCTCGCTCTGAAAACTGGGCATTGCTCACCGTAGGCGGAGCGGGCTTGAGATATTCAACCACATGATGGGCAATTTGCGGATCGAGATAGGCTCCACCTTCACGGGCACAGGCGATCGCCACCTTGAGCTGGTCTAAACTCGTACCCTTCACAAAATAGGCATCTGCCCCACTGGAAAGGGCAGCAATCATTTCGGTGTCATCTGTGTGAGAAGTAAACATGACGATTCGCATCTCAGGCAACTTTGCTTTAATTTGCTGAGTTGCTGCAATGCCGTCCAGATAAGGCAATCCAATATCCATCAGCACCAGATCGGGGTTGAGCTTAAATGCAGCCTCCACCGCTCGATAGCCATCTTCTGCCTGACCCACCACCGTGAACTGAGGGCAATCCTCCAAAAACTGCTCCATTCCTAGCCGCATCACCGGATCATCCTCAACCAGCAAAATCTTTAACGGCTGCAGATCGGGAACCGACTTCCCGGAAACGTTTTGGGCAGGAGGCATAGGTGAAGCTCCTCAAAGAACAGGCGTAGCACTCATTCAAATTCTTCCAGTTTTAGCAGAAGAAGGTAGAAGCCAGAGTCCTACTAGTAGGCGATTTTAACCTGCATCAAAATTATGCTCAAGAAGACGCACCTCCCCACCCTGGTGATGAGAACCTCGTCGTTTAGGATAGGGCGATCGCCATTTCAAGTGAGAATCATCTCACTGAGAACTGCATCATTCCAACTTGGAGTGAGAATCACCTCACTTTAAGTTGCACCATTGTCATTTCAAGTAGGAATGATGTCACTTGAAACTACATCATTGTCACTTCAGATGAGAATGGTGTCCCTTAAAACTGCATCATTGCCGTTTCAAATAGGAATAATGTCCCTTGAAACTGCATTACTCCTACTTCAAATAAGAATTGCGTTGTCCGGGGACACAACTTAGCCCTATCAATGCAGCTATTAGCCGGTAAGCTGGGCAAAGCAGATGTGTAAACCAACAGAATTTAGGGGAATGTTGGGTTTCCGCTTTGCTGCACCCAACCTACTGAGATGGCAGGCTTAGTTTGCTGGGTTAGGAGTTTTGCAGTGACGCAGAGTCAGCAATTTCTATCTACTGAGCTCTGAGTCCTCCGTTACCAGGAAGTCGTCTGGGTTGCTCAACCGAGTCGCGGAATTGCTCAACCGCTTCGGTGTAGGCGATCGGCAACACCCCTTCTACGTTTTCGTGGGGACGGGGAATAATCACCCAGGATTCTAACGTGCCGCCATAGCACTGCTCCGCAGCTACGATGCCCGCATCCATTGCGGCTTTGACTTCAGAGACATCTCCGCGAATATTAATCGTAAACCGAGCGCTACCTGCTCGTAGGTAGCCGACTAGCGTGACCCGCCCTGCTTTCACCATTGCGTCTGCCGCTGCAAGCACCGCCGGAAAGCCTTTTGTTTCTAGTGACCCAACCGCAACTGGCATCGCTGATCCCTTCCTCGTAAATACGTAAATGAATGACTGTAATTCAAGATTAATTGTACGAGCCTTCGCTCTGAAATTGCTGAGGTAAAGCGATCAGTTTCCAGCTTTGCCTGGACGGGCTAAACGCGGAATTGTTCGACTTCATCCGTAAAAGCGATCGGCAAAACGGACTCAATGTTTTCGGGTGGATTTGGCACAATGTAGTGCGAAAGGACAAGACCATCCTTAACCTTATTTCCAGCTTCAACCCCAGCGGCGATCGCAGGCTTCACCTCAGAAACGCTGCCTCGAATTGCCACAATAAACTGTGCCCGTTCAGCCAAACCATAATAAACCAGCGTTACCCGCGCCGCCTTGACCATTGCATCGGCTGCCGCTAGCACTGCCGGAAACCCATCTGTTTGAATCACGCCGACCGCCATTGGCATGGTTTCAGCCTCCTCGAAAGCTTGCGACCCCGATAATAGCAGAGATCTAGATGTTGCAGTCCTACTTTTTTGGCAAAGCTAAGAAACTTGAATCAGATGATTCAAAACGATTTAGTTGAAAACCTCTACAATAGGTGGGATTTACCAGCCATGACCTTTCTGGTGCCCCTATGCCACGCCGTAACGACTTACACAAGATTCTATTGATTGGCTCTGGCCCGATTGTGATTGGGCAAGCCTGCGAATTTGATTATTCTGGAACTCAAGCCTGTAAAGCCTTAAGAGATGAGGGCTACGAAGTTGTGCTGGTAAATTCAAACCCAGCCACGATCATGACTGACCCAGAGACGGCTAACCGAACTTACATTGAGCCGCTCACGCCAGATCTGTTAGAAAAGGTGATTGCCCGAGAGCGTCCTGATGCACTGCTGCCGACGATGGGCGGACAAACGGCGCTCAACTTGGCAGTGACGCTGGCAAAAACTGGAGTCCTAGACAAATATAAGGTTGAGCTAATCGGTGCAAAGCTGCCTGCGATCGAGATGGCAGAAGACCGCAAGCTGTTTAAGGAAGCAATGGGGCGGATCGGGGTTGCGGTCTGTCCGTCTGGGTTGGCAGAGACGATGGCTGAAGCAAAGGCGATCGCCCTTGAAATCGGCACCTACCCCTTAATCATTCGTCCCGCTTTTACGATGGGTGGCTCCGGTGGCGGTATTGCCTACAACCAAGAAGAATTTGAGGAGATTTCTCAGTCTGGTCTGGATGCCAGTCCCGTTTCCCAAATTCTGATTGAGCAGTCGCTTTTGGGCTGGAAGGAATATGAATTAGAGGTGATGCGCGACTTGGCAGATAACGTCGTGATCATTTGCTCGATCGAAAACCTTGACCCGATGGGCATTCACACGGGTGACTCGATTACCGTTGCCCCGGCTCAAACCCTGACCGACAAGGAATATCAGCGATTGCGGGATGCCTCAATCAAGATCATTCGGGAGATCGGCGTTGAAACGGGTGGCTCCAACATTCAGTTTGCGGTGAATCCGGTCACGGGTGAAGTGATCGTGATTGAGATGAACCCGCGAGTATCCCGCAGTTCTGCCCTTGCCTCGAAGGCAACCGGATTCCCAATTGCCAAAATTGCAGCAAAGCTGGCAGTGGGCTACTCACTAGACGAAATTCCAAATGACATTACCCGTAAAACGCCTGCTAGCTTTGAGCCGACGATTGATTACGTGGTCACCAAAATTCCTCGCTTTGCCTTTGAAAAATTCCCTGGCTCCAATCCGGTCTTGACGACGCAGATGAAGTCGGTGGGTGAAGCAATGGCGATCGGTCGCACCTTCCAGGAATCGTTTCAAAAGGCGCTGCGATCGCTCGAAACAGGTCGGGCAGGCTGGGGCTGCGATCGCGCCGAAAAACTGCCCAGCCTGGAGCAAATCCGCGCCGGACTGCGTACCCCCAACCCTGAACGGATTTTCATTGTGCGCCATGCAATGCTGATGGGCATGGGCGCTGAGGAAATCTACGAGCTAACCTGCATTGATCCCTGGTTCTTAACCAAGCTCCAAGAACTGCTGGAAACGGAGAAGTTTTTGAAGCGATCGCCCTTAAAAGACCTGACTAAAGACCAGCTTTATGCCGTTAAACAACAGGGCTTTAGCGATCGCCAAATTGCCTACGCAACTAAAACCACTGAGGATGAAGTGCGTAGCTATCGTCAGCAGCTTGGCGTGATCCCCGTTTATAAGACAGTGGATACCTGTGCCGCCGAATTTGAGGCGCTCACGCCCTACTACTACTCCACCTATGAGAGTAGCTTTGAGGCGCTGACGCTAGACGAAGCGCTAGCCAATCAGCTTAAAACCCATAACACTACGCTCAACACCGAGTCAGAAGTGCTGCCCTCTGATCGGCGCAAGGTGATGATCTTGGGCGGCGGTCCGAACCGCATTGGTCAAGGAATTGAGTTTGACTATTGCTGCTGTCATGCCTCCTACGCCCTGCGTGCCAAAGGGTTTGAAACCATCATGGTGAATTCCAACCCGGAAACCGTTTCGACCGACTATGACACGAGCGATCGCCTCTACTTTGAGCCACTGACCAAAGAGGATGTCCTTAATATCATTGAAGCCGAGCATCCTGAAAGCGTAATCATTCAGTTTGGCGGACAAACGCCGCTGAAACTGGCAGTTCCGTTACAGAGCTACCTGGAATCGACTGACGCAGAATCGATAGAAGGGAAGCCATCTGTTCCCACAAAAATTTGGGGTACTTCCCCTGACTCGATCGACACAGCAGAAGACCGCGAACGATTTGAGAAAATTTTGCGCGAACTGGGTATTGAGCAACCCCCTAACGGACTTGCCCGCAGCTACGAAGAAGCGGTACGCATTGCTCAGCAAATCAACTACCCGGTTGTCGTGCGTCCTAGCTATGTGTTGGGCGGACGGGCAATGGAAATTGTCTACTCTGATGCTGACCTGGAACGCTACATGACCTATGCGGTTCAGGTTGAGCCAGATCACCCCATTTTGATTGACCGATTTTTAGAAAACGCGATCGAAGTGGATGTGGATGCGATCGCTGACCAAACCGGACAGGTCGTGATCGGCGGCGTGATGGAGCACATCGAGCAAGCAGGGATTCACTCTGGCGACTCTGCCTGCTCTATTCCTACAATCTCACTCCACCCCGTTGCCCTGGATACCATTCGCACCTGGACAGTGCAGCTTGCCAAAGCCCTCAAGGTAATTGGCTTAATGAACATTCAGTTTGCCGTGCAGGGCGAACAGGTTTACATCCTGGAAGCAAATCCCCGCGCCTCTCGCACCGTTCCCTTTGTCTCAAAGGCGATCGGTGTACCCCTGGCCAAAATTGCGGTGCAGGTGATGTCAGGCGAAACTCTGGAGTCTTTGGGCTTTACGGAGGAAGTAATTCCCCAACACATTTCAGTCAAAGAAGCAGTGCTGCCGTTTGAGAAATTCCCTGGCACCGACACCATTCTTGGTCCAGAAATGCGATCGACAGGAGAAGTTATGGGCATCGACACTGACTTTGGCAAAGCCTTTGCCAAAGCTGAACTCGGTGCAGGTCAACGCCTTCCCCTCAGCGGCACCGTCTTTGTCTCAATGAACGATCGCGACAAAACTGCGGCTGTGCCCGTTGTCCGCGATCTGATGGAACTCGGCTTAGAAGTGGTCGCTACCGCAGGCACCCGGCAAACCTTGCAGGAACACGGACTGGACGTAGAGCTAGTGCTAAAGCTGCACGAAGGTCGCCCCCATGTGCTGGACTGGATCAAGAACCAGAAAATTCAGCTGATTCTCAATACGCCCGCGGGGGAAGCTGCTCAGTTGGACGATCGCCTGATCCGTCGAACTGCTCTGTCCTACAAAATTCCTACGATTACCACGATTGCTGGAGCGAAAGCGACTGCTTCGGCAATTCGCTCTCTTCAGTCTCAACCCCTGGACGTAAAGGCGCTTCAGGACTACAGCGCTTGAGGACTATTTGAGAAATCACAAATGTCTTGTAAGGGCGTAGCATTCGGGCAAGAATCTCTGATTTATTTCAGAGACTACTTACCGAATGCTACGCCCCTACGGGATCTAGGGTTTTAGATTGAACTTTGCACTCTTATCCCTCTCCTCGTCCGTTCCATTGGATTGGCAGCATGGGGGTTGAAGGATGACTAGAATAGCTATTTTGCTCTGTAGTTTCTGAGTCGAGGACTTGAATTACCCGATTGTAGATTTCCTCAGCTTGTTGGGGCGAGTTGCCGATGCTGGTCAGTCCCACTTTGCCGAACTCTGACAAGCAGCCCATCAGGTGAAAAACGGTGCCTGTCTCGGTAATGCTGTTAAAGTGCAGACGATGGTGGGCAATGATGTCCATCAGGTCGCTGGGCAATAGCCCGCGATAGCGGTCTTTTTGCAGGTTGTCAGTAGCAATGTAGTATTTAGGCACACCCTGCTGATTGTAAAACTGCCCCGTGGGGCGATCGTAACGCCCGTTAGTCAACAGTTTTAGCGTCATAAACGGATGGGTAGTGCCACCTTTTCGCAGGTTGATTTCGATCGCTTGAAATTCCCACTGTTCGCCCGGAGCGGCACCGTCGCCAGCCCGTCGCACGGCAATAAAGTCTACACTGTAGCGCTCTAAAGCTCCCCGTGCTGCCAGGGCTTTGCCGACTTTCCAGCCCCATTCCTGCAAACGCAACCGATAGGATTCATCAGCGGGGAAGCTGCATCCCAGGAAAATTTGTCCGTCTGGGCCGCCCAAGATCTGATCATGAGTAGAGAGGATTTCAACTTCGCCGCCAGGCGTGATACGTCCTTGAACGCTGGGCGATCGCTTTTCCTCACCCTCGATAAAGGCTTCAGCGATCGCCCCCAATTCTGGAATGCGACTGCTAAAGTTATCCCAAGTTTCAGTGTCCGATTGGAAGCTGAGCGACTCAAAGCGATCGCGTATTTCCTGAACCCGTTCTGCAGTCGAGGCATTTCCGGGGGCAAGGTGCTGAATCGGTCTGAGGTCAAGCAGTGCATTCCCCTGCCCTGAAAAGCCTTCGTTTAGCTTGATGACCATTCGCTTTAGGTCAGGCTGTCGTTCCCAAAGTTCGACCGCTACTTTTGCTAAGTCTGCCGGGTTCCAGACCAAATCACTCCCATCAGGATGCGGCACCTCAGCTTCGGCAAAAATTTCTCGACTGCCGCTCTTGGTGCCCCAGTAGAGCAGACTTGGATCAAGCCCTAGCAGCGGTATATTTAGCTGTAAAGCCAGATCCCGTTCTAGCGTCGTGGCATTAAAACAAGTCATATAGGACCGCTCTGCACGAATGGCCTGCCGAATTCGCTCGACTAACCGGGGGCGCTCTAAAATCTTTTCGGTCAAAGAGCGGGGGGATGAATCGTAGGCGCACAGAAGGAGGAGGCGATCGCGGGCTTGGGAAAACGGCACCCCTGGCAAAAGCTGGAGGTAGTACTCAATCACACTGGGGTGAATCGGCTGTGAGGTGACGTAGATCAGCCGAGTGCAAGGATTTTGCAGTCGAATCAGAGAAAACAGCAGACGTTCTTCATAGTGATGCACTCCCTTGATCTTGAGAAGCTCCCGCTGATCCAGGCTGAGCGAGGGAATCACCAAAATATCGCAGTCGTTATGGTCGAACTGCTCTACGGCTTGCCAGCGATCGCGTAGCTGAAGCTGAAGCTGCCGAAACTGCTCCAGGTCTTCGCTATACATTGTCGTCGAAGGAATAGTTAAACTTTGCATGACTCCCCCGCCTAGTTGCACAGATTGAAATGAGATTCGAGCTATGAGCGATTCTATCCAGGTATTGTGTTGAATATATCCCTGTCCTGCGGTAGAAATATCCAGGACGGCACCCTACTTCTCAACGGGGATCAACAGTTCGGCAGAGATCAAACTAACGCCAAAAGGTTGCTCAAGTTCCCTTAACCCAAGGCTTAAAACTTTCTCTTTCGTTTGGCAGAGAAGGTTGAAAGCAACCTATACGACGCAAAAGATTAATAGTAACTATACGTAAGTCTTGACATCTCCTACACTGATCATGACTCATCCTTAGGGTTTCTAGGGAATCTAGAAAAAAGTCTTATTGCATTTGCTCGTTTCTGGTTTTGCGCTTATTTACACAGCAGAGTTTGTTACTTTTCTGGGAATCACAGACTCTTTTTGAAATTCCCTACTGTCTAAATACTCTTTGGCGTTGCTTAATTTTGTGGAAGTTTGGAATGAATCAAAAATACGGCGTGTTAGTAGGAAACTGCTGTATTCCGTACTGCACAATTGCAATGGAGTCAGATTGCCTCCTGTAAGAGGATGTTTGAAAAGTCTAATCTGTAACCAAAAGTTTGTAGGGGCGTGGCATTTGGGCAAGAATTTTCGGTCTATTTTAGAGTCTATCTGCCGAATGCTGCGCCCTTACAGAGGACATTTGCTACTTTTCAAATACCCTCTAAGTTCTGTGTAGAAGAAGTTGGGATTGTGATGTTTATAAGAGGGCTTTTTCGGGTTGGGTTGGGACTAGTAGCGATCGCCATTCCACTTAGCATCGCTTCGGTTAGAGCACAGACTGCTGCTCAAATCCCCGTTCCTGTAGCTCAAGCAAACTCTGAGACGAGTTCAGAAATCTGTCCGACTCAGTTGGCAGATGAGTTGCAGGCGATCGCCAACCGTCCCGAACTTCAACGCTCACGTTGGGGCATCTCCATTCAGACCCTAGCAACAGGTGAAACGCTGTATGAGCAAGAGGCGCAGCGCTACTTCATTCCAGCCTCTACAGCCAAACTGTTGACGACTGCTGCGGCGCTACATCAATTGGGTAGCTCCTTTCAAATTCGCACTTCCGTGTATCAAGCAAACGATCCTGACGAGATGGTTTTGCGAGTTGTGGGACAGGGAGATCCTAGCTTCACAGATGCAGAACTGCGGCAACTGGCGCAGCAAATTCGCGATCGCAACATCACTCACATCGATCGCCTGATTGGGGACGACCAGTACTTTCAAGACCCAATTCTTAACCCCAACTGGGAATGGGAAGACGTGCAGGCAGGTTACGGTGCTGGGGTTAATAGCCTGATTCTGAACTTGAATACGATCGCCCTCACCCTTTCACCTCAAGCAGTAGGACAACCCCTCCAGCTTTCCTGGAGCTACCCGGCAGAAGCCCTGCGCTGGCAGGTTGAAAACAATTCCATCACTACAGCAGCCGAAACGCCAGAATTTTTGCAGCTTGAGCGAGAGTTGAATCAGCCGAGTTTACGAATTTCAGGGCAGTTGCAGGTTGGGGGAGAGCCAGAAGTTGAAGCGATCGCCATTCCTGATCCTAGCCAGTATTTCTTGCGTCGCTTCCAGCAAATTCTAGCTGAAGCGGGAATTACGGTCGGACAAGTTGCAGTGGCGACAAGTCCCGCTAACGGAGATGAGCAAGCGATCGCCACCGTCACATCTGCTCCACTGTCGGAACTGTTGATTCAGGCAAATCGGGAGAGCGAGAATCTTTATGCCGAAGCGCTGTTGAGAATCTTAGGTGCGACTCCGGCAAACTCAACCGATTCCACGTCGGAAGCCGGAATTGCTACGGTTGAAACGACCTTAACCGAATTAGGCGTTGATCCTGAAAGTTACGTGCTGGCAGATGGATCGGGATTGTCTCGCCACAATTTGGTCAGTCCAGAGGCGCTGGTGCAAACTTTAAGGGCAATCGCTCAATCCGCCGAAGCAGAGGTTTATCGAGAATCATTGGCGATCGCTGGGGTCAATGGCACTCTGCAAAACCGCTTTCGAGAAACTCTTATTCAGGGTAGGCTGTTTGGCAAAACCGGAACGGCAAGCGGCATTGTCACTTTATCGGGCTATCTCGAATTGCCTGATTATCAACCATTAGTTTTCAGCATCTTGGTGAATCAGTCTGACCAGCCCGTGCGAATCATTCGACAGGCGATCGATGAAATGGTGCTGAAGCTAGCTCAGCTTCGTTCCTGCTAAAAGAATTACCTCACTAGATAGAGTTGCTATTCAAACAAATCAAACTGTTGACGTACTTCCATTTCTACTTAAAAAAAGGCTGCCAAAGTAGAACTTCCTAGATAAACAACTGTAGGGATATGTAGACGTAAAATACTTTGCCTTACAACAGGGGTTAGACGCTAGAACTCCCTACTCATAGAGGTTTTAGCTGCTGATCTAGTCTCTTTTGCGAAAATTGAAATAGCTAAATTCATCCGCAAAAATATAGATAATTTCTCCTTTAATCCTTCATCAAAAAATTAAGAGTTTCACTAATTCTTGCTAAATCTGATTTCTTCTTTCTACTAACCCTAAGAATGATGTTGTGCCACTAGAAAACTTCCTAACATAGCTGACAAAGCCAAATAACTTAACGAAGAACGAAGGAGTTTTTTATGGGTTGGTTACAAAGACTGTTTGGTAAAGAAGAGCAAGAGAAAAAGCAAAGAGCCCACGGTGGACAGGGCAACAGAGCCGCTCAAAGCGGTGGTGGTGTTGCTCAGGCACCCGCTACAACTCGGCAATCCAGCACACAGTCCATTCCGCCAGAGCGGGTCGGTTTGGATGGACAGTATGACGAAAGCGGCTTAGCTAAGCGAGTCGCGGCGGCGTTTGATGATGATCCTTCTCTAGATGACATCGACACTCTTTATGTCGCCCAGACTGGCGGCACTGTTGTCCTGAAAGGTAAAGCGCCCAGCCAACAAATTTTGAGCAAGATGGCAACGGTTGCCAAAGGCGTTCGTGGAGCTAGTGCAGTTGATACCAGTCAAGTCACGATTGGCTAGTTTTATTTCCGATTACCTAAGTAAAGGCAATCACGACTTTTAGTGGGGTAGAGCAGGGGAGAGGGTACGAATTTGGTAAATTGCCGAATTATGCCCTCATCCCCACTTTTTCACCTCAAGCAGACTAAGTTGAGTTTTGAGATTGGAAGATTTATGGGACTTTTTGATCAGGTACTTGGAGCAATCGACAATCCAAATCAGCATGCTAGCTCCAACCAAATTAGCAGCATTTTAGGTGCAGTTCAGCAATTGTCGGGCGATCGCAACGTACCTCCCTCGACTACCCAAACTGTTTTATCCATTGTCGGTCGTCATGTTCGCTCTGCCTTGCAGCAAAAGCGCTCTGCTGGACACAGCGATGAGGCAGAAACGCTAGTCGAACAGTTTAGCGGTACTCATGCTAATTCCGCTGCGGTTCAGTCGCTTTTTGACCGACAGCAGGAAGAAGAAACAGTACGGGATACTGCTAGGCAAACCGGACTGGACATGAACACCGTTCGAGCCATGCTGCCGATACTAATTCCGATTGTGTTGAATTTACTGCAATCCGGAGCCAGCAACCAAAGAACTCAGAACAGACGCGGTTCCAACTCGGTACTGGACACGTTTTTGGGTGGGCAGGATGGACAAGTTGATATCGGGGATGCGGTCGCACTGGCGAGCCAGTTTCTCAACCAGCGATCGCGTTAAGCGCTTTTAGGCAAAATTCCAGAGTGGGTCTGGTTACGACAATGCAAGCAAAGACGGCTAAGGTTCAAAAGAAAACAATTCACAAGCAGCTAGAGGCCGTGCTGGTTACAGACCCAGTCAAGTCTGCAAAAGTGGCGGGTCTGCGTTACGTTTGTGACGATAGTCCAGGAATTCGGCGCAAACGGTCCGGCAAAGGCTTTAGCTATGTCGACGTGAATGGCGATCGCGTCCAGGATGCGGTGGTGCTAGAGCGAATCAAAGCCTTAGCCGTTCCCCCAGCTCTCACAGATGTGTGGATTTGCCCCTTGGATAACGGTCACCTTCAGGCGACCGGACGCGATGCCAAAGGACGCAAGCAATATCGCTATCATGCCGACTGGCAAAAAATTAGAAGCCAGACCAAATTCAATCGAATGATTCCTTTTGGTCTGGCTTTGCCATTGATTCGACAAATCACCGAAGAGCATTCCAAACTGCGAGGAGTACCCCGTGAGAAGGTCTTAGCAGCAGTTGTACAACTGCTAGGAGCGACTTTCATTCGGATTGGTAATCCTGAGTACGCGGAAAAAAACAAGTCCTTTGGCTTAACTACCCTGCGAAATCGCCACGTTGAAGTCTCAGGATCTACGATTCGGTTTCACTTTCGCGGTAAGAGCGGAGTTGAGCATGAGATTGAATTAAATGATCGCCGTCTCGCCAAGATTGTCAAAAGCTGCCGTGAGCTTCCTGGATACGAGCTATTTCAGTACATCGATGAAGAAGGACAGCGACAAAAAGTTAGCTCCGAAGATGTCAACGACTACCTGAGGGAAATTACAGGCGAAGAGTTTAGCGCTAAAGACTTTCGCACTTGGGCAGGTACCGTTTTAACGGCAATGGAGCTAAGCGAGATTGGATCCTTTGAATCAAAAACTGCTGCCAATCGAAATATTGTTCAGGCAGTCAAGGCAGTTGCAAAGCAACTTGGCAACAGACCTGCAACCTGCCGCAAATACTACGTTCACCCTGGCGTGATTGATGCTTACCTGGAAGGTTGGCTGCTGCCAATTACGGAGAAATCCCAAACCATAGAGCAGGCTAACCCGAACGATCTCCGTCCGGAAGAACAGGCGGTATTAGAAGTTTTAGAGCAAAATTTTGCAAATACAGGTGGTAAGAAGTAACTATCCCATGCCCAGTGGGGGGATGTTACTCTAAGGGAGATACCTGCTCAGGCAGTAGGGTTTCCTGAGGTGATCTGCACCAGATGGTCACTTCAATCAAAAAAACAGAATTTATCAAACGAGGTGCAAAGAGTGGTTGCTACTCCTGAAAAATTGCAACAGTCTGAAGAAATTCAACAGCCAATCTTAGAGCAAGCTGCCGGTGGCGATCGGGTAGCTGTTTTGCTCATGGGTTACGGCGAAGTCGAAAGTTACGAAGATTTTGCTAATTACAACGAACAGGCGCTAAATCTGCTCACCGCTAAGTTTGCGCCCGTGCCAACCTGGATCTATCCTCCGTTGGCAAAGCTGCTGGCTGTGTTTGATCTGCACGAATGGAGCCACCAGCACGATCACTTCATTTCACCTCACAATGCCATTTTTGAACAGCAGCGGGCAGGCATCGAGCAGAATTTGCAGGCAAAATGGGGCGATCGCATCCAAGTTTTCAAAGCCTTCAACTTCTGTGCTCCCTTCCTACCAGAACAGGTTTTGACCGAAATCAAAGCCCAAGGTTTTGACAAGCTTCTGATCTATCCGCTGCTGGTCGTGGATTCTATCTTCACCAGTGGTATTGCTGTTGAGCAAGTCAACAAAGCGTTAGTGCAACTGGCAGATGGCACAGAGCATTGGGTCAAGGGAACCCGCTACATTCCCTCCTTCTACAACGAGCCTGCCTACATTGATTTGATGGCTAAGCTGGTTGAAGACAAGATCGCGAAGGACTTAGCAGTGGCTCATCTGCCTTCCCAGACAGGCATCGTGCTGATGAATCACGGTTGCCCCCATAAAGCAAAAGGCTTTACCTCTGGGATCGATGAGAGTCAGGCGCTTTACGAACGGGTACGGGAAAGGCTAATCCACCGCTATCCCTTGATTTCGGTAGGTTGGCTAAACCACCAAACTCCCCTAATCGAATGGACTCAGCCCAATGCAGATCTGGCTGCTAAGAACCTGATTGACTTGGGCGCAACGGCACTAGTGTTCATGCCGATTGGCTTCGCCACCGAAAACCATGAAACCTTGCTGGATGTAGATCACATCATTCACGGGTTGCGTCGTAAGCATCCTGAAGTCACCTATGTGCAAATGGCTTGCGTCAACGACCATCCTGAATTCCTGCAAATGGCAGCAGATTGGGCAGATCCCCAAATCGAAGCGTTGCTTTCAGAGCAAGCTTTGGCGGTGAATCCATCTTTGGCAGCAGCTCAAGCGCAGTCCTATCACACTCATAGCCATGATCACAACCATGATGGACATCATCACCATCATGACGATCACCACCATCATCACTAAGACTTTCTAAAGAAAGTAGTTTAGAAGCGATCGCCTCTCAAGGGGCGATCGCTTCTTCATTTTCGTACCATGCTTCGCTGGGAACAAGAAAAATAAGGGGCAATGAGGGAAAGGCGATCGCCCTCTTTACCCCATCAAAATTACCCGATCCAAAACGTGAATCACGCCGTTGTCTGCCTCGATATCTGCAGCTAAAACCGTTGCATTCTTCACCTCAAATCCATCAGCAGTGTTGATGGGAATGGTAGAACCTTCCACCGAGGTGAGTGAATTGACCTTCTCCAAATCCGCTTTCATCAGCTTGCCTGGAACGACATGAAACGTCAGAATTCTGGCGAGCTGAGGTGTGTTTTGTACCAGGGTTTGCACGGTTCCAGGTGGCAATTTGGCAAAGGCATCATCATTTGGCGCAAATACAGTAAACGGGCCAGGGCTTTTCAAAGTTTCTACCAAACCTGCCGCCTGAACTGCTGCAACCAAAGTTTGGAAAGAGCCTGCACCTACTGCAATATCAACAATGTCAGCCATTTTTACCTCTTATAAATTTGTTAATAGATTGCGTAGGATGCGCTAGCCGTAGCGTAACGCATCCTCCCCTGATGCCTCGGTGCGTTACGCTGTCGCTAACACCACCTTACTTATCGGTAGTCTGGATCTTGAATACTCCGCAGCCTTGCTTCGGGACGCTTGAAGCGATCGAGCTGTGATTCAAAAAATTCCCGATTTGCCTGGAGGTGCTTAGGATTGGGGTCATCCAGGGGATAAAGCAAAGCGGTTCTAAGCGCCTGAATTACGGCTGACGTGACGCAGTACATCGATCGCTGAAAGCTAATCCCCAGCTGAATCAGCATGTCGTCCTCGCCCCGGCAATACTGTTTGTAATAGTCCAGCAGGTATGGGGGCAAGAAGTGCAGCATATCCTGCATTAGCAGTGTCGGTGGAATGCCTGCGGTGCCAACGGGGAATACGTCAGCGTAGAGAATGCCGTAATGGAAATCCTTCTGGTCGTCAGGCACCTGTTTTGCTTGAGCGTTGTAGGATTTGGTACCCCGGAAGGGAGAAGTGCGGTAGAACACAGCTTCAACGTAGGGCAGTGCGGCTTCATACAGCCAGGTAAAGCCTTTGGACTTCGGAATGATTTCGTAGCATTCGCCTCGGATGTAGACGTGGTGGTAGATGGGGCGACCGGCGATCGCAAAAATTCCATTCACCAAAAAGTTCATTGCTTCTGGGACACTGGTGAGTTTGCCCTCGTCGTACAGGTCTGACATTTCGAAGAAGACGGGAGCCATCACTTCCCAAAACAGCCCTAGGTTGCTGTAGTAAGACATCTGCCGCACCTGTTCGATGAACATGTCGGGAAACATCTTGTAAATCCCCATCATCACCGGGTTGTATTTGAAATAGGCTTTGATGGCGCGATCGGCGTTGGCAATGTATTCTTCACTGTCAAGGTAGGGGTCGAAGCGATTGATCGGAGCGTACATGTTGCGATGCCAGAGCATCACCCGCATGCACTCTTCAGCAAACTCCATGTTGACGCGATCGTGCCACAGGTGGTGCAGCAGTTTAGGCAGCTTACGCTGGACTTCACCTTTTTCGATGAATTCCAGTAGTTCGGGGTGGGCAGTGGCTTCGCCGCGCCAGATGCGAAGGTCGGCATCGTCCCCAGCGTAATGATTATGCAGTTCTAAATATTCTTTGGGTAAAAAGTATTTGAAAAAGGGCAGCGGTTCGAGGAAGACGCGCTCGGCAATGTAAAGCAAGTCACGCCAGTAAAAGTCCATTGGCACGGCGTAGGCTTTGTAGATGCCGATGATTTGCTTCAGGTTTTCGGGGCTGTCAGGCAGCATTGCTTCGCCTGCTTCGAGCCGATGGATGATGTCGGCAAATTCGTGAGTAGAGGGGGGGAGTTTGGTTTTGGGGGTTTCGAGGGTGGTAGTCATGATTCGGGAGTAGGAATTTTCTTAAGAGGAGGGTTAGGAGTTAAGGGCTAGGGTATGAATTAAAACCTTCTTAGCCTGCAAATTTCCCATTCTGAACAACTTTCTAAACCTTTCAAAGTGCCCCAGAATGGGAGATTTAGGGGGCGAGATGCAGTTTACTCAAGGTTCCGGGCTGGGAATTGTTGCTACTGGTGCAAGTTCTTGATTGGCTGCGATGGAGCGATCGCCTTCAACTTTGCCCAGCACCCCATTCTCAATCGGAACGGCAGCTACCATCGCGTTGGTAGTCGGTTCGCTCCAGCGCACTAACCAGGTGGGTTGAACGCCCAGGAAGAAGATTAGGGCAGCAAGAATAAAGGCAGGGACTTTTTCGGAGAATTCAACTTTGGGAAAGTAGGCGATCGCATTGTCCAACTTTCCAAAACAGGTGCGGTTCAACAAAATCACAAAGTAAACAGCAGTTAAGCCTGTTCCCGCTACGCACAATAGCGTTTGTACAGGAAATGCAACGAAACTACCCTGAAAAACCAGGAACTCAGCAATAAACCCAGCCATTCCCGGAATACCTGCACTTGCCATTGCGCCTAGAACGAGCAGGGAACTGACGGTGGGCAAGCCACGAATCGGATTCATCAAACCATTCAGCACATCAAGCTCGCGAGTGCCAACTTTGGCTTCAATAATGCCGACCAGGTTAAACAGAATTGCCAGGATTAAACCGTGTGCCACCATTTGGGAAACAGCACCAACCAGGCTCAGTTCTGTAACAGCGGCACCACCTAGCAGGACGTAGCCCATGTGACCAATAGAACTGTAGGCAACCATGCGCTTGATATCCTTTTGGGCAATGGCGGCGATCGCTCCATACAGTACGCTCACTGCTGCCCAAGTTGCCATCCAGGGAGCTAGCACGCTCCAAGCATCAGGAAATAGCCCTAAGCCAAACCGGAAAATGCCGTAGGTGCCCAGTTTTGCTAACACGCCACCCAGCAAAATTGCGACAGGGGTAGACGCTTCAACGTAGGTGTCAGGGAGCCAGGTGTGCAGCGGCACCAATGGAATTTTGATGCCAAACCCGACCAGCAGCACACTCAGCAAAATCACCTGCAAGCCTAGCGGCAATGCCTGTCCTGCCAGGGATTCGTAGGCAAAGCTAGAAGCACCCGTTAGCAAAACCAGTCCGAGGAAACCCGCTAGAATCAGTGCACCAGAAGTAGCCGTGTAGATCAGGAATTTAGTCGCGGCATAACCCCGCTTCGCTCCTCCCCAAATCGAGATCAGCAAGTAGAAGGGAACTAGCTCCAGTTCATAAAACAGGAAGAATAGCAGCAGATTTTGAGCAAGGAATGCTCCAGCAACTCCGCCACTAATCAGCAGAATCAACGCATAAAACAGTCTCGGACGTTCAATTTCCGCTTTATTGCTAAATACAGCAATCCAAGTGAGCAGGCTATTGAGCGCCAGCAGAACGAGGGAAAGCCCGTCTACGCCAAGCTGATAGTTCAAACCTAATGTCTCGATCCAGGGCAGATATTCCTGCAATTGCAGCCCAGAGACGCTTGGGTCAAACTGGGTCATCAGAAAGATTGTCCAGGCTAAAACTGCGCCAGTAATGGCTAAAGTCCCGATGCGGACCTGTTTTGCGGAAAAGATGCCTGGCAGAAATCCGATGATGGCTGCCCCCAAAATAGGGAGCCAAATTAATACGCTAAGCATTGATTAAGTCTCCTATTTATTGAGCAAGGGGGAAGGGTAGGCGGATTAGCAGTGACCAACCCATCAGGACTGTGATTACCACAACTCCTAACGCAATCGTTAGCGTATAAAACTGGGTGCGCCCGGAGTTGCCATATTTCAAAGTTTCACCACCAAAGATGGAAGCAACACCAATGAAATTCACAAAGCCATCAACAATGTAGCGATCGCCCCAGTCCACCATTCGCGATATCACATCAACGCTGCCGACAATTGTAGAACGGTAGATTCTAGGAGTGTAAAAGTCATAGGCCAGCAGATCACGCAGTGGTTGCCAGAGAATGCCAACCGGCTTGGAGACAGTCTGACCGATGTAGATGAGTCCACCCAAGCTGATACCAAAAATGCTCGACCAGATCAGCAGCAGCGCCATGTCTTTGTTTAACACTGCCCAATCCGGCAGGAGTGAGAGGCTCTGCAAAATCAGCGGCAGGTGAAGCGTGAAACCAACCAAAATCATCATTGGCACGGTAATCGTCCACAGGTTTTCGGGCGATCGCTCCGTCATCTGCTGCCGCTTGCCAGCAAAAATCAGCCCAAACACACGAGTCACGCTGAATGCTGACAGAGTATTAACCACTAGCAGAATCGCGACCACAACCGGACGAGTTGCCCACAGTCCATCCGCTAATTCCAACATTGCCCAAAAGCCGCCCAGCGGAGGCAGCGCAATCAGCCCTAGTGCACCCACAATAAAGGACAGTCCGGTAATGGGGCGGCGGCTCCATAGCCCACCCATTTGAGTCAAGTCTTGGGTGATGTTGTTTAGCACAATGGAACCCGTACTCATCACCAGCAACGCCATTGCCAGAGCATGAGTCAATACCAGCAGAAAAGCGGCTTCAGTTTGCTGTGCGCCGACCGCGATAAACACCAATCCCATATATGCGCTGACCAGGTAGGATAAGGCGCGTTTGATGTCGATTTGGGCGATCGCAATCAGCGTTCCGCCGATCGCCGTCACCGCTCCAATGGCAATCATGGCCGTCAGTGCAAATGGAGACAGCGCCAGCACAGGCTCTAGCTTCACCAGCACCCATGCCCCTGTTGCCACTACCACCGAGTTTCTCAAAATCGTGCTGGGCAGTGGGCCTTCCATGGCCTCATCCAGCCACAGGTGCAGCGGAAACTGAGCGCACTTACCCATTGGTCCAGCAATCAGAGCGAGCGCGACCAGGGTCGCGACTTTCGGATCAACCTGCGCTGTCTGCGCCCACTGTGCCAACTCATTAAAATCCCAGGTGCCTGCCAGCGGATACAGTGCCAACACGCCCATCAGCAAAAACAGGTCGCCCACCCGCTTTGTCAGGAACGCATCTCGTGCGCCTGTCACCACCAGTGATTGGTTTAGCCAGAATCCCACCAAAAGGTAGGTTCCCAGCGTCAAAACCTCTAGCAGAATGTAGCTAAAGAACAGAGAATTGCACAAAATCAGAGAACACATTCCGGCTTCAAACAGCGCCAGCAGCGCATAAAACCGTGCCCAGCCCCAATCCATTTCCAGGTAGCCAACGGCGTACCACTGCGCCAGAAAGTTAATTCCCGTCACCAGAATGGTTCCGCCAATCGTAATTGCCGAAATCTCCAGCGGAATTGTCAGGTCTAAATCTGCTACTTGCAGCCAGGGAATGAATTGATACTGAGCAGGCTGATTCCAGACTGCTGAAAACGCCAGCACCGCATGAAAAAACGCCACAAGCGTCATGATCAGGTTCACATAACCCGCTGGTCTAGGGCCCGTGCGTCGAATCACTGAAGGAAACCAGGCAATCGACAAAAGCATCCCCACCAGCGGATAGCAAGGAATGAACCAAGCTGTTTGAGCTAGGAACTGAAACATCTTTACTATCCTTCAAAGCTTAAAGTTCGGAAACCGTCCCCCCTTTCCAAGAACTCCCCAGGCAATTTGGGCATATAGGGATTTCTATAAGAAATGGGATAACCATCACTAAAAATCTATTGAAAATTAGCTTAACGTAGAAACCTAAAGAAAATGAGAATTGTTTGATAGAAATTTCTTGATGTGAAGTAGAGGTTCTACTTATACCTTGCTGCGCCTTGGGAACGTGACCTGGCGTTGCATGGGCTAAATAGCCAGCAGATGTTGCCGTAGGTTAGGTTTACTTAGCAGGAATTAGTCCTCGACAAAGGCGATCGCCTCTCATCCCAAACCCGTCTGTAGAGTAGCGGAATTGGTAGGGGCGAAACATTTGGTTACAATCCTTGCAACCGAAGCACAATTCTTTTGCCGAATGCTTCGTCCGTACACCCAATAGTGCTTCCTCACGAAACGGATTCCGTATTAGAAATCATCAACGTATCAGAAATCATCAAGCGTATCGCCTCCAGCAAACAGGCTGGGCTTGGACAACAAAAAGACCCTCTTCCAAGTTGGAAGAGGGGTAAAAACTGAAACATTACGGCTCAAGCCTAATTGCCTACTTGTTAGGCTGAGGCGTTGTGCGTAGGTAAGGCTTAACTTCGGTAACGCCTTTGGGGAATTTTTGCTTTGCTTCTTCGGTAGAGATGGTAGGAACGACCACTACATCATCGCCATCCTGCCAGTTTGCGGGGGTTGCAACGCTGTAGTTATCAGTCAGTTGCAGTGAGTCAATCACGCGCAGAATTTCGTCAAAGTTGCGTCCTGCACTGGGGGGATAGGTCAACGTCAGACGCAGTTTCCTGCTGGGGTCAATGACGAAGACTGCCCGAACGGTAACTTTTGCGTTGGCATTGGGGTGGATCATACCATACAGGTCAGCTACCTTCTTGTCGTCGTCTGCCAAGATGGGGTAGTTGAGCGAGGTGCTTTGGGTTTCTTCGATGTCACCAATCCAACCCTTATGAGATTCGACATCGTCAACGCTGAGGGCGATCGCCTTGACGTTGCGCTTGTCGAATTCGGGCTTAAGCTTGGCAACTTCGCCTAATTCTGTGGTGCAGACAGGGGTATAATCCGCAGGGTGAGAGAATAAAATCACCCAGCTATCGCCAGCCCAGTCATAAAAGCTAATGTCGCCCTCGCTGGACTTTTGGGTGAAATTGGGAACCGTATCGCCGAGTTGAAGTGCCATAGCTAACTTCCTGTGATTTTTAATACAGATGCAAAGCGTTTACTCTGCTTATCATGCCATACAAACTCCGGTTATCCGATCGGAGTTTAGATCTTATTTATGATTTTAGCGTGACCAGAAATATTATTAGCCGTAGCTGGGGTGAAAGGTTTACCCATAGCCCATAGTAAGCGCACAAGAGAACTAGGGCAAATTTAACGTTTGACTACTTGGGTCAACTTTAGAGCTTTCTAAGAGATGGATAGCTTATCAGAAAAAGATTATTCTGACAGAATTTCATGCTGAATTTGACGCAACGTTTGCCTGCTGATCCAACTGTGGTGGCTGAGTTTACTTTGGCTCTGACGGCTGAAGAAAGGGTGCGATCGCGTCACTACTTTCACACGAATGAGCAAGATTTTTATCTCAACCTACCCAGAGGCACGGTGCTACAGAACGGCGACCTGTTGCAAACTGAGGCTGATGGTCAAATAGTTCGCGTGAGTGCCAAACCAGAACCTGTCATGACTGTGACAGCGCCATCCATGCTCGATTTGCTCCAAGCCGCTTATCATCTGGGCAATCGCCACGTGCCCCTAGAGGTGACAGCAACTCATTTACGCTTTTCGCCCGATCCGGTGCTCAAGGCAATGTTAGAGCAGCGAGGGCTGCATGTGTCCGAAGATATTGCCCCATTTCAACCAGAAGCCGGAGCGTATGGACATAACCACGTCGCCAATCATCATGCCCATCCCCCCTCAGTTCCGGCTCAAGCCCACCACCATGCCCAATGAACCGCAGCTAGATCCAACTATTTCTCCTCCTACCCCTTCGTCCCTGCACTCCTCCACCTCCTCGCTCCTCCACCTGATGCAGTTGGTCAGTCCAGCACTCCCTGTGGGAGCCTACAGCTACTCTGAAGGATTGGAAACCTTAGTACAGTCCGGTAACTTGCCCGATGCTGAAAGTCTACAGCGCTGGCTGGTTCAAGAATTGCGCTATGGGGCGGTCCGCTTGGAGGGAGCGGTAATGGTGCGAGTTTACCAGGCTGCGATCGCCTCCAACCCATCTAACCTAAACTATTGGAACCAATGGCTCTCAGCCTTTCGCGAAACTGAAGAGCTGCGGCAGCAAAGCTGGCAGATGGGTCGCTCCTTGAGCCGATTATTGCTAGAGCTACAGCCGCCGCTAGAAGGTTTACTCCAAGCCTGTGGGGAACCTTGTAATTTTGCAGTTGCTTTTGCGATCGCCTCTCATTCCTGGCAGATCGACTGCAAAACGATGATCTTGGGCTACCTCCACAGTTGGTCAACTAATTTGGTGAATGCGGGAGTCAGACTAATTCCGCTAGGACAAACAGCTGGGCAGCGTTTGTTGCTAGAGCTTTATGCCGAGATTGAAGCTACAACATCCTCCATCTTAGAAATGAAGGACGAAGATTTTGGCAACTGTAGCTGGGGGGTGGCGATCGCCAGCATGAACCATGAAAGCCTCTATTCCCGCCTGTTTCGCAGTTAGGTTTGCAGTTAGAAATATTGCGTTCCCATAAGCTATCATCTGCAAATTCTCGGTATAAGGGGGAAAGGATGCATACATTTCGAGTAGGAATTGCAGGTCCAGTCGGATCGGGCAAAACTGCGCTGGTAGATGCGCTCTGTAAAACAATGCGCGATCGCCACAACATCGCCGTTGTTACCAATGACATTTATACCCAGGAGGACGCGCAGTTTTTGGTGCGGAGTCAGGCGTTGGAGCGCGATCGCATCGTTGGCGTAGAGACGGGTGGCTGTCCCCATACGGCAATTCGGGAAGATGCCTCGATTAACTTAGTGGCGATCGAGCAACTAGAACAACAGTTTAGCGACCTGGATCTAGTCTTCGTTGAAAGTGGGGGAGATAATCTAGCTTCTACCTTCAGTCCAGAACTGGTTGATCTGACTATTTACGTCATCGACGTTGCCGCTGGCGACAAAATTCCCCGGAAGGGTGGTCCAGGAATTACCAAGTCCGATCTCTTAGTCATCAACAAAATCGATTTGGCACCGCTAGTCGGAGCAGATCTCACGGTGATGGAACGAGATGCCCGTAAAATGCGGGGCGAAAAGCCCTTTGTGTTTACAAACCTCAAAATCCGGCAAGGACTGGAAACGGTAGTCGATCTGATTCAGCTTCACATGGGTAAGAGTATCTCGGTAACAGCGAAATAAAATAACCATAAAAAAGTAGGGTGGGCAATGTACCCACCCTACCCAATTTGGTAACTCTGCTTGTGATAAGCAAAAGTTAGACAGATAGCGATCGCCGCTTGGAGATCAGACGGTAGGTTTCAATAATGTCACCGACTTCCCAAGCGTTGAAGTTGTCTATGCCAATACCGCATTCGTAGCCAGCATTGACTTCCTTCGCGTCATCCTTCATCCGCTTCAGCGAATCCAAGTTGCCCTCAAAGACAACACTGCCGCTGCGACGAACCCGCACCTTACAGTTACGGATTGCTTTACCCGACTGCACATAACAGCCTGCAACTGCACCACGACCCACTGGGAATACTGCCCGAACCTCCACTTGACCCAGAGGTTCTTCCACCATTTCTGGCTCTAGCAAACCTTCCATCGCGCCCTGGATGTCTTCCAACAGCTTATAGATGATGTTGTACTCACGTACATCTACACCAGCACGGTCTGCTGCTTGCCTCGAACCACTGGCGAGAGTCGTGTTAAAGCCAACAATCACCGCATCACTCGCAGCCGCCAAATCGACGTCTGTTTCTGTGATTTCACCCGGAGCAGAGAGCAACACCCGCACCTGAACCTCTTTCTGAGGAAGCTGCTGTAGTGCTCCCAAAATGGCCTCGACTGATCCCTGTACGTCTGCCTTCAAGACCAGGTTTAGCTCCTTCAGATCGCCTTCCTGCGCCTTCGCTGAAAGCGTATTTAGACTGACCCGTCGGGATGCCATTGCCTGCTGTAAGCGAGACTGACGCTGTTGGTCAGTTCGGCTAGAAGCAGTCGATCGCGCCTCCTTCTCATCCAGGAAGACCTCAAACTCGTCACCCGCAGCAGGTACATCACTCAAACCCAATACTTCCACAGCAAAGGAAGGTGAGGCACTGTCTACCCGCTTACCTCGATCGTCGATCATGGCGCGGACTTTACCAAAGGCAGAACCTGCCACCAGGACATCGCCGACCTTCAGCGTTCCGTTCTGAATCAACAGAGTTGCTACAGGACCTCTAGCTTTATCCAGGTTCGCTTCGATGATTGTTCCTCTAGCCGGACGGTCTGGGTTGGCATAGAGGTCTTCCACCTCTGACACCAGCAACAGCATTTCCAGTAGGGTATCCAGGTTTTCACCATTGATCGCGCTCACTGGAACCATAATGGTTTCACCACCCCATTCCTCTGGCACAAGTCCAAACTCGGTTAGCTCCTGCTTCACCCTGTCTGGCTGAGCTTCTTCTTTATCGACTTTGTTGATCGCGACTACAATTGGCACTTCCGCTGCTTTTGCGTGACTGATTGCCTCAATGGTTTGAGGTCTTACACCGTCATCTGCAGCGACGACCAGTACAGCAATGTCTGTAACCCTGGCTCCTCTTGCCCGCATCGCAGTAAACGCCTCGTGACCTGGTGTATCCAGGAAGACGACCTGCTGCGTATTGCCCTCATGCTCGACATCGACGTGGTAAGCACCAATGTGTTGCGTAATGCCGCCTGCTTCGCCCTGAGCCACTTTGGTTTTGCGGATCGAGTCAAGCAGAGTGGTCTTACCATGGTCGACGTGTCCCATGATCGTGACCACAGGAGGACGGCGCTGGAGGCTTTCCAGGTCGGTCGCATCGATCATTTCGGTGACTTTCTTCGCCTCAGCCTCTGCCTCAGCAGTCTCTACTGTCACGCCCATTTCCTCTGCCACCATAGTCGCCGTGGGAATGTCCAGAATCTGGTTGATGTTGGCGATGATGCCCTTGAAGAAGAGCGCTTTGATAATCTCTGTTTCAGGGACTACCAGCTCCTCAGCCAAGTCGTGAACAGTCAAGCTGCCCGTCAGAACTAGATGCTCTGGACGCTCAACTTTTGCTTCTTCACGGCGATCGCGGCGATAGCTTCTAGAAGATTCCCGCCCTTTGCTCTTTTGAGTTGGGCTAGAAACTGCTACAGGCTTCACCTGTCCTGGACGGCCTTTTGGCTTAGGTGGACGTGCTAAGGACAAGCTGACCTGTACAGGAGAGTCCTCATCATCTGCGTTCAGAACATCTTCCAGTTCTTCTTCATCCTCATCCAGCACAGGCTGGGCGCGGCGCTTCGCTTTGGTTGCTTTTGCCGCTTTTGGTGTTTCTTGCTCTTCCTCTTCTTCCTCCCAACCCTTAGTCCTTTTGGGAACACGAGGCAGAGTAGGTCGCCTTAGCTCATCTAGCGGTCCGGCTACAGGCTCAGTACCAGTTTTGGCCGTTTCAGTACCGTCAGCGCCATCCGATGATCCAGGCGCACCAGGACGAACCGGTTTACGCCGTAGTTCGATAACAGGCTTTGGTTTTGGAGCAGCTTGTTCTTCAGTTTCTGTGATTGGAATCTGCCTACCGCGATCGCCTCTCAGAGCAACCCGTTCTCCTCTCTCAGAGGGGGCTCTAAGCTCAGGTCTTGCTGAGTCAGATGAGCGAACCTCAGGTTGATCGGTTCTAGCCCGTTTTAGCGTTGGTCGATTTGTCAGGTTAGATTGCGGCGGACTCGCAACCTTGGCAGCCGGTCTAGATGGAGGCGCAATGAGGTCAGGCACCTCTTCCTCTTCAAGAGATATCACGACGTCGTCGATCGGCTCAGCAAAAATACTAAGCTCATTAGATTCAGGCACTTCAACTTCTTCAGAAATGCGATCGCGCAGATCCTCTTCTACCTCAGCTTCTTCTACTACAGCGGCCGTTTCAACAGTTTCAGGACTATCCGGCTGTGAACGCTGTGGTCGGCTAGGAGGCCCTGCTAGACGGTTTACAGGGCGTGCAGGAGAGCTAACGGGCGGCGCTGCTGCGTCATCGAATGAGGACGGATCAGAGATTGGTGCCTCAGCTTCCGCTTCTGCTCGCTTGGGAGGAGCCGCTAATGGACGATGACGACGAATTTCAAGAATCTGTTGCTTTTTAACGGGTGGCTGCACGCCAGATTTTCGAGCTTGAGAACCACCATTGTACTGAGCCGACGAATTAGGCTTATTGGCAGAAGAGTGACTGGTGGTGTGCTTCTCGGCAGCGGATCGAATCTGAGCGGCTTCAGCTTCTGTAATAGTGCTGCTGTGGCTTTTGACCGCAATGTTGAGCTGATCGCAAACTGCCAAAATATCCCTATTGTCCAAATTCAATTCCTTTGATAACTCGTAAATTCTCACTTTGCCGTTGTTCATCCACGCTTCCTCTTCGTACCGGACTTGTTGTCACATAATGTTCTGCCGCTCTTTTGATGAAACTACGCTAAATCTACTCAAGCCGTGCATTTAACCTGAAAAGCTACAGATTTTGCTATTTCCATGATCCTACAGATGAAGGATTTTGGGCATATCTTGTAACTTTCTCCCATAGTTCAGACGGCTGCCCTGGAAAAATAAGCAGCTTCTTTTACTATCTTGCCTGAACTTTCAGAAAACTGGTGGCAGCCTCCAACCAGATCGTTAGCAATGAAAAGGCATAGCTATACTAATGCTACACGGTTACTACAGATTACCTCCAACTGTCTCCGCATTGAATCCATCTGAAGTTAGCTGTAAGTTCAGTGTAATTACCCAAACGAATCTCTACTAGGGGCAGTATGTTACTCAATACATTGCTGATACTGCACTCAAAGCAGATATCACCTAGGACTGGGAACTGGAAGCTGATAGACGTTGCCACAATATTTGATAAATTGTCTCGGGAACACAAGCTTTGAGCGATCGCCCCAGTCGGTTTTTCTTTTGAGCTGTCCGCAAACAGCTTTCCTGCGGACACAGGTAAACTGATCGCCCTTCACCCTGATCTAATTCTACCGTACCAGATGGGTGTACTCTGACAATTCGCCAGAAGCCTGACTTTAGTGCAACCCTGCGGCAGCTCACGCAGCGGCGATAGTTTGGCAACATAACCCCTACCAGATCAATGCAAATAAATTTGCTCACTCCCGGATCATCTGTGCCAGATCATCTATGAGTGAATGAAGGCACATGCTTTGAATAGCCCTAGCGGCCGGGCATATCTATGGTCTAAAATCCGCCTGAGGCCGCTTGATTGCATTATCTGCTTCAACCCCGAATCCGTCTGCTGAGACAGTAGTGGGTTCAGGGGAGGGATCAAATTCTGGCTCTTCCAAGTCAAGATTTTCAGATTCCGATTCTAGTTCTGACTCAAATTCTGATTCCAGTTCTTCATCTTCCTGCCACTCCTCTTCCTGAGCTTGACGGCGTTCTTCGGCTAGAGCTGCCATTTTCTGGTTTTCCGCTTCATAGTCATACTTGGCTGAATCTTTGATGTCAATCTTCCATCCAGTCAAGCGAGCTGCCAAACGCACGTTTTGACCCTCTTTACCGATCGCCAGACTCAACTGATCTTCTGGAACTAGCACATGCGCCTGCCGATCTTCTGGGTTAATGAGGCGTACCTCGTCTACTCGTGCTGGACTGAGGGCATTAGCAATATAAGTGGCGGGGTCAGGCGACCAACGAATTACGTCAATCTTTTCGCCGCGCAGCTCATTTACCACCACCTGAATGCGTGAACCCCGTGCGCCGATGCAAGCTCCTACCGGGTCAACATCTCGCTCCAGGGTGTCTACCGCAATTTTAGTGCGAGGTCCAACGGAACGAGAGGGTGGATTGGCTTCTCGGGCGACTGCGACAATCCGCACAATTTCATCTTCAATCTCGGGAACTTCGGTAGCAAATAGGTCAACGACAAGTCCTGCATCTGCTCTAGATACCAAAAGCTGTGGTCCCCGGTGTGATCCTTCCGAGACGCGCTTGAGAAAGACCTTAAAGACTGCGTTTGCGCGATAGTTGTCGTTCGGCAACTGATCGCGTTTGAGTAGCTCTGCTTCTACTTCAGGTTGCCCAAAGCCGCTGCTGACTGCCATGATTACAGACTGCCGCTCAAATCGCAGCACCCGCGCTTGAGGTAGAACGGTTCCTTCAAGATCCTGGAATTCCTCTTGAACGAGCTTGCGCTGCTGATCCCGCAGCTTTTGAGCGAGTACCTGTTTCGTTTGGATGGCTGCCATGCGCCCAAATTCGCCTTGATCAGGTGTGACATCCAGTACAACAGTGTCACCAAGTTGCGCTTCTGCTGCGACTTCTTGCACTTCCTGAAGAGCAATTTGGTGATCAGGTGTGGTCACTTCTTCCACAATGGTTTTTGCAGCAAGGACGCGAAACCCTTCATCCTCAATGTCTAATTCGACTTCAAAATTGTTGAAATATTCTTCGTCAAAGCTGGCACTGTCGGGGCGGTGGGTGCGACGATAGCGCTCATATCCTTTGAGTAGGGCTTCTCGCAGGGCAGCTTGAACCGCGTGTTTGGGCAAGTTGCGCTCACGGCTGATGCCGTCAATCATGTCTTGAAGTCCGGGTAAGCTGACCATTGACATAGAACTAACCTCCTGCTTTCCGAGTTTTCGGTTTTGTATTTTGTTTAGTGATGGTTCCGTTAGCTTGTTTTAAGTTTTGGGTTCTAAACTTTGGAACCCGAAACTTAAAAGACAAAGCTCAAAACGATTTAAGGACTTTCGTCTAGCTGCACTGTGTCAATCAAGTGGCGTGGAATAGCGATCGCCCGTCCTTTTTTGTTTAAATAAAGTGCTTCTTCATCGCGCCGAATCAACTTCCCAACCCAGGATTTGTGTCCTTCGTGCGGCTCTGTTGTCGTCACAACTACAGGGAAACCCTTAAAGGAAATGAATTCCCGATCGGTCGTCAGGTTACGAGGAATTCCAGGGCTGGAAATTTCTAAAACGTAAGCATCAGGAATCACATTTGCCTCGTCTAAGGCCGCTTCTAGCGCTCGACTCATTTGCTCACAATTTTCCAAACTTACATCGCCCTGAGAATTACGGATATCTACCCGCAAAATGGGCGGATGTTGATTAGTATGAAAAACAGCCGTAACGACCTCTAAGCCCAAGTCTTCGGCGATTGGGGCTGCTAGATCAACAATTTTAGGAATTAAAGGATGAGCCATCTTTCTCTCAAGATGCTGTACAGATATTCTTAGAGTGCTGTACAGGTAAAAGTTGCCTGTAATTCATCAAACCGGATTGCGTTGCAATAAAAAAAGTGGGGTCTGGCCCACTTCCACCGAAATGATGTCCAAAATGTGACGAAACGCAGGGTTGCCCTTCATCACTGATAAGTCTAGCGCATTCAGTTCAGAGTTGTCAGAATACGCTGCTGTAAGGAACTATAGGTGATCTGAGTGGCTCGCTCATTTCTGACGGCTTATTTCCTGCCGCCCGTTTGAGTAATTTGGTAAAGCATCTGAGTTTGTTCGCGCAGCTTCTCTACATCTTCTTCGGCAATCCGTTGAACGTAGTTGATCTTGACTTCATCCAGCCAGACAGCTACCAGAGCTTCAATTTCCTCTAAGGTGTGCCCTTTTTGAATTTCAGCTCTAAAAGCTTTGACGGTGTTGTCGATCAAGGTTTGAGTCAGGGCTGACCCAGCTGGGTCTTCCTGTAGTGAATCAGCGATCGCCCCGTACACAGTTTGATAAAGCTGAGCAATCACCTGCCGGGTCAGTTGGTCGGGGAGATCGCCAATTCCAGGCAAGTGCTTGACTCCTTCATACAGCGGCAACTCTTGTAAAGCTTTGCTGGCGTTGTGGTGCAACAAAGCTTCAACATCCGGTCTGACTTTAGGCAAAACCTGGCAAACCAAAGTTGAAGATAGCCGCCTGGAAATCAGGGTAACTTCATCGACCTCGTTCAGGTTGATGTAACGTGGACCTACTTCCGGCTTGAGCAGCGTTCGAGCAATATCTCCCTGGCGAATCAGATTTTGAAGTTGCTCAATTACGCGAATCACGACGATTTCAGTCAACTCGACCGCATAGTTAGCGATAATTCCTCGAATAATGCGATCGCGTAGTGGATCAAGGTTAATCAGGTTAGATTGATTGATCCGCGTAGTTAAAGGAATAATTCGCAGGAAGCGCCAAAACGGCAGCAGCAGAAGCACGTCATACCAGCGCCATAGCATTGTATCTAACCAACTGGTGCCTTTGTAGCGGCGGCTGAGGTACCAGGTTCTAGCTAGAAACTCGATCCCAAACAGGGCAATAAACCAGATATCGATTTTGATAAATTCATCGGTGGGTCTGCCGTTAAACCCGATGCTGCGATAGTAGTTGCTTTGAATCAGCGGCTCAATACGCTCGTCGAAAAAGCCCATCTGTCGAGCAAAGCCGTTTCTAGCAAGATATTCAGGACTCCAGAAGATAGTAAATGCTTGTTTTGAAGATTCGATTTCCTGTCCAGTCTGGTCTTCAACGTGCCTTCGCATCCGCTCCTTGATTCGTTCCAGAGTGCCTGACTTGTTGGCAATTTCAAACGGATCTTCGTCAACCATGGCTTCACTGCGGCTCTGCAACTCCGACAGAATAGGCCGCATCTGTGGCGATGAAATAGACTGTTCTCTTTGCTGGCGTACCTGCCGCTCTAGCTCATCCACGGCAGCCAGATAAGCTTCGGTAGTGCGGTTTGGCTCAATTCCTTTGAACTGATGACCGTACCAGTCAATAAACCGTGAAGAGTTGATCTGGCGATCGCTCCAAAGGGTAATCGGCGGAATTTGCCTCAGATAAAAGTCTCTTAATGGAATGTAGCTGTAATCAAACAGCACCAGCGCAAAATTTAACAGCGCGATCGCCGCCATGATGCGTTCAAACAAACGCGCTCTGCGCCGAGCTTTAGTAACTTTAGAGCGTTCTAAGGCTGCCATGAAGAGACTCAATTGAAATTTCACCCATTGTGTTCAAATATGCTGTTTTATGAGCCAAATTACTATCTGCAATCGGTGGGATTTCAGCGCTGCGATAGGATCAACTAGGATCATTTATATTGCTTCACACTAATTCTCAGAATCGCATTTTTCTAAAGTACGCCTAGCTTATGCAAACATCGACCGAAACCCAAATAGGAGCCTATTGGCAGTGGCGAGAACAGCCTATTTACTACGTGCGAAGTGGCGATCGCCATCCTCAAAGACCACCCCTGTTGCTAATTCATGGGTTTGGTGCCTCCACCGACCACTGGCGCAAAAATATCGAGGGGCTAAGCCGTGATTTTGAAGTCTGGGCGATTGACCTACTAGGCTTCGGACGCTCCGCCAAACCTGACTGGCAGTATAGCGGTGACCTCTGGCGTGACCAACTGCACGACTTTATCACCAACGTGATTGGTCAACCTGCGGTGCTGGCTGGCAACTCTCTTGGTGGCTACTCAGCCCTATGTGTTGCTGCACAACGCCCTGAATCAGCTGTTGGACTAGTCCTGCTTAACAGCGCCGGCCCATTTACCGAAATGCAGCTTACCTCCAAGCCTGACCCTTTCAGGCAAACAATGGGCACGCTGATCCAATCCTTTCTGCTCCAGCCACTACCCAGCTTCTTGTTGTTTCAGTATGTCCGACAGCGCTGGGTAATTCGTCGAACTTTGGAAAGCGTTTATTTGGATAAAAGCGCCATCACGGACCAGCTTGTTGAAGATATTTACCGTCCTTCTTGCGATTCGGGGGCTGCAAAAGTCTTTGCCTCAGTGTTCAAGTCACCTCGTGGCGAAAAAATTGATGTTTTGCTGAATCAACTGACCTGCCCACTGCTACTGCTCTGGGGTGAAGGTGATCCGTGGATGAATGCTAGAGATCGAGGCGCTCAATTTCGGCAGTACTACCCGCAACTGATGGAGCATTACCTACAGGCTGGACATTGCCCCCATGATGAGGTGCCCGACCAGGTAAATACGCTATTGCGAGAATGGGTGCTGAATCTAGGCGAAAGGTAAAAGGCGATCGCTTTTCTCTCTTGCGAAGACCCGATTCATTGCGTCTTTAAACCTTGTACTGATTCCCTTTAAGGCTGCATATTTTGAAAAGTGCCCCGCGTACCTTTCAAAATGTGCAGCCTTGTGTAGAAACGGTATTACAAACTCAAGCTCAAGAAGTAGAGAGCATTTGCAGAATTTTAGCCGCGTCCTCTAAGTTTCCGGCAATACGTCGAACTGGCTTCGGCCAAACCTTAACCAGGGTTGGAGTAGCCGCAACTTGATCTGCTTCTGCCTGCTCAGGGTGCTTGTAGATGTCAACAACTTTCAGCGTGTAGGGTTGCTGAAGAGATTTTTCTAAGAGCTGATGCAGATTTTGCAGAATACGTTCTGTAGCGGAATTATGTCCTGCAATAAACAACCGCAACACGTAGCCTTGGGAAGGCGGATCTAATTTTTGAGGTGACCAGGAAAGCGCTGTGTGTCTGCTTTCGAGTGAGTAGGAGTGAGGTTCTGCTTGAAGCCGAACGACCAGATCATGCTCCTCCCAAAGCTGGGGAAATTGTTGGCGATAGCTAGCTAAAACAAGCGGGTCACAGAGTTCTTCCTGCCGAGGATCTGCCTCCCAAACTAAATCTTCCATTGCAAAAATCGCATTAAGCAATGCTTGATGGGATAAAACTCGGGGACAAGCCTCTGCAGAGATTTGAATTTGCTGTGTTTTAGGGTCAAGCCAACGGTCAATGGTTGCTGTGTAGCAGGGCAACAAAAAATGGGGAGGCTCAACCAACCCCAGCATCTCCTGCAATACTGAACAAAGTTGCAGATGCCAACGGCTCTGCTTGTGGGGATCGATGCAATACACCAAATCCCCACCTGGCGTAAATAAAGCAATTCCCTTAAAGAGACCTGGGTTCTGAGTTTTGAGTGCTGAATCGGAACTGTAACTCATGACTCACAACTCACAACTCATAACTCCCTAAACGCGACCGCGCAAGATTTGTGCCATTTCATTGGGTTTAGGCGACATTTCCAGAGCCGTTTCTTCAGTGATCCGCCCTGCTTCGTATAGCTTGTAGAGCGATTGGTTCATTGTACACATGCCGTCAAAGGTACATCTGGGAATAATTGCTTCAACTTCGTCAATTTCCCCACGCCGAATGTAATCTTTAATTGCGTCCGTGTTGATCATGATGTCGTGGAAAGCAGCCCGTTTGCCGTCCGTGGTGCGACATAGACCTTGAGCGATGACAGCAACCAGAGATTCGGCGATCGCCACCCGCATGGGAGCCTGCTGATCTGGCTCATACAGGCTTAGAATCCGCTCAATCGTCTTCACGGCACTGTTGGTGTGCAGCGTTCCCATAACCAAGTGTCCGGTTTGGGCTGCTTTAAGTGCCGTGTTCACCGTTTCCTTGTCTCGCATTTCACCAATCAGAATCACATCTGGGTCTTCCCGCAAAGAAGACTTCAGTGCCCGGTCAAATTCGAGCGTGTGAATTCCGACTTCCCGCTGTTTGATCAAAGCTTTGCGGCTCTGGTGGACATACTCGATTGGGTCCTCAATCGTGATGATGTTTTTGGGCATCTCCTTATTGATGTAGTCCACCATTGCTGCCATCGTTGTGGACTTACCAGAACCCGTTGGACCTGTCACTAACACTAAGCCTTTGTGATAGTGACAAATGTCTTTAAATACCAGGGGCAGATTCAACTGCTCAATGGTCAGGATTTTCAGCGGAATCAAACGCATAACCAGCGCCGGACCCCTGAGCGAATCGAACAAGTTTACCCGTACCCTGGCAAAGTCGTATTGAGCCGCTCCGTCAAAGTCAAGCGTTTCCTTAAACCGCTTGATTTCCATGTCCGACAGGATTTCTTTAAGCCAACTGAAAAAGGTTGACTCATCCGTAACAGGGTAATCCGTAAGGTCCATTTCACCCCGGTTGCGGAAGCGAGGAACCTCACCCACACCTGCATGGATATCAGAAAATCCTTTATCAAAGGCTTCTTTGACAAGCTGCGCCAAGGTAGGCGAACCAGGCGTGACTTTATTAACCCGCGAACTCTGCACTGGAGGGGGTGCAGCAGGTCGATGTCCTGCTGGCGGTGGCGGCGGTTTCACAGCCGGTGCAGTAGCCTCGTGGGTCATAGGAGCGGTGTTCACCGAAGTAGCTGTAGGGGTCCCCAAAGTTTGAGAAGGCACCTGCGTAGCTCCGGCAGATGCATGGGGCGCAGCCTGTCTCGGGGGCGGGGGAGGGGGAACCCGATGAGCAGGAGGAGGGGTGAGCGGACGCTGTGCTTCTGTCATAAACTACTTCTCAGTGAAAGAGTTTCAGGATGCCTCAGATTTGGTTGAACCAAAGCCGAAACCTACTCTGGGCAATTGAACAAGATGGAGAAATTGAGTGGCTTGCGAGAAGGGAATGCATAACTTCCCCCCTTTATACCTGGTTTTTTACAAAAACTTCTAGAGTCTCAATTTCAGTTTATATATGATTGCCTATAGATTGCCCAAAGCTTGAGTGATTCTTGCAGCTTGTTACTGTGATTTCTAGAGCGATTCAATCAAGCCAACTCAATCAAAAAGTGAAGCCAGGGCAAAAATTTCTTCCTCATTTTTTCTCTAGCTTTTGTAAACCCTGTTCTACAGCTATACGGGCTGCTGAAGCTGCTGACGATGTAGCTCTAGGGTCGTTTTAACTCTCTGATACTCCGCTTCAAGACTAGTCAGCTTTTCCTGGATTTCGGCTTCGCTGATGCTTGTTTTGTTGATTTGATCAGGATGTTCCATCGTCCAGCGTTCTAGTCTTTGGCAGATATCCGCCAGGTGGGTGGCTCCGACGGCAGCACTGGTTGACTTCAAGGTGTGAGCAGCTTGCTGCAAGGCACTAGGGAGATCAGCAGTTCCTGCTTCGCGCATAGCCCGCAGTAGGCGAGGTGCATCTTCCAGGTAGATGTCAATGATTTCAAACAGGACGTCCCGATTTTGTTCTCGCCCGATCGCCTGCAGCTCTTGTAAAACTTTGAGGTCAATGGCTGGTGATAGTTCGTTTCTGGAGAGCGGTTGGCATTTTTTTAGCGCTTGGACTAATTTCTCGATCCGAATTGGTTTGCTGAGATAGTCATCCATGCCTGCGATGAGGCATTCTTCGCGATCGCCCGTCATTGCTCCTGCTGTCATCGCAATAATGCGCGGACGATTTGCAGGTTGCCAGTCCTGACAGATCTGGCGAGTTGTGGCGATGCCGTCCATTTCTGGCATCTGCACGTCCATCAATACGACATCATAGGCTTGACGATGTAGCGACTCAAGCACTTCCCGTCCATTGCAAACGACATCAGCTCGATACCCGATGCGTTGGAGGAGGTGCAAAACAACTTTTTGGTTGACAACGTTATCTTCTGCTAAGAGGATCTTCAGCGGCAACTGTTGAAATAGGGGTAATTCAGTTGGGCTAGTAGCAGGTTGAGATGGCTGCATCTGAATCGGTTGTCTACCCAGAATGCGAACTAAAACATCATGAAGTTGAGCTTGCTTAACAGGTTTGTGAAGCAATGCCTTGAAGCTGGCGATGGTTGTTGCATGGGCATCTCGTTCCAGGTTGACCATCGAGGTTAGCATGACGAGCGGCAAACGCAGGTAACCGGGTTGCCTACGAATCGCGGTGGCTAGGGTTAGCCCGTCCATGTTGGGCATCTGCATGTCGAGAATGGCGATGTCAAACAAATCGGGCTGTGTTAGCCAACTTAAAGCCTCTGCGCCAGAGGCAGCAGCGCGACTAGACATGCCCCATGCCTGAGCTTGAAGGGTGAGAATTTGGCGGTTGGTGGCGTTGTCATCGACGATCAAAAGCCGCTTTCCGACGAGGTAGTCTGCATGAAGGGAGCGATCGCCCGTTTCAAAGTTAGGCGCTACCTGAGTTAGGATCGTGAAATAGAAGGTGGAACCTTGACCGACCTGGCTCTCAACCCACATTCTGCCGCCCATCATCTCACTCAAATTTTTGCTAATGGCAAGTCCTAGTCCGGTCCCTCCATAGCGACGATTAGTAGACGAGTCTACCTGGCTAAACGACTTAAACAACCGATCCATGCGGTCTGCCGGAATTCCAATGCCCGTATCTTTGACTGCAAATTGAATCTTGTAAACCGGGCAAAACTCGTTATCTAGTTTTTTGTCTGCCGATTTTTGAATTGACTCGACGGAGACGATTACCTCACCTGAACTTGTAAATTTGACGGCGTTGCTGATCAGGTTGACTAGAATTTGGCGCAGTCGGGTGACATCTCCCACAATGAATTGAGGGGTTTGAGGCTCGATCAGGTAGCCCAATTCCAGACCTTTTTCGGCAGCTTTAGGTGCCAGTAAGTCAAGGGATTCTTCGATGCATTCACGCAAGCTGAAGGGTTGGCGTTCTAAATCGAATTTGCCAGATTCGATTTTAGAAAAATCCAAAATGTCGTTGATGATAGTGAGCAAAGCATCGCCGCTGGTGCGAATGGTTTCAACGAAGTCTTGCTGCTGCGGGTCAAGCGGAGTGTCCAACAGCAACCCGGTCATACCAATGACTGCATTCATAGGGGTGCGAATTTCGTGGCTCATGTTTGCCAAAAATTCGCTTTTTGCCCGATTTGCGGCTTCGGCTTCTCGTTTTGCTCGTTCTAGAGCGAAGTTCTTAAGCGCTAGTTCTTGGCGCTGAAGCTTTTCCTGCTCTAATAGGTGAGCCTGCGTGAGTGCGATCCCAACTTGGGCAGCGACAGCTTCTAGTAGCTCGATTTCATCATCTGTCCATTCGCGGAAGTGATCGCACTGATGTAGCTCGATGATTCCGTTTGGCTCGTTGTTATATGAGGTGCGGACTGCTAGCAGCGACTTTAAGTGAGCTTGATGATAGATTGCGAGTGCAGGAGATAGAAGTGGTTCTGCGTAGACATTAGGGAAGGCGATCGCCTGATCACGAGCTAGCAAACCCTGCATGTAGGGATTGTCAACAGCAGGAATTTCCAACTTTAGAACTGACTGATATTCAGCTTCTAAATATTCAGCTACGCAAGGAGCTTTGGGCACTGGTGCAGCAATGTAAGTGCGGATTACGCAGTGGTTTACTTCAAATGCTTGACCAATTTGTGTTGCTGTAGTTTGAAAAATCTGCTGAATGTCCAAACTTTGGCGAATTTCCTCGGTGATTTTCTTCAGTAGCAAGGCCCGATGGATTTGGTGCTGGAGGCTATCTTCTGCCTGCTGTCGCTGTTTCAGGGCTTTTTCTACAGTTTTCAGGTTATGGCGCAGTTCCAACTGAGTGACAACTTGACGTGCTAAAACTCGCAGAGTTTCTTGTTGCTCAAGGCTTAAGTTTCGCGGCACAAAGTCAATGACACAAAGTGAGCCTAATGTGAAACCATCGGGCGTGACTAACGGCGCACCCGCATAAAACCGAATATGTGGATCTGCAGTCACTAGAGGATTGTTAGCAAATCGTGGATCTGCCAGAGCATTAGGTACAATCAGCAAGGCTTCGGGCTGAAGCACCGTATGAGCACAAAAGGCAACATTTCGTGGGGTTTCTGATGCGTCCAGCCCAACTTTTGACTTAAACCACTGTCGCTTAGCATCGACTAAACTAACCAACGCGACGGGAGTTTGGCAGATCTGGGCGGCCAGCCGAGTCAAGTCGTCAAAAGCAGCCTCAGGAGGAGTATCAAGAACTTCACATCGGTTAAGTGCTTGCAACCTTAAAGCTTCATTTTCTGGCAATGGAGCGACTTGCATAAGCGATCGCGAGATTCAGATTAAGATCAGTCATTAATTATCAGCATTCCCGGCTCAATTATGTCTTGCTCACTTGGATAAATATCAAGAATGCCGCTCTCATTATATAAACGATACATATATCAAGACTTTTGCCTTACAGTCCTACAATGCTGTGGTGTACGGGATATTTTCTGCTCTTTGGAGATGGGTATGTCAACTACCAAAGATAAGAAATACTGTTAGCCCCGAAAAGTAGTGCTAATCACAACCCTAGATTGGATTAGAGTGAGATAAGCAATAAGCACCGTTAAAAACTTAAAAGGTATAATCCGTATGCATCTGAGTGAATTGACTCATCCCAACCAGTTGCATGGTCTGTCGATTCATCAACTTAAGCAAATTGCCCGCCAGATTCGAGAAAAGCACTTGCAAACAGTGGCTACCAGTGGCGGTCATCTTGGTCCTGGCTTGGGTGTGGTGGAGTTGACTCTGGCTTTGTATCAAACTCTAGATCTTGACCGAGACAAGGTAACCTGGGATGTTGGGCATCAAGCTTATCCTCACAAGCTGATTACCGGACGCTATGACCGTTTTCACACGCTGCGGCAAAAGGACGGCATTGCAGGCTATTTAAAGCGCTGCGAAAGTAAATTTGACCATTTTGGTGCAGGTCACGCCTCTACCAGTATTTCTGCGGCATTAGGGATGGCGCTAGCACGGGACGCAAAAGGGGAAGACTTCAAGGTCGCAGCGGTGATTGGAGATGGTGCTTTGACAGGGGGAATGGCCCTGGAAGCGATTAACCATGCTGGACATTTGCCCAACACCAATTTGCTGGTCGTGCTGAATGACAATGAGATGTCAATTTCGCCTAATGTGGGCGCGATTCCTCGCTATCTCAACAAAATGCGACTTAGCCCTCCGGTGCAGTTTTTGGCTGATAACTTGGAGGAGCAGTTTAAGCATCTGCCCTTCGTGGGTGACTCTCTTTCCCCAGAGCTAAACCGAATCAAGGAAGGGATGAAGCGGCTAGCTGTTCCTAAAGTCGGTGCAGTGTTTGAGGAACTGGGCTTTACCTACATGGGTCCGGTTGATGGTCATAATTTGCAAGAGTTGATTTCAACCTTCCAGCAGGCTCACCAACATCCGGGACCCGTGCTGGTGCATGTAGCCACGGTAAAAGGGAAAGGGTATGCGATCGCCGAGCAAGATCAGGTAGGCTACCATGCTCAGTCGCCATTCAACCTGGCAACCGGAAAGGCTCTTCCTGCTAGTAAACCCAAGCCTCCCAGCTACGCCAAGGTGTTTTCCCATACGCTGGTTAAACTTGCTGAGAATAACCCCAAAATCATTGGCATCACGGCAGCAATGGCAACGGGGACTGGGCTAGATAAGCTGCAAGCAAAATTGCCCAAGCAATATATTGACGTGGGAATTGCCGAACAACATGCAGTGACGCTAGCAGCAGGACTTGCTTGTGAAGGAATGCGTCCTGTTGCGGCGATCTACTCAACCTTTTTGCAGCGTGGCTACGACCAGATTGTTCATGATGTCTGTATTCAAAAGCTGCCTGTGTTCTTTTGCTTAGACCGGGCAGGCATTGTGGGTGCAGACGGCCCAACCCATCAAGGGCTATATGACATTGCCTATCTGCGCTGCATTCCTAACATGGTACTGATGGCTCCCAAGGATGAGGCTGAGCTTCAGCGAATGGTGGTGACAGGCGTTAACTATACAGAGGGGGCGATCGCCATGCGCTATCCTCGGGGCAATGGTCACGGTGTTCCCCTAATGGAAGAAGGCTGGGAACCGTTACCCATTGGCAAAGGAGAAATTTTGCGCCAGGGCGATGACGTTTTGCTAATCGGCTACGGCACGATGGTTTACCCAGCTATGCAGACTGCTGAAATCTTGAGCGAACACGGGATTGAAGCAACAGTAATCAACGCCCGCTTTGTGAAACCGCTTGATACTGAACTGATCGTTCCGTTAGCGAAGCAGATTGGGCGCGTTGTCACCCTTGAGGAGGGATGTTTGATGGGCGGCTTCGGCTCTGCCGTTGCAGAAGCCTTGCTCGATCAGGATGTAACAGTGCCAATTAAACGCATTGGTGTGCCAGATACGCTGGTCGATCATGCTAAGCCGGAAGAATCCCTAGCGGCTTTAGGATTAACTCCACCTCAAATCGCTGAGAGCATCTTAAAAACCTTCAGCCCTCAACCCTCAGCTGTGAGTGTCTAATCGGAGTTATTGATGTTCATAGAACGTGCCTTGCGTGCAATGTGAGGCACGTTCTTGTATTGCCGCGTCGTGTTTCTTGAGGAACTGACCTGGGTACTTTGGGAGTGGGAGATAGGGAATCCCAAACCTGTTCTGTCGTGAAGTTCTGTAAGTAGATGCAGCAACCCTCTTTTCAAGGAGATATGAATTTTGTAGATTCTGCGGTCGGCGAACAGGATAAACCGTTGATTCTCTTGGTCGATGACGATGCGGTGATTCGACTGCGGCTGCGTCGTTTTTTAGAACAGGAAGGATATAAGGTTGCTGAGGCGCAAAACGGCATAGAGGGTTTGACCGCATATACCTGTCTACATCCCGATATTGTTTTGTTAGACGCGCTGATGCCAGAAATGGATGGCTTTGGCTGCTGTATGCATCTGCAACGCCTGCCAGGTGGTGCCCGCACCCCTGTGCTGATGATTACGGGGCTGGAAGATCGAGAATCGGTTGATCAAGCCTTTGCAGCGGGTGCGGCAGATTTTGTAACGAAGCCAATTCACTGGGCGGTCTTACGTCAGCGAGTACGGCGGTTAATTCATCAGACTCAACTTCAGCGTAAGTTAGAGGCGGCGAACCAGGCATTGCAGCGGTTAATTTCGATCGACAACTTGACGCAGGTAGCCAACCGTCGTCGATTTGACGAGTATTTGGGTCAGGAATGGAAATGCATGGTGAAAGAGCGATCGCCCCTCTCCCTGATTCTTTGTGATGTTGATTTTTTCAAAGCTTACAACGATACCTATGGGCACCAGGCAGGCGATCGCTGTCTTCAGCAAATCGCTAAAGTGCTTGAAAATACCCCCAAGCGCGCGACTGATTTGGTTGCTCGTTATGGAGGCGAAGAGTTTGCGGTGATCTTACCCAGTACTCCGATTGAGGGAGCAGTGCAACTAGCTGAGCTAATACGGGCGGAGGTCAAGGCTCTGTCTATTCCCCATTCCTACTCGCCCAGTCAGATTGTGACGTTGAGCATGGGAGTTGCCTTTGCGAGTAGCTGTAGTGATACAAACTACGAAGCCTTGATTGCGGATGCGGATGCAGCCCTCTATAAAGCCAAGGCTTTAGGACGCGATCGCGTTGTTGCTGACGAGTAAATTTGCTTTAACCCTCTTGCAGGTTGGACTGAGCGGCTGAGGAAATGGCTAGTGGCAGTGTCAGCCAAAAAGTAGAGCCAACATTGGGAGCGCTGTGAACCCCAATTTGACCGCCGTGAGCGGTAATAATCTGGCGGCTGAGATAAAGTCCCAAACCAATGCCGGTGGAATGACGTGATTTTGGACCCCGAACATAGCGCTCGAAGAGGCGATCGCTGACTTCCTGACTCATGCCAACGCCATTGTCTTGAAAGTTAAACCGAATCATTTCCTCTTCAACGGTGGCGCTGACGGTCAGGTCTACCCCTGGAGGATTGTGGTTAAGCGCATTGGTAATCAAGTTCTCGAACACTCGTCGTAGCTGCAGAGGGTCAGCCGTGACGAGCGGCAAGTCTGGCGGCACCAAGTTTTTTAGTGTGGCTTGATTTTTTAGCACCAGTGGTTCCAGTTCTTCTAGAATGACCTGCGTCAGGAGCCCCAGTTGCAGCAGTTCGCAGTGTAGAACAACACCTTGGGTTTCACCTGCATGGGCTTGCAGCAAAGAATTGATCAGTTGAAGCTGGTGTTCGCTGCTTTGCAGCATTCGGGTCACAATTGAGCGAGTGATGGGAATGATCTCTCCAGACTGATTCAGCAAATTCTTCAGTACCAGCGACACGCCCATAATTGGTGTACGCAGGTCATGAGAGAAGGCATTGAGAAATTCGTCTTTAAGCTGATTGAGTTGTTGCAATTCCTGCATCTTTTGCTGAAGCTGGGCAGTGCGTTCCTCAACCTGCTGTTCCAATCCAGCGTTGAGGGACTGCACCTGCTGATAAAGCTGGGACTGCTGGATGGCGATTGTCACCTGGGTAGCTAGGCGGTCCATCAGGTCAGCTTCAAAGGGTTGCCATTCGCGAGGATTGGAGCATTGATTGACCACGAGTGAACCAAAAAATCGACCGTCTGGCATGATGGGGACGGCAATTCCAGCTCTGATCTGATATTGCTTGTAGTATTCCTTCAGGTATGGAGGAGATTTAGCTTGTTCCGTGTCGTTGAGGATGTAGATGCGATCGCGCTCAAAAATGTCTCGGACTTCCTCGTAAATGGAGCTGTCTGTCACCGAGCCTAAAGTAGGCAGAACGTTTTCAGCGACCGATTCAGCAACGACGATGCTGATCCCAGCTTTGTTGTAATGGCTGATTGAAACTCGGTCAGCTTTCAGCAGATGTCGTACTTCTACGGCTGCTGTGTTGAGAATTTCGTTTAGGTCAAGGGATTGGCGAATGCGAAGTGCGATTTCTCCTAAAAGGCGATCGCGCTCTGCCGAAGCCCGTAGCTGATGTTCTGAACACTTGCGTTCTGTGATGTCACGTACGATCGCCAGCACTTCATCCTCACCGCTGACCACCACCCGCGCTTCATAGTCCCGTATGTAAAAGATCTCAGACGGCGCAATTTGCTCTGAAGTCATTTGTCGGTAGAGCTGGTTAGCGCGGTTGTTGCTGAGGCGCAACTGATATTCAAAAAGTTGAATCTCACCTGTTTTCAGCGCTTGCTCAACATAGTACATCCGCTGCTCAGCCAGATCGGGCGGCAGCACTTCATACACCGTTTTCCCGATCAGTTGGCTGGGCGGCAACAAAACATCTCCGTCTCTTTCTGCTTTACAGTCCAGGTAGGTGCCGTCTCGGCTGATTCTAAACATCAAATCGGGAATTGCATTAACCAGTGCCCGGTTTCTGGCCTCACTTTGGCGAATGGCTGCCTCGGTACGCTTCCTCTCTGTAATATTGCGAACCCCTGCAACTCGCATTGTTTGCCCCTTATACTGAATTGCTTTAACGCAAACAGCAGCGAAGAAGTGGGTGCCATCTTTTCTAACACCCATCGCTTCATATTCGTAGGGCTGATTGGGTGAGGTGAGCGATTGCCAGGTGCGTTTTACCGCTTCCTGGTAACTGGGTGCAACCAGATCCATCACGGACATGCCAATCATCTCGGCGGCAGAGTAGCCCAGCAGTTGTTCAGTGGCAGGGTTAACGTCAATAATTTTGTTGAAATCGTGAATGATGACGGTTTCAAAAGTGGCATTGAAGAAGCTTTGGAGTCGATCTTCGCTGTCGCGCAGTTCTTTTTCGACCCGCTTACGATCGGTGACATCCTGCACCACTGTAAGAACTTCATCCTGCCCACTAACTACAATGCGAGCCTCGTAAGCATGAAGCCCTGATTCTTCTGGGAGGGAATATTCACAGGTTCGCAGTTCACCTGATGCTAGAGTTTGTTGAATTTCACGCCAAAACATATCCGCCACGTCAGCGGGGAGCACGTCATGCAAGTAGCGTCCGACGATCGCTTCACGGGGTACATCAGCCGACATTGCATTGCCCTTGAAGTCAAGATATCGACCGTTTCGGCTGAGGCGAAACATCAGGTCGGGGCTAGCGTCTAACATTGCCCGGTAGCGAGCTTCGCTGTCGCGCAGGTCTTGCTCAGCCTGTTTGCGATCGGTAATATCGACCAGAACTCCATCCCACAGCAGGTCGCCGTTGTCTTGCCGCTCTGGGCGAGAAAATCCTTGAATCCACTTCAGTTTGCCGGACGGCGTGATGATGCGTCCTTCCCAGTTCCAGGGTTCCAAAGCGGCAGCTGAATCAGCGAGCGCCTGCTCAAAATTGGCTCGATCGGCTGGATGACAAAGGTCAGCAATCAGCGAAAAATCTGCCTGGACTGCCTCCGGATCTAGTTCTAGTAACTCCTGACAACCAGAACTGGCATAAAGCACCCGACGACTGCCGTCGGCACGGCAGAGAAACTGGTAAATCATGCCAGGAACGTTTGCCGCAATCTGTTTGAGCCTGGATTCGCTCTGCCGCAAAGCTGCTTCAACCTGTTGGCGAGCGATCGCCCCACCAATGCTAGCTGCCACCATCGATAGTGCAGCTTTTTCGTCCTCAGACCATTGGCGTTCGCTCTGACAATCATCGAAGCCAATAAAGCCCCACAGTTCGCTATTGATCCGAATGGGGACGACCAAAATCGCTAGAATGCCCTGGGCTACTAAGCATTCCTGCTCTTCGGGAGGCATCTCTCGCGTCACCCCACTGACAATTTTTCCAGCGGCGATCGCCCGATACCATTCCGTTGCGCTGGGGCTAGAAAACGAAAAGCTCTGGAAGGCGGGGTCATGAATGTGGGCTGTAATTGACTCTCGTACCCATTCCAGCTTTTGATTGGCGACAGGCTCTCCCGTTTCTGGGTGAGGCTGAATGGTAAAAATATGGACGCGATCGACCCCTGTCGTTTTGCCTAAAATTGCTAATGCTCTAGTAATCGCTTCACAGTAGTCATCTCCCATTAACAACTGGCTGGTAGCTTCTGCTACCCCTTGAAGGAGGCGAGAACCTCGTGATCGCGACTGGTTGTGACAGCTGGAATGAGCAGGGATATCTGTCGGAACAAGATCTGTTGGGACAATAGCAAGATCTGTTGAGGCAAGCCGATGCCCAAAGCTACGGCTGGATTGGGCGATCGCCAAAACCTTCTGTAGCCGGATGAATGCAGCTTCATCCGCACAGCAGTCTCGCAGAGCTTGAAGGCGATCGATGTCGAGAATCATAACACTCCCGATGGCGACAGTACGGTGGTTTGGAGGGCTTCGTAGATACCTATATATCTCATCAAAACCTGAACTTTTAGTCTTTCTTAATCATTAAAATAGGTCTACTTTTCCCGCCTGTTGTAGTCACGACAATCCTATCTGTAGACGAAGATAAATCGCTGGTGAAGACTGGTGAAACCTGAGAATCTTCATGACTTATCTAAACTCGTTCTTAGGTTTCTAGTACTTCAGCATGAATGAGCAGTTTTACGGAAACTGCATAACTTTTTTCTCACTAGGATGAAGAAGGTTCCAAAGAATTTAATCGGATACAAACTATCTTTCTGAAAATTTTTCCTGGAGAAGGTAAGGGGGGTTGGGAATATGACTCTAGAGCTGTCAAATTATTCCTCAGTTCTGGTTCAAATGTAACTAGCCATATCTCCAGGAATTCACCGTTACTGCAACAAATCTTTAGGATGTTCGGGATTCTTAGGGGCAACTAATTTACGCAGATTTCGTCGTCACCGTTGTAAATCTTGTAACAGCCTCCTGATGAGATATTGAGAGAAAAAGAAAGTTAGCACGAGTGGCGATTGCCAAAAAACGCGTAATAACAACCTTCTATTCACTTTTTGAACAGAATTAAGAGCTTTTCTTGATTGAACCAACTGAGGAACTTTTTATACCTCTGTAGGGTCTATTAATTCATCCAGTTCAGCATTTTTTGGAGAACGCTCTCCCATGTCTAGTTTCAATTCTTGGCGATCTGGTACCGCCTTATTAACAGCACTTAGCCTGACCGCGGGAGCCGCTGCACCCTTGGTAATTCAAGCTCCTGTGCAAGCACAAACTAGCTTTTTTGATGTCCAGTCAAGCTACTGGGCAGCACCCTTCATTCAAGAGCTAGCCAGACGAGAAATTATTAGTGGTTTTCCTGATGGCAGTTTCCGTCCCGATGATCCGGTTACTCGCGCTCAGTTTGCCGCAATGGTGCGTAAGGCTTTTGATCAAGCTCAAGTTCGCAATTCTGTGAACTTTGTCGATGTTCCCAGTAATTACTGGGCTTATGAAGCGATTCAGGAAGCCTATACCATTGGCTTTTTGACGGGTTATCCCGGTAATGTGTTCAACCCCAACCAAAACATTCCCAGGGCACAGGTGTTGGTTTCCTTGGCGAATGGTTTGGGCTATACGGCCAACGGTTCTGTCGGCAGTGCCCTGCAAATCTACAGCGATAGCAGTAGCATTCCTGAATACGCTCAAACCAGCATTGCTGCTGCAACTCAAGAGCAAATTGTGGTGAACTACCCCAATACTCAGGTGCTAAACCCTAACCGACCCGCAACTCGTGCAGAGGTGGCGGCGTTTATCTATCAGGCGTTGGTGAGTTCAGGCGACGCAGTTGCGGTTTCTTCGCCCTACATCGTGGGTCAAACTCCAGTCGTACAGCCTGCTGTCAGGATTCCCTCTGGTACAGTGATCCCAGTGGGCTACGGGGATGCTGACAAAATTTATGTCTCGCCAGAGGAGCCAGATCCCGTTCCGGTGACACTGCTAGTTGACCGAGATATCATTTCGGCTGACGGTACGGTGTTGATTCCAGCTAATAGCCAAGTGATCGGTGAGGTGCGAATTGCTGGGGATGGGGCACAGTTCTACGCTGAAGAACTGGTCTTAACCAACGGTTCTCGTCTGGCGATGGATGCTACTTCTCAAGTTGTTACGACAACTGAAGTGATCCGCCGAGGGGCTAGCGTGCGTGAAGTCATTACGGGCGCTGCTTTAGGTGCGGGTGCAGCAGCAGCTGTGGCTGGTGTGACAGGCGATCGCGCGATCGCCACCGAGGAAGTCCTGGGTGGTGTGGGTGCTGGTGCGTTGCTCAACTTCTTCTTAGGTCGCGATCGCGCCACGTTGATTTCGATCGATCCCAACACCGACCTGGATCTAACGCTCAATTCACCTCTAGCATTGCGCTAGTGCTGAGCTAGAAACGCCATTTCAGCCCGACACATTTGCTGAAATGGTACGAGAAACGTGCTATCGCAATCTCAGAAGGCACGTTTCTCCTCAATTAAAGTCGGGAGGGGATGAGGGCAAGACCTTTATCCCTTTTATCGATTGAAATTATACCAATTCTCTAAAGTTCAGCTACAGATAAGGCATCTAAAATAGACCGTCGCCCTACAATCGAGAAGATTACTTCTGGTGTTAAAGCATCAAGTCTCTCTTTCACCTG
>NZ_JACJPC010000008.1:0-1933 GCF_014695875.1 Leptolyngbya sp. FACHB-541 | reverse complement strand
GCTGCTCTCACAATCACTCATGCAGGCTTAAACACAGTTCTAGAGTCACTCACTTATGGAGTGCCAATGGTCGCAATTCCAATTTTAAATGATCAGCCTGGAGTTGCTGCTCGAATTGTTTGGGCGGGGGCGGGAGAGTTACTACCTATTGCCCGCTTAACTGCTGCTAGCTTGCAATCAGTAATTCACAAAGTGTTGACCCAGGATTCCTATAAGGTTCAGGCATTGCGTTTACAATCTGCGATTCAGAACTCTGGTAGAGTACAACAAGCTGCCAACATTATTGAAACAGTGATTGGAACAGGACAGCCAGTTGTCAGAAACACAGGCGAATAGCCACGCTGCACCTGACACGTCCTGATATAGTTGGCTGAGTTGCAAAGTTTGTCTGTGTCCGGTGATTGCGACCGTTAGCCTGCAAGCTACATTGAAACTGGGGTTGATTTCCATCAATTCAATTGCGGTTTATAAGAGAGGGATATTTCTATGGCGTTGCAAGGGGATCCGTGCTCTAATCATTCCTACACCCCTGGCTCATCTGATACTAATTCCACAGAGATTGTAACTCTACGCCCTGATACTGAAACTCTGACCCGCCAACGCTTGCCATATTTTGTGGGTATTTCTAATGCCACAACCGGTGCAAAGGCAATTTCTATGAATTTGGTGATTATTCCTCCAGGCGGGTCTGCCGAGCCCCATTTTCACCGTGATTATGAAACCGCAATTTATCTAATTAAGGGTCGTGTAGAAACCCGCTATGGTCAAAGACTCAAGCAATCAGTTGTTAACGAAGCGGGTGATTTCATTTTTATCCCTCCAGGCGTTCCACACCAACCCTATAATCTCAGTGAAACTGAATCAGCTCATGCACTAGTTGCACGCAACGATGCAAACGAGCAGGAGAATGTTGTTCTCTACAATCCAACTTTGGAGAGTTAAGTAGGCTTCAGAGACAACTGAGCCACTTCAACGTTAGCTCTCGAATGAGAACAAACGATCCACCACCCCAACGATGAACACCATGGAAGACAAGATCTCTCGCCATCGCCTCAAGATTTATTTTGAAGACACGGACGCCGGTGGTGTCGTCTACTACGCGAACTATCTGCGCTACATGGAGCGTGGCCGCAGCGAGTGGCTGAGTGAGCTGGGCTTTGAGCAACGGCGGCTCTCTGAAGAGCAGCAGGTCGGCTTCATCGTCCGGCACGTAGAGATCTCCTACAAGGTGCCAGCGCGCCTAGACGATCAACTCGTTGTCTGCACCAGTCCACTCTCGCTTGGTCGGGCTGGGCTGGTTTTGCTCCAAGAGGTTCAGTTTCACGAATCGGGTAGTACCGCAGTCTCCGCAAAGATCGATATGGTGTGCATCAGCACCCAGACCATGCGTCCCACCAAGATCCCTCCTGAGCTGCTTGAGAAGCTGCGCGCGTGTCTTCCGGAAGCAGAGGTGGTGTCCTGAAGAGGAAGAACTGCGATTACGCGCCACGAATTTGAAGGACACGCCATTTCTTATGAAGACGTACAACAGTATCCGCTGCTAACATCAAGCCCATAGAAAGTATTTGGGAACTGAAGCGAACTTTTTCCGAATAATGTTCGACCTCTTATCCGATGAAGTCACGAACTCGTCAGAAGTTGGAATCGATACAGTTAAGAGTGCTTGTCTATCGGAGCCGGTTGTGTCGCAAAAACTGATTAGGGACAAACGATCGGTATCGTTTTCATTCCCTTAAGCAGCAATTTCAAAGATTGCTTCAATAAACTTGGGGTATGTAAATAGATCTGTGTCAAAGATCTAAATTTAGAGAGGAAAGCGGTCATCATACATAATTGCAAACTGATTTAGAGCAGGTCTCCAGTCTCGAATCGGCATCGTCCATTTTTTGGAAATATTCTGGATGGCTAGGTAAATGACTTTGAAGGCTGATTC
>NZ_JACJPC010000079.1:0-3799 GCF_014695875.1 Leptolyngbya sp. FACHB-541 | reverse complement strand
TCAAGCAGTTTCGACGTATTGCAACACGCTATGAGAAACGAGCGGAGAACTATCTTGCCATGCTCACCATTGCTGCAATTCTCTTTTGGTTCTAGGTTTTAAAACACGCCCTAGCAAATTTGATGAGAAGTAACTCACGCTTAGAAGCAGGTTTCAACCCAGGTTACTTCTGGAAGTTTGCCCGATCGCAATCGAGTCACAATGTCGTTTTCATCCGTTTCAAACAAAATACGGTAGTTGCGATCGCTCACATCGGTTGGTACATAGGTCAGGTAATGACCACCCTGAACGTATTCGTGCGGCGACACTTCGATTTGTCCGGGATACATTGCTTCAATTTCGGCTCTGGTGTTGCCAATACCCGCACCGTTGAGGGTTCTGATTGTGCTGTCGCGCACCACATCTACACGCACGATTTGGTTGCCTGTCACCATGAACAACAAGTTTTCAATGCCCTGCGGATGGATATAGCCACAACCATTGTCATCGGTATCTGCTGCTGGGATGGGAACCCTTGCCGCTTGTTCAGCTTCAGCAATGGTCATGCCAACGCGCACTGGACCAATGCCATTGAGTGTGAGGGGTGACTGACTGCTGAGCGATTCAGACTGTGGTGTTGAGTCAGATTGAGCAGATTCGAGCGTAGGAGAAGTGTGATGGACAGGAGTAAAAGCCATTGAGGTCAGCGTGGAGGGATATGCAATCCATGAGGAAGGAGTTGGGACGCTGGCGATCGGTGTGGATTGATCGACGGTAGCGATCGCCACTCCAATTATGGTAGAAGCCACAACAAGACTTGAAACTAGGAAGTGAGCGACTTTCATGGTAGGAACACCAAAAATAAATAGTTGGGAGGTCGAGATTAGAGGTTAAGTTGCAATGATGCACCTTTGTTTGGTTGGGAATGATTTAACCTAATGGAGTTTGACTAATCACACTCACGTTTGGATCAAGGTTGTCGCCTGTACTGTAGACGTAATCAAAAGCGTCTTGATTATGGAGAAGATGCGATCGTAGAAACAGTCCACTCCAGCGTCCGATCGCCTCAGTTGCTAGGGTTTGATCCAGCGTTGGTCGAATGGGATCGCGATCGCTATCTTGATTGGTAATGCTATAGTGATTCGCACCTTCAACCGCGGTCAATGCTTTTGGTGTATCTTGAACGTTCACATATGTGGGTGCGGTTTTGCCAAAATCAGCAATGCCATAGAAAATACCCGCCTGTAATTCTGGAGGGATTGTGTAGCCCTCTGAGCCAATTTCAAGAATACCAATTTCTTCCTGGGTTGCGCCTAATCCAACGGCTCCATCAAACGAGTGTCCCAGAAGCCATCATTAAACCTCTTAAATTAGCCCTTGACGTAAAGCGGCTACGGCAGCCTGTACACGATGGTCAACTCCAAGCTTGTTGAAGATCCCACGTACATGAGTTTTTACAGTGTTGTGGCTCAGATATAGATGGGCTGCAATTTCAGAATTACTTTGACCTTCTGCCATGAGCTTCAAAACTTCCAATTCACGAACTGAGAGTTTGTGAGCAGGTGCTAAAGATATTGAGGAGGAATATTTTATTTTTTGCATGAAAACCTCTTAGGTGGTGCTAAAACTGCTAATCATTAACTACAATCAATCACGACTTTGCTGATGTCCATACCCCACACAACTGCTCTGTAGGTAGACATTGCAATCTCTAGGGTGAGATAGCAAAGGCACGCACTGACCTCTAGAAAGTATCGCAACTGAACTCACTTACGCAGGTTCCATATACAAGCGTGCCGACTCGATCTGATCTGCTTGTATGCCAAGAATGGTCACCCCACGCATACCAAACTGCGAACCATTACGATGGGTGCCGAACCAGTACCACTCAGCCCAGGTCGTTTCATCCTCAACTGTCAATCGGAGTAACTCGGAGTGAAAATCTGGGATGTTGTGGAACATAGCAGACCAATTCCTACGGACATGCTCAATTCCCAGTTCATCCCTTTCGGGATGGACTGGATGAGCGCCCTGAAAGTGAGGTGCAAAACAGGCTAAAAATGCTTCCAGATCATGCGCGTTTTGTGCTTGTTGCAGTCGCTCTACGACGACACTTTGACTAGATTCCATGACTTCTCCTTAAAGGTTTATCTTTCCTTGATCAGGTTTAAGCAATAGATCATGAGAGGTTGTCATTGTCATTTCTTCTAATGGTTTAACAGTTGGTCAAGATTGAGTCCTTACCAATTTTGTTTTATCTATCTAAAGCGTAATGAGTTGCAATGCTTAATTGCTTTCAGATTCTTACGGCGATTTGTCAGATTCTTATGGTGTTAGCGAACTTGTTTCGGGGACATTCCGCTAAGGATCAAAATTTTGGGTAAACCGGAAATCAAACTTGAAAGGATTGAATCAACGGTTAGATGATTTACTCATGATATCTCTTCCTGATAAATCCTTTGAGCAGTTCTTCTGCCATAGAAGATAGCAAGAATGGCAGTGGCGTATGCAAATAAGCTGTAAACAGCAGCAGGAACCGCCATATCGGGATTATTTAACAGCCCAGCAGTAATGGCGATCGCCAACGTCGCATTCTGAATTCCTACCTCGATCGCAATACAGATGCGCTGGGGAAACTTTAGATTAAACAACTGACCAAACCAAAATCCGATTGCCATTGAGATCACATTGAGCAATACTACCCCAATTCCGACTTGAGCAATAAAACCGGGGATGCGGCTCCACTCGCGAATGATGATTGCCAGAATAATTAAAGCGAGGAAGGCAATGGCTAGACGGTTTGCAACCTTCTCCAGTCGGCGGGCTAAATCAGGAAACTGTTGGCGAATCAACATTCCCAGTCCCACTGGCACCAGGGCGATCGCGAAAATTTGCAGCATGGTTTGCCCAACGGGTAAGGCGATCGCCGCGCCTTGACCAGCAAAGTGTTGCAGCGACAGATTTGCAAATATGGGGATTGTGAATACGGTAATGGCACTACTCAAAGCCGTTAGAGTCACAGAAAGGGCGACATCTCCTTTAGCCAAATAAGTAATCATATTTGAAGAAGGACCGCCCGGACAGAGTGCTAGCACCATTAATCCCACTGCAATTTCTGGTTGCATGGGTACGATTGAAGCAACCAAAAAGCTAACGACAGGGAGAAAAACCAATTGGCTGATCAAACCAACAGCCACCGCTTTAGGATAACGGGTGACTCGTTGAAAGTCTTCTGGTAGAAGGGTTAACCCCATGCCTAGCATCACGATCGCTAGACCGACTGGTAAAAGAACGGTGGTAAAAAAGGTAGCTTGCATGGATTGAGCTGGGTTTATTGCTTCATTGGCTGTTGATTATAACCGCTCTAAGTACAGGATAAAAATCAAAGTTTTTAATGGGGTTTTGTTTTTTATTTAGCTCCATCTTCAGGGCAGCCAATTGTTGTGCTGTAATACAAGATGTCCCAGCGTCGAATGAAACACATCATCGAGCTCGTATTTCTGTTTAAGATCGAGCAAGCGCTCGTAATTTGACCCAAAGGCAAGCAGAACACGCTTCTGCTCATGCTCATCCAGGATACTGATGTCGCCTTTTGAGAAGACCAGATCGCTGCCCTATCTGCTGGATGTGATGACTTTGTCTGTAAGCCGATTCAAACCAAAATCATTTTCGATAAGATAGCTGAGCAATTTAGGCAATCGCACAATTATAGCTCTACGGGAGCACGTTAGGACAGGTTTTGAAAGCTGCATCTATACAATTGTGAAAACTCTCAAACTCACTCCATCGTTGTCGCATCCAGTTCTTGAGCACAAACCAC
>NZ_JACJPC010000078.1:0-5205 GCF_014695875.1 Leptolyngbya sp. FACHB-541 | reverse complement strand
GATCTGGGGCAAAAAATGCCGCCACTTGAACAAAGAATGAGTAGACATCGGAGGGGAAGAAGGCAAGGCCGAGCTTACCTACCTTACCATTGACCCGTTTTTGCGACACAACCCCAACACCCTCGCACAAGGCAACGCTGGGAACGTGATTATTGAAGCTCGCGATCGCGTCTCCTTGGATGGCGCTCAACTGCTTGCCAGTACTGGTGGACAAGGCAATGCAGGGAACATCTTCATCAATGCTCGCGATCGCGTTACTTTAGACAACGGGGCTAATATTTTCAGTGCTGTCGGCTCTGTCAGCTCCGATGTCGTTGCCGAGGGTAGCGGTGGTCGTATCCGCATCACGACAGGCTCCTTTTCACTCACCAACAATTCCAATCTGGTAGCACTCACCTTAGGACGGGGCGATGCGGGCAGCGTAATTATCAATGCTCGCGATCGCGTTGCTATAGACAGTAGTGCGATCTTTAGTAGCGTTGGTGCTATTAACTCAGATGCGGTTGCTGTAGGCGGCGGTGGCGATATTCGCATCACTGCAGGCTCCCTCTCCCTGACTAATGGTGCTCAACTGGTTGCCGACACCCGTGGACAAGGCAATGCGGGCGACATCATTCTCAACGCTCGCGGTCAGATCGCTCTAGAGGGAGTGAATCGCCAGGAAGCTGTCAGTGTAATCACTAGTTCTTCAGAGGCAGGTGCCCAAGGACGCGGCGGCGATATCCGCATTGCGGCAGATTCGGTTCGTCTAGCTGATGGCGGCGGCATCTTTTCCTCAACTCGCAATCGCTTTCCAGGCGGAAGCATTACCCTTAATGCTAATACGTTTGAGGCAACCGGAGGTTCACAGGTGAATACCTCAAGCAATAACCGGGGACGAGCGGGCAATATCATCCTCGATGTTGCCGATCGCATTACGCTTTCTGGCTTGACAAACAACAGACCAAGCAGTCTCCAAGGATCTGCTAGCGGCTTGTATGCCAGTACTGCACCAGGTTCTTCAGCTCCAGGTGGCACGATTCAAATCACGACCGACCAGTTGCAGGTACTGGATCAAGCCAGGATTGCAGTAGACAGTCAGGGCAGCGGGATTGGAGGGAATGTTGACCTCGCTGCCAACACCGTGCAGTTAGACAATCAAGCTCGCATTACGGCTGAAACGGTTGCGGACGATGGCGGCAACATTAGACTGCGTGACGTCGAGCTATTGCAGCTCAACAACAATAGCCTCATTACCACCACTGCGGGAACCGAGCGGGCGGGCGGCAACGGCGGCAACATCGACATCGACGCCGATTTCATTGTGGCTCTGCCCAACGCTCGAAGCGACATTCGTGCCAATGCGTTCACAGGCACGGGCGGCACGGTCAACATCACGACCAAAGGCCTTTTTGGCATTGCAGCTCAGGCGCAAGACAATCCCCTCACTAGCGACATTACGGCGAGTTCAGAACTGGGAGTGCAGAGAACGGTGGATATCACCCCCCCTAGCGTTGACTCCAGACGGGGCTTAACTGAACTGCCCGTTGCAGTTGTGGATGCGTCTGACCAGATTACTCAAACTTGTCCTGGTGTAGGAGGAAGGGGAGAGACGGGTGAGTTTGTTGTGACCGGACGAGGAGGATTGCCGACTGCTCCGATCGATTCGCTCCTTGGGGAAGAATCACTCATGGGTTGGTCTACGTTAGATGAGCGAGAAGCAGCGGTTGCTCCGCAGTTCCCCGAAGGGGTAATCGCTTCACCTCATCAAGAAACTGCCTATCAAGAAACTAATGGAGCAGCAGCGATCGTAGAAGCACAGGAGTGGATTGTCGCTGAAGATGGGACAGTGAGATTGATTGCAGTAACTCCTACTAGTGCTGCTCAAACGCCTGTAATGTGTCAATCACCCGAAAACTGATTCACCCAAAAACTGATGATCAGGAAACGCCTGCGATCGCCTCTCACGTTTTGCCTGCTGCTCATCTGGAGTGCATGGCTGTGTGTCGTAACATCCCCCAGTTTTGCTACCCTTCCCGCCTTGCATGCCCTGACTCAGGAAGTCAGTCAAGCTGAGCGACAAACCCTAGAACAACAGGCAAAGACGTTTTATGATGCCGGACGTTTCACCGAAGCAATAGCCATCTTGCAGCAGGCAATTCAGGCTTATCAGCAGCAAGGGGATACCGTACGACAGGCGATCGCCCTGAGCAATTTAGCGCTAACCTATCACCAACTGGGAAACTGGACGCAAGCAAATCAGGCGATCGCCAACAGCCTCAATCTGCTTGACCAGGCAAACGATTCTGCCGCTCGCCGCTTAGCCGCAGCGCAAGCACTCGATATCCAAGGACGATTACAGTTTGCTCAAGGTCAAGCAGAACAAGCACTTGCCACGTGGCAGCAAGCCGCTCAAGACTACGAACAGCTTAACGACCGCGATCGCCTGATTCGCAACCAAATTGAGCAAAGTCGCGCACTACAAACCCTGGGATTTTACCAGCGGGCAATCATGCTGCTCACCGAGTTAGAGCAAACCTTACAGGCTCAACCAAACTCTCTCACCAAAGTTTCAGAACTTCGGAGTTTGGGCGAGGCACTACGCCTGGTAGGAAGCCTCGATCAGTCGCAGCAACGGTTGCAGGACAGTTTGGCGATCGCACAACAGGTATCTGTCAATTCGTCAACGGCTGAGGTGGCTGAGGCGATCGCCTTGATACAGCTCAGTCTGGGCAATACAGCGCGCAGTCAACAGGATCATGCGGCAGCCCTAAATTGGTATCAGCAGGCGGCAACTGGTACAAATTCAGCAACCGTGCAGCTACAAGCCAACTTAAATCGCTTTAGCCTGCTTATTGAGACAGCACAAACGTCAGACGCGCAATCGCTGCTGCCTCAAATTCAACACCAGCTTGAAGATTTGCCGCCCAATCGAACAACAGTTTATGCCCAAATTAATTTAGCTCAAAGTTTAGCAATCTCATCCTCCACTGACGCAGCAACACTGCTGTCTACAGCGGCACAGCAGAGTGAACAATTGGGCGATCGCCGCACTCAGTCCTATGCACTCGGACTGTTAGGAGGACTCTATGAAAAAACGCAACAGTGGTCATCTGCAACTGATCTAACCCGTCAAGCGCTGCAATTAGCACTCTCCACAAACGCAACCGATGTCACTTATTTGTGGCAGTGGCAACTTGGACGCATTCTCAAAGCTCAAGCCGAACAAGGAATTGATCCAGCTAATAACAGAGTGGAAGCGATCGCCCTTTATGAAGAAGCACTGAAAACCTTGCAATCTTTGCGATTAGATTTGGCTTCAATGAATCCAGATCAACAGTTTTCGTTTCGCGAAAGCGTTGAACCCACCTATCGACAACTCATCGAATTACTATTACAGCCAGCAGGCACTATAAACCAAGAAAATTTAATAAAAGCCAGGAGAACACTGGAATCTCTGCAAACCGTTGAGCTACAAAACTTCTTTCGAGAAGCCTGTTTAGACGTACCGATCGCCATCGATCGCATCGTTGAACAAACCAGTGCGCTATCTGCTGATCAAACCAATACACGAGCAGCCATCATCTACCCGATTATTCTACCTGATAGCCTCGAAGTCATTCTGAAGTTACCGAACCAACCTAACTTAATTCACTACTCGACAATGGTGGGTCAAGCAGAGGTAGAAAAAACCTTGACTGATCTTCGCCATCAAATCACTCAGCCCGAAACTCAAATCTCTGTTAGAAGGCTGTCTCAACAGGTTTATGACTGGTTAATCCGTCCTGCAGAAGCAGAGTTGAGCAACAACCAGGTCAGCACACTAGTATTCGTGCTAGACGGATTCCTAAAAAACATTCCAATGGCGGCTCTACATGATGGCGAACGCTATTTAGTGGAAACCTATGCTGTTGCTCTAACACCAGGACTGGAACTGCCTGATCCGCAACCGTTAGAGCGTCAACAAATGCGGTTGCTGTTTGCTGGATTAAGCAGTGCGATCGAAAATTTTAGTCCTCTCACCGCAGTCGAACAGGAAAAAGACGGCATTCTCGCCAAAATTCCAAGAGCCGTTATCTTATTGAATCAAGAGTTTACCGCTGAGGCATTACAGACTCAAATTGAGCAAGCTCCATTTCAAATTATTCATCTAGCAACGCATGGTGAATTCAGTTCCGATCGCAATAAAACATTCATTCGTGCACTCGATCGCCGCATTGATATAGATGAATTAAACCGCATCTTGAAAACGAGACAAGCCCAACCCGGTCCGATCGAACTTCTGACATTAAGTGCCTGCCAAACGGCCGAAGGCGATGAGCGAGCCGCTTTGGGATTAGCAGGAGTAGCAGTTCGAGCCGGAGCGCGCAGCACCCTTGCCTCGTTATGGAGTATTGATGATCAGTCCAGTGCCTTTTTAATGATTGAGTTTTATCGTCAGCTAGTAGACAATCCCTCTCTCTCTAAGTCCCAAGCCCTGCGTCAAGCCCAACTCACACTCATCAACCATCCAAACTATAGTCAGCCCTCCTACTGGGCACCTTACGTGTTGCTAGGAAATTGGCTCTAATTCTCTAGAACACTAAATTTTCAATTTTAGATAGAAACTGTTCTCTCTATATTGGGCTGTGTCGCAAAAACTGATTAGTGGTAAGGTCAGTTCAGCTTGGATATGCCTGATTTCTCTGCGATGTCTATTCCTACTCCCTTTAAGGGGTGACATCATCCGCCCGAAATTATCTTGCTCAATGTCCGGTGGTACTGCCGATATTCCTTGAGCAAAAACTTGTGGCTTTATTGTCCGAGGAGAACTTTAAACTTACTTACAAAGGATGACGAAACTACTCGTCAATGCGTATTATTAAGTTGATTTAGTTCTTATAAACGGGGCTTCGAACACTTTCCCTCACTCTTTCTGACTGCTATTTGCTGAAATTCTTACCCGTAGAATCTACTGCAGTAGGTGAGTGTGATAGTGACGATGCTTTGATCAAAATTAACCTCAAACTGAGATTCACCAATTGGAGAACTTTTTCCTATGCCTCATGCTCAAACTATTGAAGCATCTTCTGACTCGACACTCTCGAAGCTACTAAGTAAGTGGCTGCGGTACTGATGCTCCTATAGATGTCAAGTTTTTTGTATTCTAAGGATGAATCACTTCAGGGCGTTCAGGAACCGGAAACGTGTTACGAACAATGTGATAAATCTCCCGCGCCACATAGC
>NZ_JACJPC010000077.1:0-54177 GCF_014695875.1 Leptolyngbya sp. FACHB-541 | reverse complement strand
CGTCTAACAGCATTTCAGGCCCTCCAGAGTCAGCAGGGTTAGCATAATAGCAGAGTTGTTCCCGTACTCTACATCTCTAGAGTGACGGGTATGCTATTTTCCCGCAAGTCCCTAAGTTTACGAGTTTGCAAAGCTGTGTATATTGCGGACTAACAACCCTAGTGCAGCGGATTGACCAAAACCGCTTTGTGTCGTTGCAAAGTTTCTGGCAACCGCTGACTAGGAACGTTATGTTGTTGAGTGTTTAGCAAAGTATCAGAATTTAGTTAAATTTAAGCCAAAATTAAGTGGCGGAACACTTCTCCATGCAGAAGTCAGTGGAAGTCAGTGATCTATTAGTCTATTCAGGAAGCAGCAGCGGTAAGAAAGCAAAGAGAAATTGCTAACAATTTGTTGCGAGAAGGACTGCCAATTGAAATTATTGCTCGTGTGATAGGGCGGTCAATTGAGGAACTCCAACAGCTTCAACAGCCATTAAACAGGGCTCTGTAAGATTCACCCTGCTCGGCGTGGCGATCGCAGCATAACAGCTCCATTACGAGCCATGACACACTCTAATCAGTGGCACACAAGGAATACAGTATGAGGTCAAGAGCGCAAATTAACTAGTCTTTAGTCACCCATCGCGATAGACAATAGACTAGTATCACGTCCTCATCCTTCATCCCTCATCCTTCCAATGCGCTCCTACTCCCTGATTGCCCCGGCTAAAATCAACCTTTACCTGGAAATTATTGGCGATCGCCCTGATGGATATCATGAGCTGGCAATGGTTCTCCAGGGAATTGATTTAGCAGATCGAATCGATCTCAATGCCAATGGGGTCGATCAATTTCGGCTGCACTGCGATCATCCCGAAGTGCCTGCTGATGAGAGCAATTTGGCTTACAAAGCAGCCTTGCTGATGGCAGCAGAGTTTCCGGATGCATTTGAGCAGTATGGCGGAGTAAATATCACGATTCACAAACACATTCCAGTTGGGGCTGGGTTGGCGGGTGGCTCGACCAATGGTGCAGCGGTGCTGGTGGGGCTGGATTTGATTTGGGGGTTAGGACTGACTCAAGGCGAGCTACAGGATTTGGCGGCAAAGTTGGGGTCAGACGTGCCGTTTTGCATCGCAGGGGGAACGGCGATCGCCACCGGACGAGGCGAACAGCTTTCACCGCTGCCCAGCATTAACTCCCTTTATGCGGTGCTAGCCAAGTACCGCAGTCTCAGCGTTTCGACGGTTTGGGCATACCAGACCTATCGTAAACAGTTTGGCGATTCCTATAGCCCTGTTTCCACAACGGGTTCCGCTGTCGGAACATCGACTACGCCAAAGCAGCGTGCCCATGCGGGTGAAATTGTGGCTGCGATTATGCATCATGACAGTTCCAAAATCGGTAAGCTGTTGCACAACGATTTGGAAAAAGTCGTCCTGCCTGCCCACCCGCAGGTGGCTCAGTTGCGAGAAACAATACAGCAGTTCAATCCGTTAGGGACAATGATGTCAGGGTCGGGTCCAACGGTCTTTGCCCTGGCTGAGTCACAGGCAGAGGCAAAACATTTGCAACAGCAGATTCAGGCTGCTTTGCCTGATCCGGATTTACAAACCTGGGTGACGCAGTTTAGGGCTGGCGGCATTCAAATTGTTTGATCTTGTAAATCCTCGAAGGGCGTAGCATTCGGGCAAGAATTGCGGGGAAGTTAGAAAATTTGTCTACCTCATGCTGCGCTGATACACCCGGTGAGTAGCAAATTGTAAGGGCGAAATCTTTTTTGCTCTCGCTCGATATCATTTGAAAACTACCATTTGTAGAACATAACAAACGCACTATGGCAGACCTACCTTCACCAGATTCTTCTCAGCAAAATAAAAACTCTGCGGGTGAAACTCCGCCTACACCGTTGCGCTGCTTTACGGGGGCGATTATTGCAGGGGGGCTTGCTTTTCTCCTCTACCTGCTCAACCAAGCGATCATTCAAGGGCTTGCCGCAAAACCCTTGCCCACGAGCAGCGTGACAGCAACTAACATTGCCGTTGCAGTGAGAACCTTGGTCATTGGCTTAAGCACACTAGCGACTGCAATTTTTGCGATCGCCGCCCTCGGACTGATTGCTCTAGGAATTCAGCTTTTAATTCAACAATTGCGCCAACCTTCCCTATCAAACAAAGAATAAGTTTAGGAGATGATCAACATGTATGTCCTCATTGGTGGCGCTGGCATGATGGGGCTACGTTTAGCCCAAAACTTGTTAGAGATGGGGCATACCGTTGCCATCATTGACACCGATCCCCTTGCCTGCCAATTTGCTCGTGAAAAAATTGGCGTAATGTCCTTTGAGGGCAGCGCGGTCAGCACCTTGGTCTTGTTAGAAGCCGGAATTCGCAAAGCCGATGCAGTCGCAGCAACGCTCAGCAGCGATGCCTTGAACCTAGCGATGGTGACGCTTTCTAAGCACTACGGGGTGCCTCACATCGTCGTGCGAATGAGCGAACAGGATTTCTTTGAACCCTACCGCATCGCCGGAGCCAATCATGTGATTAGCACGATTGACCTGGCTGTCACGACAATGGCAAATGCGATCGAATACCCCGAAGTGGAGTCGATGATGCACTTTGAGCAGGGGCAGGTAGAAGTGTTAAAACTGCCGGTTCCGGCTAACTGCTACATTACCGGGCGTACCGTTGCCCACGTTGCTCAAGACCCCAGCTTCCCCAAAGGCTCATTGATGATTGGCTACCAGTGCCATTCCTGTGCTGATTTGATCATTCCAAATGGCAGCACGGTCTTGGAAGCTGGCTCAACAATTCTCGTCGTGACTAAACCTGATTTAGTTCACAAGATGATCGACTTCATGGGCCTTTGCACTAATCGTCTTCCAACTCTAGAAGTTGCTTCATCCAGCGCTCTGACGTAGGTTTGCACCAGATCTTCTGAGAGAATGCGTTTGCGAATTTAGCATGGGAGTTAGCTCAACTTCTATCAGTTGGGAAGTTTGGCGACGATCGTTAAATCACATAGCTGAAGTTTAGAGCTTAGTTGCCGTCGGCGATAGGGCGACCCGACATAGCAGCAGCGGGGACGTAGTTTTCATCGGCGATCGCAGGCTCATACCAGACCTGACGATAGATTAGCTCAAGCTCATTGCCCACTTCCGAAAAGTAGTCCATTTGCCGCGCCTGAAGCGACACCATCACCCGAAAAACCGCTAACGCCAAAATTGCCACAACCATTCCAGCCGCAGTGGTGATCAACGCTTCCCCAATTCCGGCTGCGGCTGCGGTTGCCTGCTGGGTAGTACCGCCACCGCCAATATTGAGGTTGTTGAACGTGCCAATCAAGCCCGTCACGGTACCCAACAGTCCCAGCAGCGGCGAAACCGCAACCACCGTTTCTAAAAGCTTGTCACCCTTTCGCATTTGCACAAATTCTTTATCGCCTGTTGCTTCCATTGCTAGACGAAAAGTTTCAGGGCTGGGATTTCTCAGTCGCAAAGGCGCTAGCAGGAAGCGTCCAATAGGCAGAGTTTGCGCTTTTTCAGCGATCGCCCCAGCCTCATTCAGATCGTAGCGGGCTGCATCCAGCACATCATGTACAATCCGGTCTTCCTGGCTCAAGAGCTGATACCAAAACCAGCTGCGCTCAAGCGCACAGGCGATCGTCGCGACCGACAATCCCACAATAGGAACCATGACTGGGCCGCCTTTGATAACGGTTTCAAGGACTGGGAACATGGTGGTGCAGAAATGCTACTTCCAAATTCTTAATAGACTTGACTTCCCCCGTTGAGAATATCCGAATCGCTCTGGAGACTCTTTAATGAGGTAAGCAAAAGATCAACTCAAGGTTAAATCATAGCGGGGATTGGGGATTGGGAATCTGAAAATTTTGGTGCTCTGGAGTAAATGGTTAAGAAGGTTTTGCTAGATCTGGTAAGCGTCCGCTTGATCCAGTCATGAGTCGGAGTGCTAGCCATTTGAGGGGACGAGTAGCACGCATTACCCGCAACCCTAATCGCCGACTGAGCCGCAGAGGCGCCCAGTTGGTTGAGAAACAGCGATCGAGCAGGTCAGTGAAACCGAGAATGGTTAAATTTTCTAGCCAACGCCAGCGTTCGTAGCGTTTTAGGACGCGTAACGTGCCGATGTCCTCGCCGTTCTGGTGCGCCCTTTGCAAAACTTGAGCCAGGGCAGCCGCATCTCGAATTCCCATGTTCAAGCCCTGCCCGCCGACGGGATGGCAGCAATGGGCTGCATCCCCGATTAGCGCTAAGCGGGGAAGTGTATAGCGATTGCTATGCATCAGCTGCACCGGAAATAGGAGGCGATCGCTCACCAGGGTCAGATGTCCCAGTTGTCCGTCATAGCGGCGGTCTAGCTCTGCCAAAAACTCAGCGTCGCTCAGGTTCATGAAGGCTTTTGCTTCAGCATGGGGAGCCGTAAGAACGATCTGACAGCGGTTATCGGGAAGTGGCAGAGTAGCAAACGGGCCGCTTTCCCAAAAGTGTTCGCGGGCGATGTTGCCGTGTGGCTTTTCAGGTTGAATCACTGCGGTAATGCACGACTGCCAATATTGCCACCCGTGAGTGCCAATGCCTGCCTGCTGGCGCATGGGCGATCGCGTTCCATCGGCTGCGACCAGCAGCCGCGTTTTAATCGATTGAACCTTTCCCTGCATCGAGACGGTCAGTGTAACGCAATCGGGCTGATAGTCTGCGGACAAGACCTCTGCCGGGGAGAGCCAGCTTACCTGTTCTGCATCTTCCAGGCTCTCCTGTAGAGCTTGCAGCAAAACCCGATGTTCTGCCACGTAGCCCAGTGCCTCAGTCCCTAAATCTTGAGGTTGAAACTGCACTGCTGCCGGATAGTCAGCGTCGGCAAGATGAATTTGGCGAAAAGTGGTGATCTGGGGCAGAATTTGCGCCCAGAGTCCTAACCCGGCAAAAATTTTGCTGGAGGTCAGCGTGATGTGATATGCCCGTCGCCGCTCGAGTCCAGCAGTCCGAGGTTGTGCTTCAATGAGTGCGATCTTTAGCCCCGCTTGCTTGAGGGCAGAGGCTAGGGTCAGCCCCACAATTCCCCCACCCACGATCGCCAGGTCATAGTCTACAGAGAGGCGATCGCAACGATAAGTTTGAAGCCCAGTTTGAAGTTCAAACGGGTGAGACGAATTACGACCAGAGGCAAGCGAAGCCGGAGATGGAAGCGGATTTAACACCATTGATCAAACCGTAATCAATCAAGCCGAACAAGTTAAGTCGAACAAGTAAGTAGTTATACCTTCCTTATTCTGACGCGATCGCCCTCACTAGTCCACCTGGTTGAGGGAATTGGGGAAGCTAGGAAAAGTATGGCGCTACGTGCCTTGATTAAAACGTTTTTGCGTGAACTGCGCGGGAGCTTCTACACAAAAACTTGTCCTAAAGTATGGGCGCAGCGCTATAAAGGGCAGCCTTCCATGAAGCTCCAGTAAATCTCAGCTTCCTTCCCAATTTCTTCACCTTTGGTTTTTAGCTTTGGAATATCGGCTTGCAAATGAGCTATTTATTCAATCGCAAATCCAGAGGCAAGAAAAATGTCAGACTTAGAGGAAATCAATCAGCTTTTGCAGGCGAAAGTAGAGCGACTTCAGAAAGCCGAAAAAGCACTGCGTCAAAACGAAGCAAATCTACTGAATTTAATTGAAAGTACTCAGGATGCTGTCTGGTCTGTGGATTCACACTACACGGTGTTGACGCTCAATTTGGCGTTTAAGCAACTGTTTTTACTTGCATTTGATGTAGAACTTGCTCCTGGAATGAATGCAATAGATTGCCTGCCTGCTGAGCAACGAACGTTATGGATTGACTACTACAACCGCGCTTTGAAGGGCGATCGCTTTGATGCTGAGCACTATTATTTTTTGAACGATATTTCTATTTACCTTGATATTTCTTTTAATCCAATCTTCGATCGCAGTGGGCTAATTACGGGGGTAGCTGTCTTTAGCAGAGACATTACCAACCGCAAGCAAACAGAAACTCAACTGTTGCACAGTGCCTTGCACGATGGGCTGACCGGATTGCCCAATCGCACTCTTTTTCTTGAGCGGTTAACCTACACCGCTGAGCGAGTGCAGCGGCAAAACGGTCTATTTGCAGTGATGTTTTTAGACCTGGATCAGTTCAAGCTGATCAACGACCAACTGGGACACTCAGCAGGCGATCATCTGCTGTGTCAGTTTGCTCAGGAGTTAGAAAATTGCCTCCATCTCGGTGATACCGCCAGTCATTTTGGGAATGACGAATTTGCCATTCTGCTGGACAACATTAGCGATATCAGTGAGGCTACTTCGGTCGTTGAGTGTATTCAGCAACGGTTAGTGCTGCCGTTTACGCTCAACAGGCATGAGGTTTTTGTGACTGCCAGTATTGGGATTGCCCTCAGCAACGGCTACGATCAGCCGCAAGATCTGTTGCACTATGCCAATGTCGCAATGCACCGCGCTAAAGAATCTGGTAAAACCTGTTACAAAATCTTTGACGCAGAAAACGTCTAACACCAATTCACGCTTTACAAGGAGTTTCTGGGAGAAGAAGGAATCTGAATGATAAATTCTGTACCCTGACCCGGAGCAGAGCGGCATTCAAGATTGCCACCATGTTTTTGCACCACGATTTGGTAGCTAATCGACATGCCTAGCCCCGTTCCCTGACCTACGGGCTTAGTTGTGAAAAAGGGGTCGAACAGACGCTCCTGAATATTGGGGGCCATTCCTGCGCCGTTGTCTTGAATGCGGATTGTGACTATTCCCCGAACGTTTTGTTCTATGTCAAGGCTAGAAGTCAAAGTCGTCTGAGTCGCAATTGGTTGTCCCAGCATTATTTCAGCTCCGGATTCAGATAACCTGGTCACCGTTGGTGAGTCGGGAGTAAACTCGGTTTGAATGGTAATCGTTTTAGGTTCGGGCTGGCTTTCCAGAGCATCGATCGCATTGCTCAAAATATTCATAAAGACCTGGTTAAGCTGTCCGGCGTAACATTCCACGGGTGGCAGTGCTCCATATTTCTTAATTACCCGGATGCCCGTACTGTTGCCGCAAGCCTTAAACCGATTGTGTAGGATGAGCAACGTGCTATCGATGCCTTCGTGAATGTTGACTGGCTTCATTGCAGCTTCGTCTAGGCGCGAGAAGTTGCGGAGAGAAAGCACAATTTGACGAATTCGATCTGCCCCGATTCGCATAGAGGCTAGCAGCTTGGGCAGGTCATCCGCGACAAACTCAATATCAATAGTCTGAATCAAAGCTTGAATTTCGGGCGCTGGGTCAGGATAGTACTGCTGATAAAGCTGAATCAGTTGCAGCAGGTCTTTGGTGTAATTGTTGGCATGAACTAGGTTGCCCGTGATGAAGTTGACGGGGTTGTTGATTTCGTGGGCAATGCCTGCCACCATTTGCCCTAGACTCGACATCTTCTCGGTCTGAATCAGCTGAGACTGGGTTTGCTGTAAGTTTTGCAGAGCTTCGGTCAGTTGTCTCGCTTGAGTCTCAGCGGCAAAGGCGGCAGCGCGAGTTTTGGCATAGAGTTCTGCCTGTTCGATGGCGATCGCCACCTGATCTACGACAGCGTGGAGCAGCTCCACTTCACTATCGCTCCAGGTGTGGGCGCGACTGTGGCTACAGACAATCGCGCCTAGCTGGTTAGATTGCGTTTCTAGCGGCACCAGCAGTTGCGCCATAATGCCACGATTGAGTAGCTCTTGTACCTCGGCGTCTCTTTCTAGCTCCTTGGTAGCATCATCAATCCGAATCATCTGTAGATTTAGGATGCTTACCGCTAGGGGGACAGTCTCTTCGGGTGGGCAGTCTCCTAGCAGGCTAGGCAAATTAGAACTGCAAGATTCGTGGGTGACAACCAGACTGGGGCGATCGTCGTTCATCCAGCACCAGAGAAAGTGACAGCGATCGATTTGCAAGAGCGATCGCACCTCACTTACGGTTGTCCCCAAAATCACATCCAGGTTGAGCGACTCCCGAATTTGACTAGCCAGGCGAAACAACAACGCTTCTCGGCGGCTCATCAAGGCTTCTCTCGCCCAGATACGGTCGATCGCCACGGCAATGCTGTTGGCGATCCAGCCGAGGGTGTTGAGGGTCGCTTCGCTCAGCGGTTGCCGACAAAACAAAGCCATTACGCCGACCAGACGATCTTCAACAATCAGGGGATAACCTGCGAAACTAACTAGGTTTTCGCGCTGCACCCAGTCGCGTGCGCCGATGCATACGTCGTTTTGCACATCATTGGTCAGGTAAGGCTGACGGAGTTGAGCGATAAAGCCAATGATGGAAATACTTAGAGGAATACGGCTATAAAAATCTTCGACGTGGGAATGCTGTCCGGCGATCGCCTGTAGCTCTAACAGTTTTGCCTCAGCGTTATACGTCCAGATGCGAACGAAGGTGGCATCAAGATACTGCATCGTGGTTTCGGTACAGCGTCCCAAAATTTCGGATAGCGCCCCGCCTTGCGCCAGCAGTACTCCCATCGCAGCAATAAACTCAGACAGGTGCGATCGCTGCAACAAGTCCATCTCCGACTGTTTGCGTGTCGTCACATCCCGAAAGTAAACGGACAGTCCTTCTTGATAAGGAAATGCCCTCACCTCAAACCAGCTTCCTAAAGGCGGGTAGAATTCTTCGAAGTGTACGGGAGTTTGCTGGGCGATCGATCGCCGATATTCTTGCTCAAATACAGAGCCGACTGTTTCGGGAAACACATCCCAAATGCGTCGCCCTAACAGTTCACTTCGAGTTCTAAACAGCGCCTTTTCAACCTGAGGATTGAGATAGGTAAACCGCCAGTTATGGTCGAGCGTGAAGAAAGCATCCGTAATGCTGGTCAGCAAGCGAGCCAGTTTACGCTTGGAACGGGTCTCGCCGGTCTTTTCGATTTGAGTTTGGTTGGCGATCGCTTCCTCTAGCTCTACTGACTTGCGCCGCAGTTCCAGTTGAGCAACAACCTGCTGGCTCAAGGTTTGCAAAGATTCTTGTTGCTCTAGACTGAGCGATCGCACGTCCCAGTCCATAACGCATAAGGTGCCGATCGGCAGCCCTTCTGGAGTAATCAGCGGCACACCTGCATAAGACCGAATGTGGGGATGCCCAGCTACCAGCGGATGCAGCCTGAACCGCTCATCTGCCAGCATGTCAGGTACGATCAGCATCCCTGCTTGCTGAATCACATGGGCACAAAACGATTGCTCCAGGCTAACGGGCAACTCTAGCCCAATGCTTGACTTTGACCAATAGTAATTGTCCACCAGAAAATTGACCATGGCGATCGGCACCTGGCAGATTTGAGTCGCCAGACGGGCGATCGCATCAAACGTAGCCTCTGGTTCAGTATCTAAAATCCGATACCGAAACAAGGCCGTAAGTCTGGCAGATTCATCAAGCAATCGTGCTGCCATCGGCTGCAATTATTGGTGACAACAAGGAACACAATCAACTTCTGTGAAACTTGTAAACAGCTCACAGCGACTCCTTCAGTGATTTCAGCACCCCAAACCACCACTGAAGCGATAACTACGAGTCAGATGCCCCCACCTGAGCAAATTTGTCTCCCAACCGCTCAGGTCAAGATAGACTTTCGAGCCGTAAAGTTTCTACTGATTAAAGAACACTCTAAACATCTCAAGATCCGGTAGCAACCCAGGTAGTAAACCCCTCTAAACTCTTAATACAAGCTCTCTAAAACAGTTGAAATCAACTCGTAATCAAATAAGGTAAACAAAAATAACAGAAGGTAGAGTGTTTTTATGAAAATTTGCCTCTTTGATATGTATACAAGCTGTGCGAAGTTTCTGATCCGCAAGCTTAAGGAAAATTAAATTTTCCGGCATCGCTCGTTCTTCCCTTTTAGTCCTTCATCTACCCGCCGATGTGGCATCTTTCCGTTCCCAGACAATTCCGACAGATTTTGGTCGGGTCAAAGCGTCTCGCTATCTTTGAAGCCTGCGTCATTGGACTTGTCTCTGGTTTGGCGGCCGTTTTGCTCAAGCAAGGAATTAGCTGGCTGAGCGGTTGGCGAATTGACCTTTCCGATCAGTTTCTCTGGGCGCTGCCTCTGGTCGGTCTTGGAGGCGGATGTTTAACGGGTTTACTGATCGAGCGTCTAGCCCCAGAAGCCGCAGGCAGTGGAATTCCACAGGTAAAAGCGGCACTAGCAAATTTTCCCATTCCACTCAACCTGCGAGTGGCGATCGTCAAGCTAATCAGCGTCACCTTGGCGCTGGGGTCAGGGTTAAGTCTGGGTCGTCAAGGTCCAACTGTGCAGATTGGTGCAGCACTTGCAGCTCAACTGAGCCAGTGGATTCCTACTTCACCCGAATATCGCAGGCAGCTTTTGGCCGCAGGAGCGGCCGCTGGACTGGCGGCTGGCTTTAATGCCCCGATCGCCGGAGTGCTGTTTGTGGTGGAGGAATTCCTGCAAGATTTTTCTGGATTGACGCTGGGTACTGCCATTCTGGCTTCGTTTATTGGAGCTGTTGTCTCGCGGCTCTTGGGTGGACAAGGACTCAGCCTTAATTCAATCGTCACGGGTAATGAGGTTCATGTCAGTTTTTCGCTGCAAGACATTCCCTTTTTTTTGGTTCTGGGGCTGCTAGCTGGGTTGCTAGGTGCGTTGTTTAGTCAGGGCATTTTTGTCAGTTTGAGCTTTTACCGCCGTACCCTGCACTTGGGATTGCCCTTGAAGGTTGGGCTGGCTGGATTGATTACTGGGCTGGTCGGAATGCTCCTGCCTCCCGCTGTGCGAGATGACACGGGACTGCAAGATTTTTTGAGTACTGGAGCGGCGGGTTGGCAGGTGACGCTGTTGGTTTTCTGGGTGAAATTTGTCCTGACGCTAGTCGCTTACGGCTCTGGGGCCCCTGGAGGACTTTTTGCGCCATCGTTGGTGCTGGGGTCAGCTTTGGGATACTTGGTTGGATTCTCGGCCCAGGGGTTAGAAACGCTGATTGGGATTCCCCTAGGAATTCCCGTTGGGGTCAGTCCTGCCAGCACCTATGCGTTAGCAGGAATGGGTGCTTTTTTTAGCGCCATTACACGAGGTCCGATTACGGCGATTGTCATCGTTTTTGAAATCACGACAGACTTTAATCTGGTGCTGCCGCTGATGATCGGCTCTGTGATCGCCTACCTGATTGCCGATCGCCTTGCTGGGGGATCGCTTTATAGCCGCCTCTTAGCCTGGAATGGCATTCACCTAGAAACGGTGACGGCAAATACTGGTCCGTGGGCTGACCTAACTGCAGCCACGCTAATGCAGCGGCGGGTTGAGACATTATCTAGCCAGATGAAGCTGAGCGAGGCAGTGCAGGCTTTTTCGCGATCGCACCATCGCGGTTTTCCGGTTGTCGATGATGGCAGGCTCGTGGGAATTGTCACCCAGAGCGATCTAGCAGACCCATCCCGTCGTCCCTCTGCCCTAGAGGAAGCGACTCTGTCAGATATCATGACCCCTCAGCCTGTCACGGTTAGCCCGTCTGATCCACTCACCCACGTACTCTATTTGCTTAATCGGTTTAAGCTCAGCCGCTTACCGGTGACCGAAGGGCCTAAGCTGGTTGGCATCATCACTCGCGCTGACATTATTCGGGCGGAGTCTGACCAGCTTAATGGCGAAACCCGGCAGTTTGGTCCGCAGCCAGAACCTTCCTATGTGGTCTATCAGACGCGATCGCCCGCTACTGGCAAGGGGCGGCTACTAGTACCGCTGAGCAATCCTCAAACGGCTCCGTTGCTGCTCAAAATTGCGTCAACTATTGCTCGCGATCGCGATTATGAACTGGAATGCCTACAAGTGATTATCGTGCCGCGCGGCAGTTCTCCAGCAGAAACAATGGTCAGGACAACCACCAGTCGCCGCTTACTGCGCCAAACTGAACAACTGGGGCGAGACTGGCAAATTCCGATTCATACTCAAATTCGGGTTGCCCATGATGCAGCGCAGGCAATGCTGGAGACGATTAAGGAGCGTCACATCGACCTGATTTTGATGGGCTGGAAGGGAACTACCGCTACGCCGGGGCGGGTGTTTGGCAGTGCAGTAGATACGGTTGTGCGACAGGCTGCCTGCGATGTTGTGGTGATCAAGCTCAGCAAGGCTGGAACTTTTGACCACTGGCTGGTGCCAATTGCAGGCGGACCAAACTCCCAGCAGGCTTTGCGGCTATTGCCAGCACTAACGACACTTAGCCCTTCCCCTACGGTCGAAATTTGTCAGGTATTTAATTCAATAGATTCGGCGGAAGACAATGTGCTGCTGCATCAGGCGGTAGAGCAACTGAGCAGCCAGGTGCATTATCCTGTGGTGGCTTGCCCAGCCTGGGGACATTCAGTCCCAGAAGCCATCCTGCATCTGGCGGTCAGAGATGCCTGCGATGTGATTGTGCTAGGAGCAAGTCGCGAGGGCTTGTTACAGCAGGCAATTAAGGGCAATATTCCAGAGGCGATCGCCCGCTATGGGGATCGCACCATCGTTCTGGTTAGAGGGGCGATCGCTGCTCAGCCTTAGCAGGAAAATAGGTATTTGGTTTATCTAATCTTCATCGGGCTAAACCGGAAACTTAAAACATCCGCGTTTAAATAGGAATCGGAGCCATAAGACGGTTATCGCTGCTGATACCCTCAGTTAGGTGAATGAGACGGATGAAATTAGTACGGAAACAAAAGCAAATACTCTGAATCTATAGAACAAGCACCTCCGTACTAGTTCTGATGCTCAGACGGGGGCAGATATAAATATAGTGAGTCGTCGAGGCCGTTGTTGAGTCACCTATTAAACCGCTATCCATTAATTCGGAAGGCTAGGCAAATCCTCACAGCCCAGACGTTGCACCGTCTCCAAGTTGTAGCCCCAACTTTATCAACTGGGAGTGTGAATCAACTCTGTGGCGATCGCTTCAGTCATTATCAATCTTTATTTTTCGAACAAACCATCTGCATCAAACGATCCCTGTGTGTTCATAGGATGGAATTAGCATGTACCGATTAAATCTGAATTCTAAAATTCGTCCAATCTTCGTCACGATTTGTTGTGCTTTTTCACTCGGCTTAGTAGTGGGAGGATTTCCTTTGATGGCGATCGCCCAGGAATACAACCCTCCAGATGTGGGTTTACCAGGACGGCGAGAAGGAGGGGGTACCCGCGGCTGCTGGAATGAGTTAGCGGTAGCCAACCCAACCCAATCCTCCTCCCAGTCATCGGTAGAAGAATTGCCTACTGCTCTGACTCCGGCTGAAAATTTTGGCTACACCACTTCAGAACGCCCTACTTTTTTCTTCTACATTCCTCAGCTTTACGCCGAGAAAGCCGTAGCAGCCGACTTTATGCTTTTGGATGAGCAAGGTAACGAAGTCTACAGCACCACCTTTCAACCAAGTCACAGCGCTAATGTGGTTAGCGTCACGCTGCCTGCTGATAGCGCGTCTGCTCTGGAACCTGGCAAACCATATCAGTGGAGCTTTGGCTTAACCTGCAACTTAGGCGATCGTTCTGGCGATCGCGTCATGGACGGCTGGATTCAGCGCGTTGAACCTACCGCTGCCCTAGAAACTGCCCTGGCAAATGCCACTCCAGCAGAACTTCCTGCCCTCTATGCCCAGTCAGGCATCTGGTATGACGCATTCGCCAGCCTGGTTGCGCTGCACACTACACCCACCAGCCAAACTTTTACAACTCAGTGGTCAACTCTACTCAACTCGGTTGGACTCAATCACATCGCTGAAGCTGCCTTTGCTCAGTGCTGCACTACTGCCCAGAGCGAATAAACTCGCTAGCATTGCCAGTGGCTCTATCCATGCGCACTCAATGCATTCTGCCGACTTGATCAAGACTGCTCAAAACACCGATAAGCCAACAAAACCGTTCTGAGAAGTAAGAGTCATGCATCGCCCCCTTTTTTTGCTTAACCGTTTCCCTGTTTCTCTCATGCTGGCGGTAGGAATATGGCTGGCTGCCCTGCCCACAGTGACCCTAGCTCAAGAGTACATTCCTCCTCAGCGTGGCTTGCCCGGTCGTCGCGAAGGAGGGGGCACTCGTGGAGATTGCCTCAGCAGCAGCCAGCGTCTGACAGCTCTCATGCCTGACACTAACTTTGGTAAAACGATTGCGGAGTATCCAACTTTTTTTTGGTACATTCCTGATGTGCAGCCCGAAGCAGCGGAGTTTGTGCTGTTAGATGAGAACGACAATGAGCTATATCGCACTCGGTTTCAGGTAACGGGTGCATCAGGGGTGATTAGCCTGAGCCTGCCTGAAAATGCCGGGATGCCACCCCTAGAAGTCGGGAAGGACTATCACTGGTACTTCTCCCTAATTTGTGACGATGTCGATCGATCAGGTGATCCTTATACTGAGGGCTGGATTCAACGGGTTGAGCCAGAAGCAGCTCTGCTGGCTCGGTTAGAAACAGCCTCGCTCCGCGATCGCCCCACTATCTATGCGTCCGCTGGCATCTGGCACGATGCGCTTACATCCCTCGCCGAGCTGCGTCGCGCCAATCCTCAAAACGCCAGTTTCATGAGAGGCTGGAGAACTCTGCTTGACTCGGTGGAGCTAGCAAAAGTGGCAGATCAGCCATTCGTCCCCTGCTGTGAGCAGGTTAGCAGCCAGCCTGTCAGCAGCAATCTGGGCATTAGCCCCTAACCCTCTACAGTTCCTTATTCGGTGTTCCCTATGCACTGCGATCGCCCTCGACTTATTCGCATTGCGGCTTACCTGACGACATTAGGGCTATTGCTCAATAGCGGTTTGCCGTCAGCCTTGGCGCAGCAGTACGTTCCACCAGAGCGGGGGTTACCTCAGCGTTTAGGGGATGGCGGCACACGGGCAGGAGACTTCGGGAGTCCGTCTGGGACAGACGCACCCCCAACCGACCAGCCCGGTTTTGAACTGGAGAGCCCATCTGCTCGACCTGCACCTGGAGGATATACCCCACCTGCACCAGGGTTGCCGGGTCGGCGTGAGGCAGGTGGTACAAGGGGCAGCGGTAACTGCATCGATCACTCACAACTGGATGACTCGCAACTGGTTGCCTTAATGCCAATGGACAACTACGGAAGAACGCTGTCGGGCTATCCGACGCTGTTCTGGCGGGTTCCCTCAAATCAAGCAGAGGCAATAGAGCTGGTCTTGTTTGACGAGGCAGACAACGAGATTTATCGCACTATATTGCAGATTACCGGTGAAGCGGGAATTGTTAGCCTAGCGTTACCCGCCCATGCTGGAATGCCGCCCTTAGAAGTGGATGCGCTATACCGCTGGTCTTTCTCTTTGATTTGCGATTCAGCCGATCGCTCAGCCGACCTCTACACCGAAGGCTGGCTTCATCGAGTTGAGCCTGCCCCTGATCTGGCGGCTGAAATCGAGGCAGCAGCAGAGAGCGATCGCCCCTCCATTTATGCTGCTGCCGGACTCTGGCATGATGCTCTGTCTGCAATCGCCGAGCAGCGCCGCACCAATCCTGAAGACGAAGCAGCGGCAGCCCGTTGGCGCAATTTATTGGAATCAGTCGGGCTAGGGGCTGTTGCTGATGAACCGTTAGACCATGCTGACTGACATGAGTTCATCTGCCATATCAAAGTTAGCGTTGACAGACTGCACGTCATCCAGGTCTTCTAGCGCATCCATTAGTTTGAGCAGCGATCGCGCCTGGTCAGAGTCAATCACTTCTACGGAATTTTGCGGAATCCAGCGCAGTTCGGTCTGCTGAATTTTATAGCCTTTTTCCTGTAAAACTTGGCTCAGGGCTTCCAGGTTGATGGGTTCCGTGAAGACCTCAGCTCCCGCTGCTTCATCGATCTCAACCAGTTCGTAGGATTCTGCTCCGCCTTCCAGCGATGCTTCTAGCAACTCATCTTCGTCAATCTCCCCAATCAGGGTGACAACGCCCTTCTGTTCAAACATCCAGCCGACACAGCCCGTTTCTCCCAAGTTGCCGCCTGCTTTGTTAAAGGCGGCCCTGAGGTCAGCGGCAGTGCGGTTGCGGTTGTCGGTAAATGCTTCGATCAAGACAGCTACACCGCCCGGACCATACCCCTCATAGCGAATTGCCTCCAGCGCATCTGCATCTGCGCCTAGCTTGCCGGAGCCTTTAGCGATCGCCCGTTCGATATTGTCATTGGGAATTCCAGCCGCTTTTGCTTTCTCAATTGCCGTGCGAAGCTGAAAATTACCATCAGGGTCAGGCACTCCGCTCCGGGCTGCCACAATAATCTCCCGCGAGATCTTGGCAAAGGTTTTGCCCTTCACCGCATCTACTCTGGCTTTTTGCCGCTTAATATTTGCCCACTTACTGTGTCCTGCCATGCGCTAATCAGTTCATGCTGTGAGATAACGTCCAAACCTAGAATAGTAAACCTGCTGCGTGTGTGTCTGATTGCGCCCTATCTACCGCAGTAGTAGAACTCAAGGCTCGCTTGCTTGCTATACGTTTTAGTTGCACTCATGGGGCTGATTCCTGACCGCCGCATCGAAAAAACTCTAATTTCATAGGGGCTGCCCAAAGCTATATTTCTCCTATTCTTGGTTCCACTTACAACCGATTTGAGGCTGCTGTAAGAATCTATAGAATTCGTAGATTAGTTCGCAACCAAAGAATGTTTAGAAATGTGTATTTTCTGAGAATATCTGTTTTTATGTCTTTTCAAAGTCTTAACCCAAAGCTTCCTATTTCTAGAACAGAACCCCAGTATTTCTAATATTTCTAAATTCGATTCTCATTTTTATTTAAAGCTAAAACTTCAGTGAATCAAAGGTTTCGGCTTTTTGAATGTACAAGAATTGAAATTAAGTCGATTGATTCTTCTAAGGCTGATTCTATTGAAAAGGTTGGAATAGATTCGTCTCTGCTAATCCTCTATCTCTGCAGGATGACTAGGCTTGATCCGGGTTTATCGCTCTAGGTTGATTCAAGTCTTGAAGACAAACGAATACTGTAGAGACATGGTTGTTGAATAGCTAAAACAAACGATTTAACAAGCCGTCAACAACTCATTGAACACGTGCAGTCGTTGCACTGCCAGATCTCCTTAACAAATGAGAATTAGCGAGGATACTTAACTATGAAACTTTCCAATTTCGCCAAATTGGCTGGAGCCAGTGCACTAGGACTGAGCCTGACTGTGTTGTCTGTAGGTGCGCCTAGCTTTGCGCAAGATGCTCCTGCGGTTGATGGCACCACAACAACCACTGAGACGGAAGTGGAAGGCACTGAGACGGAAGTGGAAGGCGATCGCGACTTTGACTGGGGTTGGCTGGGTCTGTTGGGTCTGATCGGCTTGGCTGGTTTGGCTCGCAAAGATGATGATCACACTACCCGTTACCGCGAACCTGACGAAGTAAGCCGGACTTCTTCTACACGCTACTAATCCAGATTAGGCGGTAAGAATTGGACTGATAAGAGAATAAGGGTCTTAGGAATGTTCTAAGACCCGCCGCCATCAGGACAGTTGAAAAATTTTTTGATAGAAATTTGCACTCTAAATGAAGGAAGTGAATATGAAAAGCATGGACTTTTCTAAGATTATGAAAGCTGGTATCTTAGCAGCCAGCCTAGTTCTAGTGCCCGTTGTCCCATCTGCGCTCGCTCAAACCGAATCAAACAACCCCACTCTAGACACCACTCCTTTGCAAGAGAGTAGTGATGACGCAAACAATTGGGGCTGGTTGGGTTTACTCGGATTGATTGGTGTAGCAAATTTGTTCCGCAAACGCAAGACCACTGAAGTTTATCGAGAGCCAGATGTCGCAAGTGGTACAACTGGTACAACTGGTACTGGATATCGCGAGTAGACGGATCGCTCTCAAGCTCAAAATCCTCCCAACTTGAGCTTGGACCTGTAACCGAATTAAGTTTTGATATCGCCAGCTCTGATCTTAATCAGGGCTGGCGTATTTTGTAGTAACGGTTACTCAGCATTCAGGCACCGCTATGATTTCTTCTACGCCGGGTGTTTCGCTATCTTCTGGTCAGGAACATACACGGGGTGGTGCGATCGCCTCTCCTCTGCCCTCTGTTGCTTTTGCCGTAGGAACGTTTGCTGTAGGAACGCTGCTTATTGTCGGCACAGTGGCTACCCCAGCCGCAGCTCAGTCTATTGTGCCTGCCAATGACGGGACAGGGACTCGCGTTAGGATTGATGGCGATCGCTACATTATTCGCGGCGGGCTGCTTTCAGAAGATGGTGCCAATTTATTCCAGAGCTTTGAGCGGTTTGGGCTAAGCCCCAATGAAATTGCCCTATTTCGCTCTGACCCAACGATTCAAAATATCCTGGCACGGGTAGTGGGGGGCGATCCTTCTTTAATCAACGGCTTGCTTCAGGTCACGGAGGGCGACTCAAACCTGTATCTGATGAATCCTTCTGGAATCCTATTTGGTGCAACTGCACGGTTGGATGTACCCGCCTCGTTTACCGCCACAACTGGCAACGGAATTGGATTTGAGCAAGGCTGGTTTAACGGCTCAGGGGCAAATGATTACACCAGTTTGGTCGGTGCGCCAACTCAGTTTGCTTTCACCATGACGGAACCGGGGGCGATCGCCAATGCAGGTAACCTCAGTGTTTCTGGAGGGCATTCCCTGACGCTGCTAGGTGGCACCGTTACTAATACAGGAGAACTCGCTGCACCTGCGGGACAAATTACCCTAACCGCAGTTTCTGGCGCAAATCGGGTACGGCTGAGCCAAGCAGGTCATTTGCTTAGCGTCGAAATCGAACCTGTTGCAGCTAATCCTCAGTCTGGTGAACCTACCCCATGGACGCTGCCAACTGCTTCGCTACCAGAACTGCTCACGGGTGGAAGTGCCAGCAATGCAACTGGACTGCGGCTCAACCGCAATGGTGAAGTTGAGCTAGTTGGCTCTGGTATTGAAATTCCCAATCAGGCAGGAGTGGCGATCGCCTCCGGGAGGCTGGACGTTTCCTCAACTGCTCCCGGTCAACCTGGCGGCACAATCCAAGTCTTGGGCGATGTCGTTGGACTGATAGAAGCCAACATAGATGCTTCTGGCAGTGGCGGTGGCACCGTACTGATCGGCGGCGACTATCAGGGGCAAGGCAGCATCCCTACTGCCTCACGCACTCTGATTGATCGTGACTCTGTGATCAACGCCAATGCCGAGGAGAGCGGAAATGGTGGTCGAGTCATCGTTTGGGCAAATGATACCGCTGCATTTCACGGCAGCATCAGCGCTCAGGGGGGAGATTCGGGCGATGGTGGCTTTGTTGAGGTGTCGGGTCACGAAAACCTGATTTTTAGAGGTACTGTCAACACCAGCGCGGCTAATGGGCAAGTCGGCACTTTGCTGCTCGACCCGTTGAACATCACAATTGTGGCAGGCGATGGCGCTGACGATGATGCTCAACTGCTAGGCGATAATGCAGTCCTAGCGGGTGATGGAAATCCCGACGAATCATTCACCATTTCTGAAACAGCAATAGAAAATGCAGCCGCCTCTGGCAATCTTCAGCTAGAAGCAACCAATGACATTACGATCGAGTCGCTTTCAGACGGTGTTCTTACCCTGTTTAGCCTTGGCACCTTTGAATCGGGTCCGGTTCAGTTTCGGGCGGATGCTGATGGAGATGGCGTAGGCACCTTCTCCATGAATCTGAATGATACGCTCGATACGAATGGCCGTAACTTAGACATTTCCGGTGCAAACCTGCTGCTTGGCAATATCAACACCTCCAGCGGCGGCGATGGCGGCGACGTGACGCTGAATGCAGTCCGTGCGATTCGGGTGAATACAATTAACACTCAAGGCTTTGAGGGAACAGGCGGAACGGTAAACATTACCGCAGGGCGGCTGTTTCGGGTGCTGGATAGTTTTAGCGATCGCAATGAAATCAACGCCAGCATTTCCACGTCAGGCTTAGGGGGGGGTGGCTCTATCAGCATTCAGCACGATGGCGGTAGGACCGAAACTCCTTTCACCATCGGCACTGCTAACCCTACCAATGGCACTGCGGGTGCCATTACCACAGGCGAATCAACCTTAACTGCCGCCAATTCACCTATCATTGGCACCGAATTCGTGCTGGGTAACATCCAAGTACTCACTTCTGAACCCACTCCCACTCCGACTCCAACTCCCACGCCCACCCCGGCTCCCACTCCGACTCCAACCCCCACGCCCACGCCCACCCCGACTCCAACCCCTACGCCCACTCCCACTCCTCCACCCTTTAACGAAGAGGAACTCCTTCCCCGCAACCCTCCCAACCCAACACCAGAAATTGTCAGCCGATCGCCCGTTAGTATTGATACGGCGATCGCCCCTCTGGAAGAGAACTTTACCCAGGAGTTTGAGAACTACCTGGGATTGGAAAATACTCGAATTCGGTCGCTCGACGAAGCAAAGGAAATCTTGCAGGAAATTGAAGACGCAACGGGAGCCAAACCTGCGTTTATCTATGTCAGTTTTGTGCCTGAGTCGCTGAGTTTGTTGCCCGGATACACCCCTCAGGACAGCGATCAACTGGAACTAGTAGTTATTACCAAAACAGGACTAACGCGCAGACGAGTCCCAGAAGCCACTCGTGCTCAAGTTTTAGCTGCTGCCCAGTCATTTCGTGGGGAAGTGACCAACCCTCGCCGTACCCGCAGCACCAGCTATCTAACATCGGCTCAACAGCTTTATCAGTGGCTCGTTGCCCCAATCCAGCCTGACTTGCAGGCTCAGGAAATCAACAATCTGGTATTTTTGCCAGATGTAGGATTGCGATCGCTCCCCTTCTCCGCCCTGCACAACGGTGAGCAATTCCTGATCGAACAGTACAGCGTCGGTTTAATGCCTAGTCTGAGCCTGACCGATACTCGCTATGTCGATATTAAAGATGCTCAAATGCTGGCAATGGGCGTTTCTGAGAGCACCCAGGGGCAAACCCCATTGCCTGCTGTGCCCGTCGAGCTTTCCACCGTTGTGCTAAACCTCTGGCGCGGCAGAATCTTTCTCAACGACAACGCTACAATCGCCAACTTACAACAAATCCGCACCGAGCAGCCCTTTGGCATCATTCACATGGCAACCCATGCTGACTTTGTAGGTGGTCCAGTCAACGACTCCTACATTCAGCTTTGGAATGACAAGCTGCGAATGGATCAGGTGCGGCAGCTTGGCTGGAATGACCCCGCTGTAGAAATGCTGGTGCTGAGTGCTTGCCGGACTGCCCTGGGAGATGAACAGGCAGAACTGGGTTTTGCCGGACTAGCCGTTCAAACAGGAGTAAAAACTGCGGTTGCAAGTCTCTGGTATGTCAGTGATGCTGGAACAGCCGCTTTGATGACGGGCTTCTATCAATCGCTAAGCACTGCTCCCATTAAGGCAGAAGCCCTACGGCAAGCACAAATTGCGATGGCGCGAGGTGAGGTGTATCTGGAAGATGGACAGTTGCGTGGACTGGAGGGAATTGAAGGGTTAAACCTTCCCTCTGCCAGCTTGGATATTAGCAGTCGTGAGCTGTCGCATCCCTACTATTGGGCGGCGTTTACGATGATTGGTAATCCTTGGTGAATCACTGTTGCTGCTTTAGGGTGCCGCTGCTGCCAAATCCTTATGGAAAATTCATCGAGCAGCTTGTATTTATGTCTGGGGACAGATTTGCTTCGTGCTAATTTGATAGACAAAAACACTGAATTTTTATGCTGGGTCAAGTTGTTGGAAGTCGCTACAGGATCTTTAAGCACCTGGGGGGCGGTAGCTTTGGTCAAACTTACCTAGCAGAAGATGCGTACATCCCCGAAGATAACCTTTGCGTCGTCAAGCAGCTTAAGCCGCAGTTCACTGACCCGCTAACGCTACAGGTTGCCCGACGGCTGTTTGAATCCGAAGCAAAAACTTTGCACAAACTGGGTAATCATGGTCAAATTCCTAGGCTTTTAGCCCATTTTGAAGAAAAGCAAGACTTCTACCTGGTTCAGGAGTTCATCGAAGGGCATGATCTGAGCCGTGAACTGCTGCTGGGCAAGCGCTGGTCAGAGGTAGACGCAATCAAGCTGGTGTGGGACATCCTCGAAGTCCTGAGCTTTGTCCATCAGCATCAGGTCATTCACCGCGACCTCAAGCCCTCCAACATTCGGCGGCGGCAGCGCGATGGCAAGCTGGTGCTAATCGACTTTGGTGCAGTCAAGCAAATCAGCACTCAGGTCGTAACTTCCCAAGGCAAGACCATGCTAACGGTTGCGGTAGGCACAATGGGCTACGCGCCCAACGAACTGCTCAGCGGTAAACCTCGTCTATGTAGCGACATTTACGCCGTTGGCATGATGGGCATTCAGGCATTGACCGGAATGTATCCAGCTGAGTTGCGAGACGACCCAACAACAGGCGAACTCGTTTGGAGAGACGGAATTAACGTCAGTCCTGAATTTAGCCAAATTTTGGATGGTATGGTCTGTTATGACTTCCGCCAGCGCTACCAGACTACGCAAGAAGTGATGCGGGCACTGGAGCCACTGATGGCATCCACCGAATCTCAACGTGTCGCTCCCCCGCTTGTAACTCAGCCGCCTGAAATAATGACCGTTCCGACTGCTCCTGTCTCTCTGTCGGGACTTCCCCTTCCCCCAACGGAAGTTAATCTGCAACTGCCAACGCTTCCCGAACCAGACTCAGCTGCAGTTCCCGTAGCTGCTGCCAGCAGCGTTCCTGAGACTGAAGTGGTGTCTGTTGACCCTGCTTCTGCTCAGTCCTCCCCAGATCCCGTAGTAACCAGTTCCTCTGCACCAACGGTGCCTGTGACTGCGCCTCCTTCCGTACCCCCTGGTATGCAGGTTGAAGGGATGCTGGGTGCGTCGGTTCGGGCTGCCTCCTCATCTTCACCACCAACCGTTCCCCTAACGGAGCCGCCTTCTCCTCCGGTACAAGTGCCGCCGACTGTGGCTTCTCCCCCCTCTGAGGGGACAGTCGTGCAGTCTCCTCACTTCCCTTGGAAGTTTCTAGGGGTAGGAGCAGGAGTGGCAGCGGCGATCGCCACTACCGTCGTTGGGTTAAATTACTACAACCAGTCTCAGCGCCAATTTGCTCTGGGTCAGATTACTTCCTTGAAGATGGAAGGAAACCACGAGGAATGCGTTCGCACTGCGATGGCGCTGTCTGGGGACGCACAGGCCCAGCAGCTTTTGGGAGAGTGCCAATTAGCACGGGCACAGGCATTGGCAGCCAGCAATCGACTCAAAGATGCCATTCTTGCCGCCAACGAAATTGCTGAAGGTCATTCTGCCCATGAGGAGTCTCAGAACCTTGTGGGTGAGTGGTCTGAGCGAATTCTAGAACTGGCAGCCGAGCAATATCAGGGTGGAAAGTTAGAAAACGCCGTAGCAATGGCGGGGGCAATTCCTGAAACTAGCTCAATCTATGAGCAGGCGCAGGCGCAAATTGTCTCCTGGAATCAGGAATGGGAAGCCGATGAGGGGCTGCTGAAAACTGCCCAAGAAGCGGTAGATCAGGGTGAATGGCAGGCGGCGATCGCCGAAACCGAAAAAATCGCCAATGAATACTGGAAACAGCAAGCAGCTCCCCTCATAGAAAAAGCCAACACCGAAATCTCAGCAGCCGAGCAAAGAGCCGCTGAGCGAAGGGCAGCCGAGCAAAGAGCTGCCGAGCAAAGAGCCGCCGAGCAAAGAGCTGCTGAACAACGTCAATCCCAACCCCGCCAACGCCAAACCAGCCAGCGCCGCTCTCAAACGCAGCGTCAGCGTCCTGCGACCCAACCTCAACCTCAGCCCCAAGCTCCCACTTTCACCGATCCGGATTGCCCCAGTGGAGTTTGTCTGTAAATAGGCAAATTCGAGACGCCTCCTTCTTAGCTTTTCCCCCTCATTCTTCACCTTTAGAACTAGAACAAATATCTATGAAATTAGCTAAATTCCTAGTTGCTTTACTGGTTGGCTCGACTGCAACAATTTCGCTGCTGCCAGGGTTACGTCAGCCCGTTCAGGCACAAACAGGGTCAGGCTTTTACTGCGACGAAAGCCGTGAACCCCCGGTCATGGTTGCTGCCGGGAATGGGCAAGTTATTGACTTCATTACCTTTACGTCTGCCTGGGCACCCCCACCCTACACAGCTGAGGTGCGCTGCCAGGTCATTTCTGCCCGATTTCAACGAGTTTTTGTTAGAGATGGTGCGTCCGCCTTTTCAAACGCAACTTTTGGCTACCTAAATAACGAGCCAGTCATGTGCCTTTCGAGAAACACGCAGGATCAACAGCGAGGCATCTGTGACCCCGAAAACATTCTGCTAACCTTCCAAAACGAACTCCAGGGCTGTTTGTTCATTCCCGCGTTTGAAGAAAATCTTTTTCGCCAAGGTGTCCAGGGCGACTCTAGCGGCATTACGAGAGAGCAGTGTAACCGCCAATTCTCTGCCCAAACACGACGCGGTGACAGTCAGGCTCGTCAAACATTTCTTGCGCTGAATCAACAGCAGGCACCCATCAGCAGCATTCCCTATAGCTCCACTACTACGGGTTCAGGGGATTATCTTTTACAGGGACAGGGTACTTTAGCAGCGGGTGGACCAGTCCTTACCGATGGCTCTCTGTTTAGAGAACACCTTCTCTCCGGTACAGCAGGTCAGACCGTTACCATCACGCTAGAGAGTAGTGAGTTTGATACATATCTGATTTTGCTGGGCCCCAATGGCGATCGCGTCGCCGAAAATGACGACATCAGTTCAGACAATCTCAACTCTCAAATCACCGTTACGCTGCCCACGACTGGGGTTTACCGAATTCTCGCTAACTCCTACGACGCGACGGGTCAGGGCAACTACACTTACACCGTGCGCTAACTCTAGTTATTGAGGAGTGGTGAAGCGCTCAAAAGGGTTGGTTTGCCCAGTCAAACCGCCCTGACCAAACGAGTCAAGCAGAATGGCACAGTCGCTCTGAGGCAACTCCTCGGGCAAATCATCTGGGCTGACCAACCGTTGAGCATCAATCTCAGCCACTGGAAACTCGCAAATATAAGCTGCTAAAGGTTCTTGCTGCTGATTGTAAACTCTGGTGCTGTAGCCAAATTCTTGCGCAGCAGTACCCAGTTGGTTGATAAAGGTATAGCGCTCCAGGTAATTGTAAAGACTCCAGATTTGCTGATTGACAATCAGGTCTACTCGGCGCGTTTCGCCATTGCTGCCTGTGAAAGCAAACCAATTGTTCAGCAATTTGCCGCCAAACTGTTCGTCTGCCCACCACAGGCTAGGAAGAGTCAGGTCAGTTTGAGAAACGGTATCCGCAGTAATAACTGAACCGTCTGCTGGAACGGCTTCTGGCTGCAAAAATCGCAAGTCTGGCGGTGCAGTGTCCTGAATCAGGGAAAGGATGGTTTCTCGCTCAACTGCGATCGCCTTTAGCGGTAACCCTAAACTTAGAGCAAGAGCTAGAACTAGGCAAGAAAGGGAGTGTGGCGATCGCCCAAAAAGTTGCAGTCGCATCATCATGCTTGAACGTCTTTCACTTCAAGTCTAACCGCCAGAATTCTGGATGTCTGCAAGGCTTTAATCAAACTGCTTCACAAGTCTTTAGAAAACCTTGCCCTTTAAAAGATAGAGTGAGCCGGACATATCCTAGATACGTCCGGCTCACTCTATCTCGTTTAACTGTCCTGCCTAAACTGCTAGGGACTATTCGGCCAAGCTAGCCAGTTCCTTCGTTTCAGCGCCCAAAATCGGCGGTGCGAAGAAGGGAGGCGTAAAGATGCGAATCGGCTGTTCAGCAATTAGCGGTAGCACGTTTCTTGCTTGCGTTGCGACTGCTACGGTCTTCACATCATAGGTTTGCGTTGCCAGCTTCGGGTAAACTCCGATCGCCACAATTGGGACGAGCAGGCAGATCGCGATGAATGCTTCACGGGGTCTAGCATCGCTAAAGCTAAACTTAGCGGTTAGCTCGACATTCTCAGAACCGTAGAAGACTTCCCGCAGCATCGAGAGCAGGTAAATTGGCGAGAGAATCACACCCACCGCTGCCAGCAGCACAATCGCTGCCTTAAAGGTCGCACTGTAAGCATCGCTGGTGGTGAAGCCAAGGAATATCGTCAATTCACCCACAAAGCCACTCATTCCAGGAAGCGCTAGAGAGGCGAGAGAGCCAGCGGTAAAAAAGGCAAACACCAGTGGCATTTTCTTCGCCATGCCGCCCATCTTATCCATTGCCAGGGTATGAGTCCGCTCGTAGGTTACACCCGACAGGAAGAAGAGAGCCGCTGCAATCAAACCGTGCGACACCATTTGCAGCACTGCGCCACTGATGCCGAGCGTGGTGAAAGAGGCGATACCAATCAGGACAAACCCCATGTGAGCGATCGAGGAGTAGGCGAGTCTCTTCTTCAAGCTAGTCTGAGCAAAGGCAGTCAAAGAAGCGTAGATAATATTGACCACACCCAAAACTGCCAGCACTGGAGCGAAGTAGACATGGGCATTGGGCAGCATCTCAATATTGAAGCGAATCAACCCATAGCCAGCCATCTTCAACAGGACACCCGCCAAAATCATTGATGCTGGGGCAGGAGCTTCACTGTGAGCATCGGGCAACCAGGTGTGGAAGGGAAAAATCGGCAACTTCACACCGAAGGCGACCAGGAAGGCAGAGTAAATCAGCAACTCAAAGGTTAGGGAGTAATCCTTCATCCCCAACTCAGAGATGTTGAGAGTGAAGTTATCTCCGTAGAAAGCCATCGCAAAGGCGGCTAGCAGAATAAACAGCGACCCAATTGCTGTGTAGAGAATGAACTTTGTCGCTGCATAGGAGCGTCTCTCACCACCCCAAATCGAGATCAGCAGGTAAACCGGAACCAATTCCAGTTCCCACATGATGAAGAAGAATAAGAGATCCTGAGCGACAAAAACGCCAATCTGAGCGCTGTACATCGCCAGCATTAAGAAGAAAAACAGGCGTGGCTTGTGCTTCACCTGCCAGCCTGCCAGGATCGCCAGCGTCGTAATCAGACCCGTCAGGATAACCAGGGGCATCGACAGCCCATCTACTGCAACAGACCAGTTCAGCCCAATTTGAGGAAGCCAGCTATAGGTTTCAACCAGTTGATATTCTGGGTTGCGAAGGTCGTAATGCTGCCAGAAGGTGTAAATAATCAGCGCGAATTCTGTTAAGGCTGCTCCCAACGCATACCAGCGAACCACCTTGCCCTCTTGATCGGGCAGAAAGGGAATCGGCAGGGATGCTAGAAGGGGGAACAGAATCAGGACTGTTAACCAAGGAAATTCAGTACTCATCATGAGAGCCTACCCAAAAGTTCTAAGCGTGAAGGACATTCGGGTTGCAGAGTAGGCTTGCTACAGAGCAACACAGGCTCGATCTGTAAAGAAGCGCGTTTAGCTGAAGTGAGGAAGCGGGAAGAGAACAGGCGCTCCTGGATGAGATGGCTCTGCCCAAGACGACAGAGCAGATAGATGGCAGGTATCGCGAACCTATAAATCAAGAGGCTGTAACCTTGCAGGACTTCCACGAAGTTATCCTTGACAGATCGAGTCAACACTGGAAAATTAGATCCGGTAAGAACAATTACCTAGTCAATTACGATGATACCCCAGTTTTATTAAGCAAAGTAAAGTTCGGTACTAGTTTATTGCAGATTTTTAATGATTGTCACTAAAGATGTCACTCTATAAAGCCCGCGTAAAGCAAGCTTGAGGCAAAGAATACTCCCAAAAGTCTGGTAGCCTGGGGCATTAAGGTGGCTACCAGGTTCGCGACGTGAGGTTGCTGAGTGGTGAAAACTCTATAAAATTCCTATGCCCCTTTCTCCTAGTCGGATTAGCGATCGCCAACCAAACAATAGGAGCGTATCTGCCAGGGGCTTCGGTCCAACTAATATCTCTACGACTCTATAGAAGTGACGTACTGCTCTTGCTTAAAAGGTTGGAAGCCGCGCTTGAGGTAGTTGGGGAGAGCCGCAGGTGAATCTAAGGTGCAAGTGTGTAGCCAGACCCGATCGGGGTTCATACTCCAGGCTTGTTCAACTGCGTAGGTGAGTAAATGCTTGCCAAGTCCACGCCCGGTAAATTCTGGCAGTAGCCCAAAGTAAGCGATTTCGGTGGAGCGATCGGGGTGCTGTTTTAGCTCAAAAAATCCAGCAGGTGCGCCGTCACAATACAGTGCCCAGACGGATACACCAGCTTGATTTAGATGGGTAAGAATTTGCTCATTGCTCCAGGGGAGGCGATCGCACCAATAATACTCGCGTCCTACCTCTGTGTAGAGATAGCGATAAAAAGAGGCAGGACAGTTAACCACCCGTTCAATTCGCGCGCGCTCAACAGAGTCCTGAAAATTCTCCTCAATCCTGGCAGGTTTCAGATCATCAGGATGAGTCATTTGCAGGTAAGTTCGTGTTACCTCAATGTTCTGACTGGGCTGTTCGTCCAATTGCTTCTATCCCTACTTCACCTAGAGACTATCAGAACTTACATACTTTACCTGTATATACCAATTCCAAAAATTAGGGCTACAGATGGAAGGGCACCTCGCGGAGCGGAGTGCCCTTCCATCTGTAGCCTCTTTTTAGAGAAACGTTATTAGTGAGTTATGCCTTGCCTAAAAATTAAACTTTAAAGAGCAAACCGGAAGCATAGCAAGGCTATACCTCCGGTTAAAAACTGATTTTTCTAAAGCTGCTTAAAACTGCTGGAGTTAAGCCGTCACTCCCAGTGAGCGACGATTTAGCTCCAAAATAGGGCAGAAGAGGCTAGCTTGAATGGGAGTGAGGTGCTGTTTGACAACTTCTTGCATAATCCGATAGGTCATGTCGCAGCTTCGTTGAGCGCCAAAAGCCCGCATGATAGTTTGCATCCAGACCAAGAGGCGATCGCGCAAGCTATCGGGGTCATTTAACAGCATGGCAATGGTTGAATAGCGCAAAACGCGGATCGTGTCGCGCTTCCACTTGGCGCTGAGGTCTTCACTCCCGTTCTTCAGCAGTTCAGGGGCGATCGCCCGCATTCGCGCTTGCACCTGCTGGACAATGGATGCTTCTGCCGCCTGAAGCTTTTGATAGGTTTCAACTCTTAAATAGAAAGACTGGACATAGTCGCTGACAAACTGAAGTTCGTCGTCTGCAGCATACCGACCATCTACATTCAAGCTTAGGCGTTCCAGTTGACTCAACATTCCGGCTCACTCTCCAGTCGGTTAACTTTTATCAAGAATTCCCTAGCTTGAAATGTAAGTAACAGGAGTTGTTCGGCATCGGTTGTCCTTACTTTAAGCATCGGTTGTGTGAGAGAAGTACTGCCCTAGCTTAAAGCTGGTGGTATCTGCAATTTGCTTGAGTGTAGAGCGAGTAATTAGTTTCCCTGACTCAACAAGCACTTGTCCTGTAATCGGGTGAAGCAAATCCTGGTCAGCACGTCGCCCGATCAGCGCTTCAATATCTTGTAAAGAATTGATATACATACCGGGCGGCAGTTCTACAACCACCCCGTTGCCCATAACCCGGGCCTGGCAAGCTAGCCGAGAGTTCGTTTTGCAGGTGGTGATGACTTCCAGGGTGCGCTGTTCTCGGCGGTTGATCGGGGTGAGTGCGTTCATGCCTTTTGTCACATAGACATGGCAGGTTGCACACATGCCACGACCACCACATTCCCGCAACACGTCCAGGTCTTTGTTGATCAAGACAGACAGCAAATTGCCGTTGGTTTCAACAGAGGTTTCCTGGGCGATCGGTTCTAGCCTGACCACTTTTGCCATGGTGAATCTTCCTTGAAGAATAATTAAGCTTTATCCGCTAATAAGAGCCTTTTCTGTTCATCATCGAGTGCCGCTTGCCGAATGATGAGGGGGAAATCACGGATTACTTTGGCACAGCGTTCGATAAAGGCAGATACCCACTGTTGAATGTACTGATGTTGATTAATGGTGATGAAGTCGGAGCTGGCAATAGAGGCTGAGAAGGTAATTTGAGCAGACCGATCAATCTGAAAGTTGTTCAGCCATTCCACGGCAGGGCGGCTAGATTTCCAGTAGTTGTTGACGACGGTTGTGCCTAAATACTGAGTGGTGAACTGGCTAAGGTGGTTAAGCGCCAGCAACAATTCTTTGAGGTTGATCTGGTCGGTTATAGGGGAGGTGAGAGGGGCAGAAGCTGTAGATTGCGCTTGAGTAGGAGGACTATCTAGATGTTTGTTAGCTGAGTTTAACGATGGGGTCGGAGTGCCATTTTTAGTGTGGGTTTTAAATGGAGATTCCAGTTTAGTGGACCCTGAAGGGGATTGACCTTCAGCCGCCGCGTTCACCTCAGGACGCTGTTTCCAGTAGTTTTGGTTGGATAAGGTGATGTTGCCAGCCAGGAGACGAAAGGTGGCGATCGTGTTAGCGATGTCTTCTTGAAGCTCGATTTTTAGCTGTTCAACCGCCTGTAGGTAAGCTGGGTAAACCAGACTGCTCCCTGTTAGAACTAGAAGGATAATGCCGTGATTTAGCTTGTAGATATAGACTTGATGCCCGGTGAACTGAAATTCAAAGAATTCAAAGTCTGCTGGGGTTGTCTCTACAACCTGTTGGATGCCTTGAGCCAGGGCCTCTTTCTGCTGAAAGTTAAGGGATTGATCCACGCCAAAAAAGTACGGGCGCGATCGCCCATCCATTAGGGCAACTCCCGCAATTCCTGGTAAATTCAGAAAGTCCTGGACAACCTCCCGCTTCATAAGGACGCTCTAAGCAATAAGTTGTTTACTTCAGTGCGGCATATGCCAAACGGTAATCCAGGGAGGGCTAATCTGCTCATTGTGATTTTTGATCAACTCAGGTGATTTGCTTATCAGGTGACTTGCTTACCGACTCAGATATCCATCCATTATGGTTCTCCACCGTCCCATTTTCCTAATCGGTCTATTCGTTCTCAGCCTTTGGGCCTTATCTCCTTTCAGGTTTAGCACTCATGTCTGACCTTCCTTTTACTTTGGACCAGTTGCGGATTCTTAAGGCGATCGCTGCCGAGGGAAGCTTTAAGCGTGCCGCTGATAGTCTCTATGTTTCCCAGCCTGCCGTTAGCCTTCAGGTGCAAAACCTGGAGCGACAGTTGGATGTGCCTTTGTTTGACCGAGGTGGCAGGCGGGCACAGTTGACCGAGGCGGGGCATCTGTTGCTCAGCTATGGCGATCGGATTTTGACGCTGTGCCAGGAAACCTGTCGAGCGATCGAAGATTTACAGAATCTTCAAGGTGGCACCTTGATTGTGGGGGCAAGCCAAACTACAGGAACGTATCTGCTGCCTCGGATGATTGGCTTGTTTCGGCAGAATTACCCAGACGTAGCGGTGCAGCTTCACGTCCATTCCACTCGCCGCACTGCCTGGAGCGTAGCAAACGGGCAGATTGATTTGGCCATTATCGGCGGTGAAGTGCCTCCTGAATTACAGGACTCGCTAGAAATTATTCCCTACGCAGAAGACGAACTTGCGCTGATTTTACCTGTTTTGCATTCTCTTGCCCATTTGGGCACTGTGCAAAAAGAAGATCTTTATAAACTCCAGTTCATTACCCTCGATTCTCAATCCACAATTCGTAAGGTGATTGACCAAGTTTTGACGCGCTGCGGCATCGAAACTCGTCGCCTCAAGATCGAAATGGAGCTAAATTCGATTGAAGCAATTAAGAATGCAGTTCAGGCTGGGTTAGGTGCTGCTTTTGTATCAATCTCAGCGATTGAAAAAGAGCTGCAAATGGGCGTATTGCATCGCGCCCGGATTGAAGATGTGGTTGTCAATCGCACACTTTCGGTGATTATCAATCCCAATCGCTATCGCTCTAAGGCGGCAGAGGCTTTCTTTAAAGAGATCTTGCCGCAGTTTGCCAGCCATAAGCCTGTTGCGGTAGACGATAGGATTAATCAAGATGCAGCTGAGCCGGTTGAACCGCTCTCATTGGAGGCAACCACCTCCAAGCCTGGGGGAAAGTAAGTCACGAGGTTTATGGAAGTCCACTGCACCCGTCCAGTTTGCCCTCGACCCGCCAACCATTTTGCTGACCTGGATAACAGCGCGACGCTGAAGACAGTGCAGCAAAAATATTGCACAGCCTGTGGGATGCCGTTGATTTTGGTGGGGCGCTATGTACCGCTAAAGCTGCTGGGCAGGGGTGGTTTTGGGGCTGCGTACTTGGCCCGCGATCGCTACACGCCTGCGATGCGCCAGTGTGTGGTGAAGCAGTTTCAGCCTGCGGGTGATCTCAGTCCGGCCCAGCTAGAAATGGCTCAAAAGCTATTTGAGCGGGAAGGCGAGGTCTTGGAGGAATTGGGCAACAAACATCCTCAGATTCCTGACCTGCTGGCTTTCTTTGAATTAGATGTACCCAGTCGCACTCCTAATAAGCCCGATCGCTTCTTTTATCTGGTGCAAGAGTTTATTGACGGGCAGGACATGGAGCGGGAACTGGAGCAAAAGAAACAGTTCTCTGAAGCAGAAGTCTTGGAAGTGCTGACCGAAATTCTCAAGGTGCTAAGGTTTGTTCACAGCAACGGCTCCATTCACCGTGATATCAAACCTTCCAACATCATGCGCCATCGGGACGGTCGGCTGTTTTTGCTAGATTTTGGGGCGGTCAAGCAGCTGACTTCAGCCGCCGCAGTTCAAGGAGGCAGGGCCTCAACTGGAATTTACTCGATGGGTTTTGCGCCACCCGAGCAAATGGCGGGTAACGTGGTTTATCCAGCGACTGATCTCTACGCGCTTGGCGTTACCTGCATTACGCTGTTGACGGGAAAGCAACCCGATGAACTGTATGACTCGTATGGCAACGAATGGACGTGGCGAGCCTATGCTCAGGTGAGCGATCGCCTGGAAGCGATCCTCAACCGAATGCTGCTGCAGTCTCCTAAACAGCGCTTTCAGTCGGCGGATGAGGTGCTAGAAGCGCTTGCCGGCCCAACTGCCAGACCTGCATCACCGCCCCCGCCTCCACCCCCACCCCCGCCTCCGCCACCCCCGGTTCCCTCATCTGGATCAGCCGCTGCTGTTAGGAAGGCACCCCCTCCTCCCCGCCCTTCTAGTCCTGCGCCTGCGCCATCCCCTGCACCTACGCCTACACCCGCTCCTGTCGCGATGCACCCGGCTGCTCAACCCGGAATGCAGCCTGCTGTACGCCCCTTTTCGACCTTGGAATTGATTAGAGGCGCTGGATTTACCGGCTTTGAAGCAGGGCTGCTGGCGATCGCCATTTATAGCTTTTCGGGGTCTTTGCTCTTCAGTGCTGGGTTACCGCTATTGGCGATCGCCGTTTTAGTCTTGCTTCAAACCCGTCGCGTCATTGAAGGATGGGACTTGCCGATTATTGGGGCAGTGACACTAGCGGTGGTTGCCTTCGTGGTGCTGCGAACAGGAGAATCGCTTTCAACCCTAGTCATTCTGGCAGGGTTGGTAGGACTGCTGGCGATCGCTATTACGGTTATTTTCCGCCTGATTTATGCGCTGCTGTCCCGCTTCATCTAAGAGACATGTAAGAGAGGTGCGAACTTGCTATGGCTCAGAAAAATGAAACTCCTGTTTTAATCGTGTCCCTGTTGCTGACGTTAGCGCTGCTTGGTGGTGGAGCCTGGTGGGTGTTGAATCGGTTTGCTCCAGGAGCGCTGACTCCAGGAGCTCAAAATCCAACAGCGGCAAATGGTGATTCTGATTCTCCTCAAAATGCAAGCAATACACCGACTCAAGAGCGCCTGAGTTCAGGAGAAAGAGTCTTGTTTGCGGAGACATCGCCTGAAAAACAGGCAGGCGTGGAAGCGATCGCCTCTGGCAACTTTGAGCAGGCCGTTTCCGATCTAGAAGCCGCGCTCCAAGCCAATCGAAACGATCCGGAGGCATTGATCTATCTCAACAACGCTCAGATCGGCGATCAGACCGCTTACAGCATTGCCGTTCCGGTTCCAGCAGCAACTTCTGCAAATCCAGCTCTAGAAATTCTTCGGGGTGTTGCTCAGGCTCAAACCGAAATCAACCAGGCAGGTGGCATCAACGGTGTGCCGCTAAAGGTGCTGATCGCCAATGATGACAACGACCCCCAGGTGTCCCGACAGGTTGCTGAAGCGCTAACAGAAAACTCAGAGGTGTTGGGTGTGATCGGGCACTTTGGTAGTGAGGCTACGCTGGCAGCGGCAGAAATTTATCAGAATTCTGGGCTGGTAATGATCTCGCCAACGAGTACGTCAATGCAGCTTTCAGAAGTTGGTAACTATGTGTTTCGTACGGTGCCTAGCGATCGCTTTACTGCTGCAGCGCTTTCTCGCTACATGGTCAACACCTTGCAAGCTCAAAATGCTGCAATTTACTTTAATTCTGAGAGTGACTACAGCCAGTCACTCAAGGATGAATTTACAACGGCACTTTACGGGGATGGCGGACAGATTTTGGCAGAGTTTGACCTGGCTGACCCCGCTTTTAGCGCCGCAGATACGCTTCAACAAGCTGCTTCACAGGACGCTGAAGTCCTGGTCTTGATTGCTAATACGGCTACGCTTGATCAAGCGCTGCAAGTCGTAACGGTCAATCGTGGGCAATTGCGCTTGCTCGGTGGAGATAGTATTTACAATCCCAAGACGCTTCAGGTAGGTGGAGAAGCTGCTGTTGATATGGTGGTTGCAGTGCCTTGGCACATTCTCTCGGACCCCCAAGCAGCGTTTGTTCAATCTTCTCGAAACTTCTGGGGAGGCGATGTTAACTGGCGAACAGCTATGGCCTATGACGCAACGCAGACTTTAGTTGCGGGTCTGAAAAGTAACCCGACCCGTGAAGGTATTGAACAAACGCTAAGTGCTAGCAACTTTGCGACCGAGGGCGCAACGGGTACGATTCGGTTTTTGCCGTCGGGCGATCGCAATCAGGCAGAGCAGCTTGTGATCATTGAACCAGGATCTCGTTCTGGTTATGGTTACGATTTCGTGCCTGTGCAGTAGCGACTGCTTCAACAATTCAAATCGGTTAATCAAGCCTTAAATCTATAGAACTATTCTGTAGAACTATAAAGGGTGTGCGATCGCACCTCAGCAACTATGGCTCAAAAGAACGAGACACCTGCCTTGATCCTCTCTCTGCTGATCACGATCGGCTTGATTGGCGCTGGCGCTTGGTGGTTTACCCGCTCCAGTTCTGGGGTTGGCGATTTGCTTGGGCGAGGAACTCCAGGTTCTTCCACATCGGGTTCCAGTTCGTCGTCTGCACCGCCGCCTGTCCCTGTTGCAGACAATTTTGCAGGAGTGCCCAACGTTCCTTCTGGTTTGTTTAGCTATGGTGGCAGCACAACTTGGGCACCTATTCGTGGGCAGATCGATCCGGTAATTCAGAGTGTTTGGTCTGGCTATCAACTGCGCTACACCAACCCTCCTTTAGGAGAAACACCTGGCTCTGCTAGCGGCATTCGGATGCTGCTCGACAATCAGCTTACGTTTGCTCAGTCTTCGCGTTCTCTCAATCCCCAAGAGTATCAAGAAGCAGAACAGCGCGGCTTTACCTTGAGAGAAATTCCGGTAGCACTGGAAGGGATGGCGATCGCCGTCAACCCTAACCTCAACCTTCCTGGGCTAACTCTGGATCAACTGAGAGATATTTATACCGGGCAAATTACAAACTGGAGCCAGGTTGGCGGCCCTAACCTACCCATCACCCCCTACTCCCGTCGGGTCAACGATGGTGGCACCGTAGAATTTTTTGTCGCAAACATTCTGGGTGGACAAAATTTTGGCAGCAATATCAGCTTTATCGACACCACCACGCAAGCCCTGCGAGAAGTTTCAACTAATCTAGGTGGAATTTACTATGCCTCGGCTCCGGAGATTGTAGGTCAATGCACAGTGAAGCCCCTTCCCTTGGGTGCCCGTTCTGGCGATTCTTTTGTTGCACCCTACGTTGAGCCGTTGATTGTTGGTTCTCAATGTGGCGGCTCGGCTGAGCGGACTCAACTCAACTCCAATGCATTTCAAACTGGTGCATACCCCATTACCCGCAGACTGTTTGTTGTGGTTAAGCAAAACGGTCAAATTGATCAGCAAGCTGGAGAAGCTTACGCCAATTTACTGCTCACTGATCAAGGGCAGGCACTAATTGAAGAGTCTGGGTTTGTCCGAATTCGTTAAAGACGGCAAAAAAAGCGCCCCTTCTATCAGCAGAGGCGCTCCTAGCTATTTTGTCCGAGCCTGCGAGGCTACAGCAATGTTTGGCTTATCGCTGGATAACAGATTCAGCAGGCAAACAAAGTAAATTGTCGCCATAGGTACGAATTAGCGATCGCTGTCGGAGTTTACCCATCAAGCGGGTTACTGTAACCCGAGTTGAGCCAATGGCGCTACCAATTTGAGCGTGAGTCAATGCCCAAGGCAGACAATATCCCTCCTCGCAAGGTTCACCAAACTCTTCAATTAGCAGGGTCAAAAACCCTAACAGGCGGTCAATGGTGCGACGCTGCCCCAGCGTACTTAGCCACAAAAGCTTGCGTTGATGCTGATAGCGAAAAGCATCCAGCACTTCACGGCGAAAATGTGGCCAATTATCCAGGTCGTGCCAGTACATCCAAATCACAGCAGTGTTGTCAACATGGGCAAAACTCTGCAATGTAAAAGGCGACTGAGCCACAATCTCAAAAGGCTGTCCGGCACCCACAAACCCTAAGAATGCTTCTTCAGAATTAATTCGGGGTAGACGAGAAGAGTTGCTGGCAGTTGCGCTCACCTGAGCTTCGCCCACTAATCGCACAGCTCCTCGTTGAACTAAATAAAGGAGTCCAGGTCGAGCCGGGATCTTCTCATCCTTGGCAAAAGTCCGACAGCGATAATGTTCTTGAGCCCAGTCCAAAATTCTTTGCCAAGTGAGGAAAGGACGGGCTGTCTCGGGTTGTTGTGAGGATACTGAGTACATAGTCGGAAGCTCGAAGAATCAGTGAATACTCTGGGAAATCATTTATGAATTGAGTGCGCTAGGGGGCTGGACTCAACTCCTCAAACCGAAATTGGCCAACAGGGTAAGCCAAGCTTAACTTCATCTCACCCTATCCAGGTAGGGAAAAATACGTAGGTCCTCTTATTGCATGACGCAGACTGAACTACAGAACTACTCCTTATTATGAAAGTGAGCTTTTTTTGACAAATTTTGCTATTAGGCAAACAAGGAAAGCTCCTGTGTGTCGTAAGTAACAAACAGATTGCAGTGAAATTGCTCTCGACCGATATTGCACATATCGCCCTAAAGCCAATTTTGATCAGACAAATACAAGAAGCTATTCGTTTGTCGAAGGAAATAATACGCAGAGACAAGGTATCGGATCTATCTTGTAAAGGCTATCTATCTAAAGATATAGAGCAGCCTCAAACTGTTCCGCTCAACCGAATTAATCGAGGCACTTCTGAGATTGAGTACGTATCCGCGATCGCTCTAAAGCTCTCAAGGCTACCAGGTGAATCAGTGGACGTTGTTCAAACAATCGATGCTCAGACAATCAGTGCGTATTTAACCAATTCAATAAAAGCTGTTGGAGACAAAGCTATAGTCCATCAACCTTTGTCTGATGCGCTTTGGCGCAACTTCACTGTTAAGGTTGTCCCCTCAGGATGGATTCATCTGCAACTCAGTGACTTGGGGCTGGCTAGCTGGCTACAAATCCTAACTGAACGGTCTATTCGCCTGGGCGATCGCCTTAGGCAGAAAAATGTTCATGAAAATGATAACCAACTTTTGCGTAATTCTACCAGGTTATTTGAATTGCAGTACGCTCACGCGCGATGTTGTTCTCAAATTTATCTGGCTCAACAAGTAGGACTGCTGAGTTTGTCAAAAAATTCATCTGAATGTAGCTTTAGTGAATTTCAGTTGGAGTCTGTTTTAACACCGAAACCTTTTCCCTGGCTCAATTCAAGGCAGTTACTGCGGTTCCAACACCCCGCTGAACACAAGCTCATTTCTCAACTTGTAGCCACGGTAGATACACTTTCTGATGCACCTTCTCAGCGCTCGATCCTGAAGGTAGGCGAAAACCTTAGCCAAAACTTCATCAAATTCCACGCCGCCTGTCGTGTCTTTGCAGAGATTAAAACCGCTGAACCAGAATTAGCTCAAGCTCGGTTAGGACTCGTACTGGCAACTCAAGCTGTTCTAAAAGCTTTACTAGAAGAAGGCTTAGATGTTTGTGCACCTATGAAGTTGTGAAGCGTGTCACACCGTTGTGAAATTTCCTTCAAACTAATGACAAATCGGAGGGGGTCTGCTAGAGTTATGTCAGTGTGAGGAGCGAACCAGCAAGGGCATCGAGACGAAACACGGTCAGTCGTCGATGCCCTTTCTGATTTCTTAAGGTCTCCAAGATTTTTTGTATTTGATTAGATCGAATATAAGTAGAGCGGGCGTGGGGAAGTAGTTCCCCACGCCCACTTTGCTAATTTGCATAAACTTCATTCTACGTAGCTTCAAAAGATCCTAAAACCAGGAGAAGACGATGAGTGCTAAAACCCAACTTCCGATTCCCACACACTTTGACTCAGCAAAGGTAGGAGAAGTGTGGCGCGTTCCCTATCAGGATCGGGCAAAAGAGGCTGCAAGTTGGGCAAGACAGCACGAACTGCAATCTGCTGTGGATGACAAGACAAAAATTTGTCTGCTAGCAATCGATGTCCAAAACACGTTTTGTATTCCTGGGTTTGAGCTATTTGTAGGCGGCAGATCAGGCATGGGTGCCGTGGAGGACAACGTGCGCTTATGTGAATTCATTTATCGCAATTTGGGGGTAATTAGCGAAATTGCACCGACGATGGACACTCACACTGCAACTCAAATTTTTCATGCGGTGTTTTGGGTGAATCAGGCGGGGGAGCACCCGCCCGCAATGACGATGATTTCCCTAGCGGATGTGGAGCAGGGAGTCTGGCAGGTTAATCCAGCGATTGCTCATGGAGTGGTGCAGATGGACTACGCCGCACTACAAAACTATGCGTTGCATTACGTTCGCAAGCTTGATTCAGTTGGTAAATATCCTCTGACGATTTGGCCTTACCATTCCATGCTGGGCGGAGTGGGGCACGCTTTGGTGTCTGCGTTTGAGGAAGCTTGTTTTTTTCACAATTTAGCTCGTCAAAGCCAAACCAACCTGGAAATCAAGGGCAGCAATCCTCTGACAGAAAACTATTCGGTGCTTCAGCCTGAGGTGCTGGAGGACCAGGAAAAGCGAGCGATCGCCCAGAAAAACACTCAATTTCTACAAAAGCTGCTGAAATTTGATGCGATCGCGATCGCCGGTCAAGCCAAAAGCCACTGTGTTGCCTGGACGATCGATGATTTATTAACTGAAATTCAAGCAACTGATCCAGCCTTGGCAAGCAAAGTATACCTGCTAGAAGATTGTTCGTCTCCAGTTGTGGTACCCGGTGTGGTTGACTTCACCGAGCAGGGAGAGTCTGCCTTTCAGCGGTTTGCAGAAGCCGGAATGCACCTTGTTAAGTCAACTGACCCGATTGAGGCTTGGGTTGGACTAAATTTAACTTGAGCATTTTTTGGGAAACTTGCAAAGTTCACTTTGAGTCCTCTTATTAAGAGGTTCATCGTTGCGATAGGGTGCCAGCCATCTTAATAAAGCTTTTATGAATCAGCGCCTCAATTACCGTGCTGAAGCTAGTTATAGAGTATTGGCGATCGCTCAAAACTAGAGCCAGAGCCAAAGCTTGATCAGTGTGCAGATCAAAAACCGTCCCACAGATTGGCTCAGCCATTTCGCTGAAGACGATAAAGTTAAGCTGCTTCAGGTGGAAAACTCAAAACTAAAGCTTAAAATTTCTGGAAGTTTTAGGATGAGCAAACCTTCTGATCAGTTCAGTTCTCAGACACTCTGAGTCGTGAACTCCTAGCTGTACCGCTCAGCCAAACTTGAAAAAGACCTGATGCGGATTTGCAGCCTAGTAAACCTTATGCAGTATCTGTGGGAACTTCTCAGACATGCCAGCGTCATCAAAAGACGGAACCTCTCATAGTCAAGCGTTGCCGATGAGTCATCCTTTTCCCGTATCTTGGTCAGTGGCTGGGGCAATGCCTCAAGTTCCAGTGCAAGCTGAAAAACTCTCTAACTATGACCTGATCCTGCAATGTCAAGTTGGGTTACGCCCTGAGAAAGCCGCTTTCGCTGAACTGCTTCGCCGCTATCAGTCCCACGTCGAAAAGGTGCTATACCATCTGGCTCCTGATTGGTCAGATCGCGCAGATCTGGCTCAGGAAGTCTGGATTCGGGTTTATCGAAATATTCGCCGATTGCAAGAACCCTCTAAATTTCGCGGTTGGCTGAGTCGTATCGCAACCAACCTGTTTTATGATGAACTCCGCAAACGTAAGCGCATCAGCAGTCCATTGTCTCTTGATGCACCTCGATCTGTGGAAGATGGTGAGATGGATTGGGAAATTGCCTCGGATGATCCCGGGCCAGCAGAAGATTTAATCACTCGCGAGTTTTATGACCAGTTGCGCGAGGCGATCGCCGACTTACCCGAAGTCTTTCGGACCACAATTGTACTCCGGGAAATTGAAGGGATGGCCTATGAAGAGATCGCCGAGATTACAGGCGTTTCTTTAGGAACCGTAAAATCTAGGATTGCTAGGGCGCGTCAGCGGCTACAGTATCAGTTGCAGAATTATCTTGATGGTCGATAACAAGGTCAATTGAGGAGGTGGATGAGCAATGGACCAGGTTAGAGACGATTACGCCGAATTAATGATTTTGCTTCAGGTTGGTGCTTGTTTCAAGCCACTTAACCTATGATCTGACTAGATGAGCATCGTTTGCCACTACGTCAGTCACTTGCTCGATTTCGTTGCTACGTATGACCTGGTACTTGACTTTCCAATCTGAAAATGACCTCTAATTTTGGTGCTCGTAACGATTCCAATCAACCGTCACACCGTGATGTGGCGGATGGAATGGACAATCAGCAGCCCTTGGGTGCATTAGATAACTTAAAGCGTGATCGCTTTGAGCTGCTGAGTGCCTATCTGGATGGCGAAGTAACTGCGGCGGAGCGTCGCCAGGTTGAAGGCTGGTTACAGAATGATCCAACAGTCCAGCGCCTATACAGCCGTCTTTTAAGATTGCGTCAGGGAATGCAGTCTCTTCCCATCCCTGCTCCCGAACAATCCGCAGAACAAGCTGCGGAACAGGTCTTTTCTCGGCTGAGCCGCCGACCCAAAATAGCTCTGGCTTGGGCAGGGGTGGCGATCGCCGCAACATTCGTGGGTGTACTATCGAACGTGTTTTCTCCGGGTTACCAATCTCCTGCACCGCAGGTTGCTGAGTTTCCCGATGTCCCTGATGTTTCTACCACTGCGCTGATGATTGCTGTAGACCGTCCGGTCATCGAGATTCCTAAAGCTCCAATTTCTTCACCTGATGTGAACGGGGGAGACAAACCCTACGAATCTAGGTCATATCTGAACAATGATGATGTCCGTTAACAGACGGATTGTTTAACTACAACTTAATAGAAGAGAAATAGAGGGAGTGACCTGTGGGTCACTCCCTCTATTTCTTTTTCGTTGGGCTGAAGCAGGGAAAATCTGCCCAAGAATACGGCTGTCACAAATTTTGCTAGGGGGATGCAAAAGAGTTTATTTATAGTACACTTGTACTAATTCTAAGGCATCAGCAAATATCAGAGTAGTCAGGTACCCCAAAGGAGCTGATATGAAAGAGTCGCAAGCAGAAATTAAAGCCATTCAAGCCAAGCTTCAGGCGCTTCAGAGCGGACGTAAACCAGCTTATCAGTATTCTCCTCCGTCCCAAGTTCATGTTCCTCAGAGGAATGGTTCTGCTTCAGCAACTCTAGCGAGTAGCCGACCTGACAACTTTTCTGTACCCATTGAAGTACTGCCGCAACGTCCGGCTTCCCAGCTTCAGATTCAGCAGCTAAACCTGAAGCCACCTCGTGTCACGTCTGCAGAGCAAATCGCTGAAGAGATTAAACGCTTAGAAGCTCAGGCTGAACGAGTTAATCAACTCTCTATAGCGCAAGAGGCGGCTCTTCTAGAACTCAGGGCGATCGCCGAAAGGCTAGAACGCAAGCGCCAGACCCTTCCAGAAGATGCAGAGGAATTTTCATCTGAAATTCCTGTTTGTGAATACTTAACAGAAGTAGTGCCCTGTGTAGAGCGAGAACCCAACGGGGCGTTCATCATCACGACGCGAACAATCGATTTGTTTAAGGCAGAGCGAGAAGCAACTTTGATGGCTCAATCGCTACGTTACCGAGCAGGCAGACCGGGTTCTGCTTCACCTCAAAAGCATGTTGGTGTGTCAAGACGTCGCGCTGCCGAACCTGAATTGTTTCTTGAAATGGCTGGAGTCTGGGGAAAACTGCTGTGGCAACAACTTTCCAAACTGACCAGCCAGTTAATTGCTCGTCGCCGTAAAGCCTCCAAAGCTTCCCGAAATCACGCTGCACCCGTAGCAGTACCTTCCTTTAGCTTGCCAGATGCATTGATCTGGGTGATTGGCTCGACGATCGCGCGAGTGGGAATCGATCTAGTGCTGGCATCATTTCCAGGGCTGTGGCTGCCAATCGTGGCTCTAATTTTAACGCCAGCGGCGATCGCCATCTACCAAATTGCTGTTTCTCCTGAAACCGGATCGATCTGGGGTTACCGTCTATTTCTCGTCATGGCTGGTTTGCTAATTGGAGGAAGGCTGCTGTGATGTCTATCTTCTTAGGCGCGTGGCGCTTAATTGTGCTGTCCTGCTTTGTGTTTCTAGAAGTTGAGGGACAAGATGAAGCACCATGATTCTGAACGATCTACTCTAAAACCATTGCTTGCAGGCGGGCTGATGTTTGCACTTGTGGGGCTGCTGATAGATGTACGCGGTATGGTTCCTTCGGGCAGTTCCAGTAGCAGTAAGGGTGAAGTCTGCCCGAGCAGCGTGAAGTCAGAGGTTGCGCTATCAAGAGAGCAACTGCTTCAACTGCTCATCGTGCCAGAGCGAGATCCAAAAGCAAGAGTTCGAGACATTCTAAAAGAGCCTTATTGCCAACTGCCGAGCTTAGAAGTTCGGGCTGGCGTTGCGGCCGAACGAGAAGCGTATCCTCTTGAATTTGACCCTCAGACCTGGCTGGTCATTCTCTACGAGGACGATGAGTATGCGGGGTATCAGTTTAGCCATCAGTAAATTTATCTGCAAACTTAGACAAGTTGGCTTGGCGCTGGCGTTATTGCTATCGGTTACGGGCTGTAGCAACCGTCCTACAGAAGCAGTCCGAGCAATTCAAATTTACCAGGACTGGGAATTAGCACCTGGAGATACGATCGCCGGACACCGAGTATTGGGCGGATTGGGCGATATCTCGATTCAGCTGAAAGGCGATTCAGTCTATGCCCCATTCGACGGCAGAGTCCAACCCAATGTCAAAGGATGTGTCATTTTTTCTACGCCTCAAATTCCGGCTTACCTGTTTCGCCTGTGTGGACTAAAGCGTCCTAACTTAGGGCAAGTCAGCCAGGGAGAAGCGATTGGGTCAGGCGAATATCTTCAGTTTGCGGCACTAAGAAGACAGCCTGATGGCAGGTGGGCCCTGGTTGAGCCTGCCGTAGACATCCTGGAGCGAACTTTGAAAAAGCCATGAAAACCCTCTGTAAGTCTTTGTTGCGCTGGATGGCGATCGCCCCTTTTTCTGTTGGAATTGCGCTAAGTAACGGTGTAGCTGCTCGGGCAGATGACTTCGCTCTAAGCTTTGATCTCTCTCCCCGTTCACCTAAACCAAGGGTCGAGCAAGCGCCTGCTGTAGCATCAGCGCTTCCTGTTGATACTGCACCACCTCAGGTAAAACCGCTAGAAATTCCGACTCAGGCAACTGCAATTCCAGTTGGAGTCTCAGATCAGCCTACCAACACCTTACCGCCACCACCCCAACCTGTTTCATCTCCCCCACCACAAATTGAAGCTATTTCGCCTGAATCACCCATCAAGCCTGCGGATCTGAGCTTCGACATTCCTGCTGTAGCTCCTGCTCCACAGGCGTCTCCTTCAGCAGAATTGGCAGCGAGTTCAGGCAATTTCACCCCTAATTCTGCTCTCTCTTCCACACCCACACCCCCTACTCAGGAGCAGGACATAGAAGCCAGATTGTTTGAGGGGGGTTCTGATTCATTAGTTGCCAGGGCAGTCGGTAGCGCAGAGGGCACGCGCACCCCAGATGGACATCGCAACCCCGCTTACTATGGACACGTTGATCCGGGTAATGGCGTTTGGAATTTGGGCAGTTTTTCCTACCAGCACGGAGCGAGTTCACCTGAAGAAGCAGATGCAAAGCAACTGGCAAGGTTGCGACAACAAGCTCAGGTCCTACAGCAGAAGGCGATCGCTCACAATCTCGAATTGACTTTAGAGGAAAGACTAAACGGCATTGATCTCGCAAATCAAGCCCCAAGGGCGGCTCTGAGCAGAGGAGGTTATATTGACTGGCTGGAACAGGCGCACGAGATGGGAATGCGCGGCTCAGATGCAGTCCTTTGGGCACGAACTCGCTCCTTCCTTGATCCAGACACTAGCGAGTGGGATGCTCCAGGGTTAGGCAATAATCTGCACCGCATTTCCAGCGATCAGGAACGGCGGCTGTTGGCAATCGCCCGCGCCATTGAAGCGGATCGTCTTAGACCTCAGCTAGTCCAAATGCCTCCAACTCAACCCGAAGTTGCTGCTAGCCAACCACCTCAAGAAATTGCCGAAGAAGAGGCGATCGCCCGTCTGTTTGCCCAGGAAGTTCCCCCGACGTTTGCGCCCACTTCCACTCCAGATTCAACTCGGACTGATCCTGAGGTCGCCGCAACTACTCTAAACAACGCAACTAGCCCGTCAACCGTAGATGCCATCTTGGATCTAGATTTGCCAGAAGAAGCCGAGCTTGATTCTGGTAGCTAGTATCACCGCCAGTATGCTTTTCCTTGCCAGAACACACCCAGCAAAACTCCCATCAAGGTCATGTAATCTGGTGCAAGAAAAAGGACAGGAAGTTGTAGAAGCGATCGCGCCATCAGCATTACCATGACACACAAGATCAGCGCCCAAAGCACAGACGTGTTAATTACAACTCTTTGGTGAAAGCGCTCCAAAATTAGGGCAGCCAATGCTCCCAAGCCAACTGCAGCCGCAAGTAAAACGAATAAAGCGAGCGGCGGCTGAAATAGGATTTCCAACGTCTCAGCGATAGGAGAGAATTGGGTTCCTGCAATTAACAAAATCTCTACAACAAAAGCTAAACCTGTAGCCAATGCAGCTACCTGAAAAAGAGGCAACCAGGGCAGAAATTTGAGTCTCCGAAGCGGATTACTCATGGAAGAAGGGATAGAAGAATTTTAAGCTCAGAGCCGAGTTCTGGTTGAGATTTGAGATTGAGTTTACCACGATGCTTTTTAGTGACAATGCTGTAGCTAGTTCTGAATATCATCAGAAGTAGGCTGTGAGATGTAACAATATTGACAGCACTGACAGCCGTATTGTTCATAACCATCTGCTTTTGCTAACTTTCAACTGCCGAAAGCAGCTAACTTGCTAGAATTCCAGATTTGCTCTGGTCTGCCAGCGTCATGCAAGTAGTCCGGAGATTTAGGCTTCAGTAGCGAAAAAGACCTAATATTCTGTTCTCTTCAACTTCTATGACCGCACTTAGTTCTGCATGGCAGCACCACTTCATTGAGACAAATCGGATTCGCTTACATTGTGTTACTCAAGGCGAAGGGGAGTTAGTCATTCTGCTGCATGGTTTTCCAGAATTCTGGTACTCTTGGCGACATCAAATTCCAGCTTTGGCACGCCATTTTAAGGTGGTGGTGCCCGATTTGCGTGGTTACAACGATTCCGACAAACCTCAAAGTGGGTACGACCTGGATACGCTCAGTGCCGATATTCGCGGCTTGATCGAAGGATTGGGCTATTTACGAGCACACGTCGTGGGACATGACTGGGGTGGGGCGATCGCTTGGCACATGGCCCAAAAGTTTCCCCAGTACCTTGATCGCCTTGCCATCCTCAATGCACCTCACCCGCAGCACTTCATGCAGGAAATGGTCAGCAATCTGGATCAACTGCGGCGCAGTTGGCACGTTTTAGCGTTTCAGATTCCTGGATTGCCAGAGTGGTTGATCCAGCAGAACTTACAGAGTTTTGTCAAGAATCTGTTTCAGGAACAGGCGATCCGTAAGGGTGCATTCACTGCCAGGGATACGGAGATTTATCGGGCAGCTCTAGCAAAACCAGGTGTCCTATCTGCAGCGATTAACCACTACCGCCAATGGCTGGCTCCCCAGATTTGGTTTCGCAATTGGGGGCGATCGCCTGACCCAATTACCGTCCCGACCTTAGTGTTATGGGGCGAAGACGACTTTTTGCTGAGTCAAACCCTAACTGAGGGCATCAGTCAATTTGTCAATGCTCCTCTTCAAATCAAGTTGGTGCCTCACTGTGGTCATTGGATTCAACAAGAAGCTCCTCAAACCGTGAACCGAGAGCTATTGAGCTTTTTGCGCAAAGTCTAGATTCCGTAGATCTCACTACCCGAAATGCCTGCAACTCTGTATTTGATCGTAATTTTGCGGTTATCTCCAGCAGAGAGAGGTCTTAGTCTAAGTTTGGTGCTCACAGAACCTCAGTTTAGTTGAGCATCTGCGAATGGAATGATTAGTCAGATCAGGGGCATCCCCACAAGGTCTTAACGCTCATCAAGCTCACTCATCACTGTCCTCAACCGCTTCAGCCATTAGAAGGAGGACAGTGAGACTTTTCACGCCCAGCCAGCCCAAGCTAGATATGATTAACGCAAATTTTTTAGCCGAATACTCATCAGAATTATTAGATACCGTAGAGAATACAGAATTGAAGCAGCGTCTAGGGCTGTATCAGTTGTTTCTAAAGCTCTATGAACATCATCGAGGGTTATTGGATGAAATTCTTAACCTGGAGAATTCAAGAGGTAGTGCTTTACCCGGGATGATGTTTCCCTACATTCAGGGAGTGGTGCTAAATCGCCAAATTTATCTGACAACTAATTTGCGGGATGGCACTACACAGATGCTCTCTCAGCCTCAAAATACCTGGATTATTGGTCGCGATTCTCGTCAGGTGACTTTGCCGATCGCCGATAAGCGACTGTCCCGCTGTCACGCTGTGATTCGATACGTTGACCATCAAGGCTTCTACTTGACTGATTTAAATAGCAGTAATGGCTCTTATGTGAATGGGGAAAAGGTGCAACGGAGCCTTTTGCTCAAAGATGGCGATCGCGTTCGGCTAGGAAGTCTAACGCTCGTTTTTTTAAGTGGAAACGAAAGCCAATCCATGGAAAATTTGTCTGCTGAAATGATAGAACGGCTCAGCTTGGCAGAGTCGCTGCCTTCAGGGCAACCCCAATATTGCGCGCACTGTGCTGGTAAACCTGATTCAACTTCGGTAAAGCGTCCTCCGGTCACTGCCTTAGAAGAAACTATGACCTTTATGAGAGACAAATTCTCAATGTAGTGGAGTTTGTGATTGTGCTGAGAATTTTCTCTCAGCTTAAAGGTAAGTTTCGATGACACGCTACACCTGCTAAAATAGCTGGGTCGTTCAGCCCAATACCGTCTTTGAGCCAATCAGTAGATCTGCCCAACGTAGATGAATTCTTGCAAGAGCTGGCAACGATTCAGCAAGCTGGATCAAAGCGGATTGCGGTGCTAGGGTCGCGTCATGTACCCATTACTCATCAGCATTTGATTGAGTTGATGAGTTATGCCTTGGTGCTATCGGGTAATCGCCTCCTTACCTCTGGCGCTACAGGCACTAATTCCGCTGCAATTCGTGGAGCGATGCGGGCCGACCCCAATTTGCTGACGGTGATTTTACCTCAGAGCTTGAGTCGTCAACCCCGTGAATCTCGTGATCAGCTTGATCAGGTCATGCACCTAGTTGAAAATCCTGCTAATGACACGCTATCTCTAGCAGAAGCCAGCGCCGTCTGTAATCAGGAAATCGTGTCACGCTGCCAGCAGCTTATTTGCTTTGCTTTTCATGACAGCCATACGCTGTTAAAAACCTGCCAGGATGCTGAAGATCAGCGTAAGCTAGTGACGTTGTTTTACTTTGACTAGCCTGCGTGATGTCTTTTCTAGAACAGTTACCTGTGTCTACGACGCTGCTCTATGCGATCGCTGGGGCAGCTATCTTGGTTTATCTGCCTTTCTTAGTTGTGGCATACGGTCGGCTGTCAGCAGGGTATGACATGTCTGCACCACGGGCTACGTTTGATAAGCTGCCTGCGGTGGCACAGCGAGCAACCTGGGCACACCAAAATTCCTTTGAGTCTTTTGTGCTATTTGCAGCAGCGGCGCTAATGGCGTATGTAACGGAACTGAATTCAACCCTGGTCGTTGGAGCGGCGATCGCCTATTTGGCTGCTCGCTTCTTCTACTCGGTTTTCTATATTGTGAGCGTGCCGTTACTGCGATCGCTGATGTTTCTTGTCGGTTCCGCTAGTATTGCTACGCTTATGGTGATGAGTCTGCTAAAAGTTAGCTAAAAGTTAATAGTTAGTAGTTCTCGTAGTTATCTCAATTTACTCATGGCTTCTACGTATTCATTTGACATTGTCAGCGACTTTGACCGCCAAGAGTTGGTCAATGCGATTGACCAGACTGTGCGGGAAATCGGCAGTCGCTATGATTTGAAAGACACCAAAACGACTGTGGAGTTGGGTGATGAGGCGATCGTCATCAACACTGACAGCGACTTTACCCTTCAGGCTGTGCATACGCTGCTGCAAACTAAAGCTGCTAAGCGTAATCTGCCGCTGAAGATTTTTGATTACGGCAAAATTGAGTCTGCCAGTGGTAACCGAGTGCGTCAGGAAATCAAGCTGAAAAAGGGAATCAGTGCAGAAATTGGCAAAAAGATTTCAAAGCTGATTCGAGATGAGTTTAATAAAATTCAGGCTTCAATTCAGGGTGATGCGGTACGGGTTTCGGCTAAATCTAAGGATGAGTTGCAGACAGTGATTCAGCGTTTAAAGCAGGAAGACTTGCCTGTCGCGCTGCAATTTACCAACTATCGCTGATCGGTGTGAACGAGCAACCCAAGATCGATCGCCAGCGAGAACATCAGGCAAATGAGCGAACTTTTTTGGCATGGCTAAGGACAGCGATCGCCTTAATTGGCTTTGGGCTGGCGATCGCTCGATTTGGCTTGTTCCTGCGAGAAGTACAGACTGCCGTTGTTGAGGACGGACTTGCTGCCCGTTCCATATTTAGCTATCAAACTCTCGGTATTGCGCTGGTTGTTGTTGGACTGGTAGTAATCGTCCTGTCCGTGTGGCGCTACAACCAGGTGTTCTGGCAAATTGAACAAGCAGACTATCGCCCTAGTCGCTTGATGGTCTGGCTCACGGCAGGCACAGTGCTAATTTTGGGGCTGCTCAGCATTCCTTTTGTCCTATGGCGACAGACTCCTCCGGCCCCAGCTCGTAATTCTCAAAGTGGGGTCGCTCCTGCTGATTATTTCTCTTCAAAATTAGCCAATATCATCAATCAGTTTTGAGCCAGAAGTTCAGGTTGCAAAACCTGGTTGAGTTTACCGCTGCGATAGCCTTCCAGGTCAAGCGTGACGTAGAGAAATCCATAGGATTGGAAGGCAGAAACTAGAGCCGGCAGATCAGTCTTCAAGACAAAGTCTTTGATTTGCTCAGGCAGCAACTCAATGCGGGCAGTATCCGCTTCTGAACGCACTCGCAGGTTTTGCCACCCCAGGTTGCGCAGATAGCGTTCAGATCTGCCAACTCGCTGAAGTTTGCCGACGGTGATCTCTTCACCATAAGGAAACCGGGAACTAAGACAGGGTTGGGCAGGTTTGTCCCACCAGGGCAAGCCCAGCAGTCTTGAGAGTTCGCGAACTTCGGCTTTGGTCACACCGACTTCTGCTAGGGGCGATCGCGCTCCTCGTTCTTTCGCTGCTTGAATTCCGGGACGATAGTCTGACAGGTCATCTGCATTAACACCGTCTACCACGTAAGGATAGCCCCACTTGAGTGCTAGGGGTTTGAGTGTGTCGTGCAGTTCACTTTTGCAGAAGTAGCAGCGATTGACCGGGTTCGAGGTGTAGTTGGGGTTGTCCATCTCATGAGTCTGTACCACCTGATGGGCGATGCCGATTTCTGCTGCCTGGATTCGGGCATCTTCTAAATCTTCGGGCAATAAGGAGGGAGATTCAGCTGTGATTGCCAAGGCGCGGTCGTCCAACACATCGAAGGCAATTTTTGCCACCAGCGTACTGTCAATTCCACCAGAATAAGCAACTAGCGCTTGTCCCATTTCGGTAAATAGAGCTTTGAGTTGCTCAAGTTTTTCTGTCAGCATCTTTCCTCCATGCCAGTAGCGCACCGTCCCGTCATGAACGGTTTCAAAAGCAAAAAGACCAAGTGGTTTAACACTCAGCCTTTCTCCAGCGTAACGAATTTTTGTAAAAACTTGAGTACTAGTTCCGTCTCAGGTAGTGAACTAACGCATGAAGCCCCAGACGATAGCTGTCAGCTCCAAAACCGCTAATTTGCCCAATTGCCACTGGTGCAATGTGAGAGTGATGCCGAAAAGCCTCGCGTCGGTAAATGTTACTAAGATGGACCTCTACAACTGGCAGTAAGACAGACGCGATCGCATCTCGAATAGCAACGCTTGTGTGGGTATACGCACCGGGATTAATCAGAATACCGTGATGCTCTCCTAACGCTTCGTGAATCGCGTCAATCAGCACACCCTCATGATTAGACTGGATAGTTGAAACATTCACCTGGAGCGATCGCCCTTCCTCATCTAGAGAGCGATTAATGCCATCCAGCGTTTCATGTCCGTAAATGCCTGGTTCACGCTTACCCAGGAGGTTTAAGTTAGGGCCATGCAGAACTAAAATGCTCAGCCATTGAGCGCTTGATTCTAACCATTGAGCGCTTGATTCTGAAGAGGCGCTTAACCCAGAAGGTTCACGACTATCGGCGGCGGTCATTAACAGGAATTGGAATGGGTTCGGGTTCAGGCTCAGCTTCTGGGCCTAACAGAGCATCAATCAGCCTGCGTGCCCACTCTTTCAGCTTGTCCAGTATGTTTTCGATGTAATCCATTAACCCAAAGGCTCCTTCGCCGTAGACCAGGAACTTAATCAAGCCAAGAAAGTCTTAGCTTAAATAAAGTCAACGTAAAGTGTTCACCTTGATCATAACGAATCTTTCAGAATGATCAAGTCGGTTAATTATTTGTTAAGGATTGCTGGGGATCAAGAGCCTGCGGCGTAGCAGGTCAAGCGCATTGCAGGTACTAATCCAGCGAATCCAGTCACGGCTGCGTTGCGAACCGAAGGAATAAACGAAGCTTTCGACCTGCTCATCTGGTCCGGCTAACCCGATGTAAACCAAGCCTACAGGTTTTTCTTCTGTGCCGCCGGTTGGTCCGGCAACTCCCGTAATGCTGAGTCCCCAAGTGGTCGCTAAACGCTGCTTAACTCCTAGCGCCATTTGCTTCGCGACAACATCACTTACTGCACCATGCTGTGCTAAATCTTCCGGGTTAACGTCCAGTAGCAAGATCTTGACCTGGTTATCATAGGAGATAACTCCCCCTTTAAAGTAGCTAGAACTACCCGAAACTGATGTCAGCAGATGTCCTAATCCACCCCCCGTGCATGACTCTGCTACCGATAGAGTTTGTCCAGCATCCTGAAGCAGTTTACCAACTGCTACGGCAAGGGTATCGTCATCATTGCCGTAATAGTCTGCCCCAGCAATTTCACGAAGTTGCTGAGCGACGGGTTCAATCAGTTCCAGTGCTGCTGCTTCGGAACTGGCTTTGGCAGAAACTCGCAACCTGACTTCCCCTTTTCCAGCGTAAGGGGCGACAGTCGGATTTTTCAGGTCAAAAAAGGAAACGACTTTTTCAGCTAGAGTGGATTCGCCGATGCCCCAAAAGCGCAACGTTTGGCTGTAGATAATTTCCTTGCCCCATCCCTGGCTTTGAAGATAAGGAACGGCAGTTTGCTGCCACATTGCCTGCATTTCGCTGGGAACGCCGGGGAAGGTCATCAAGGTCAGCCCAGACCGAGGCTGCCAAATAATTCCAGGAGCGCTGCCCCAGGGATTGGGTAAGATTTCTGCGCCTTTGGGGATGAGCGCCTGTTTGCGGTTGCTGGGTGACATGACTCTGCCCCGACTGGCAAATTTACGAGCAATGTCTTCGAGAATGTCAGGACGCTCGATCAGCGGAACTTCAAAAAAGTCTGCCAAGGTTTCGGTGGTCAGGTCGTCAGGAGTTGGACCTAAGCCGCCTGTGAAGATCAGAAGGCGCGATCGCTCACAGGCGATCGCCAGTACCTTTTGTAGCCTCAGCGGATTGTCTCCCACGACCGTTTGGTAATAGTGGGGAATCCCTAACTGAGCTAGCTGTTGAGCCAGAAATTGGGCATTACTGTTGAGAATTTCACCCAGCAGCAACTCTGTACCCACACAGATAATTTCGGCACTATTCGTCTCAGCACTATGGCTCATCAAATTCACCTACTGACGGGCATGTTTTCTAACTTGCCAGCTCATATAGCTGAGCAATGCAGTCGCCCCAACTGCATAAGCAACTCCGCTAGGGATATTAGAAAAGGCTAGCGCTAAACTGCCAACCCAGAGCGTCAGTGCATAGATAAATAGAACCGTTAGCCGATGGGAAAGCCCTGCGTTGAGTAAACGATGGTGCAGATGGCGTTTGTCTGCAACGAAAGGAGATTTGCCGTGACGTAAACGGTCTAAAATAACTGCCGACATATCTAAAATTGGCACTGCCAAAATGAGATAGGGCAAGAGTACAGCAACTGTAGTAACGCTCTTGACTAACCCGACTACCCCTACGCCAGCCAGGGTAAAGCCCATATAATAAGCCCCCCCGTCGCCCATAAAAATTTGGGCTGGATTGAAGTTGTAGCGGAGAAATCCCAGAGCACCCCCGGCAAGGGCGGCGGCAATCAAAGCAGCGGCGGGTTGATTCATGAAGAGACTGACGACCAGCATGACGACGGCGGCAATCCCGGAGACTCCTGCTGCAAGCCCATCGAGCCCATCAATCCAGTTAATCGCATTGGCCATGCCAACCAACCAGATGATCGTAATGGGCAGATTAATCCAAACGGGCAGAGAGACTAATCCCAGGAAGGGCACGGTGAGGAAATCGATTTGAACCCCTACCTGCCAAGCACACCCTGCTACGATCGCCTGTAGTAACAGCCTGACCAGTGCAGGTAGACCAAATAGATCATCGGCTAGCCCAATTAGAAAGAAGCCCAACCCCCCAAAGGTGAGTCCCCAAATTTCGTATTCTTTATCGGGTGGCAGGTAGCCAAATCCACCTAGCCCCCAAACGGTTAGCAGCGCCACAAGCGCTCCTAGAAAGATGGAAACTCCGCCCAAGCGTACCATTGGTCGTTGGTGAACTTTGCGTCCACCCGGCATGTCTACGCGCCCGCTCTTGAGTCCAATTTTTTTGACAATCGGCGTGCTAATAAGAACTACCACAGCCGAAACCAGGAACGCAGCCAGGTGGTATAACTGAGGAGGCATCTGATAACTATAAGATAGGGTGCAGACAAAACTAAGTTTCAGGCAGAGTCTACATGAACTGTCGGCTCAATGCTAGGGCTTTGACTAAGATGATTGTGACATCTCAAGGTAAATGCTCTTCATTGATTCATGACCGGATACTTGCAATCCGCCTGAAATGAGAGCAGCGATATAGCTAAATGTTCTGAGCCATAGAATTTCAGAACTTTGATTTTAGGGCTTTGAGAATTCTGTTGAAGCATTAGTTTAATGCTTCTCAAAGCCAGACATAGAATATGTTTTCAGCAAGTTTTTCTTTAGATTTATTGTTTTAATCGTGATGCCAAGGCAATTAAATCCTGGCTTCAGCAGCAGTTATTCCAATATTCAATATGAGACTACACAATCGAGCATTCACTCGATCTGTAGTGCAGTGCTTGTACATATTGGTAACAACTCTACCTGGACTTACTTGCTAACTGCTATTCGTTTACTTAGGGACTTGCGGGAAAATAGCATACCCGTCACTCTAGAGATGTAGAGTACGGGAACAACTCTGCTATTATGCTAACCCTGCTGACTCTGGAGGGCCTGAAATGCTGTTAGACG